>CALRXP010000229.1:0-4588 GCA_943372155.1 Candidatus Endomicrobiellum trichonymphae | reverse complement strand
TGGAGCTGTTGGCCCAGGGCTTCCTGCGCGCCGGCTTCAAGAAGAACGACCGCGTGGCGGTCTTAATCCCGCCGTCGAAGGACTTCTTCGCCGTCAGCTTCGCCTTGTTCCGCGCCGGTCTCACGCCGGTGCTCGTGGATCCCGGCATCGGCTTTTCCAATATGGGTCGGTGCCTCAGCGAGGCCGCGCCGGACGGGTTCGTGGGCTCGGCCAAGGCGCATATCGCCCGCGCGGCGGGCGGCTGGGCGCCGACGGCGCGCCTGAAGGTGGTCGTGGGAGGGCCGTCGCTTGGCTTGCCCACGCTCGAGACGATGCGCGAGTTCGGCCGCGCGCGCCAGCTCGACCTGCCCGCCGTGCCGGCCGACGGCCGCGCCGCGATTCTGTTCACCTCCGGCAGCACGGGCGCGCCCAAGGGCGCGGTGTATGAGCATTCGATGTTCTCCGCGCAGGTGGACCAGCTACGGGAGCTTTTTCAGATCAACGAGGGCGAGCTGTCCATGGCGACGTTCCCGCTGTTCGGGCTCTTCGACGTCGCGCTGGGCCAGACCGTCGTGATTCCCGACATGGACTTCACTCGCCCGGGCACGGTCGACCCGATGGCGATCGTGGTTCCGATCCAGAAGTATAGGATCCACCAGCTCTTCGGCTCCCCGGCCTTGCTTGACCGCGTGGGACGCTTCGGCGCCAAGCACGGGATCGCGCTGCCCACGCTCACGCGCGTGATGTCGGCGGGCGCGCCGGTGCCGGCCAAGGTTCTGGAGCTTTTTTCGAAGATGCTCAATGGCAGCGTGCCGATTTATACGCCTTACGGCGCCACCGAGGCCTTGCCCGTGGCGCTCACCTCGTCCAAGGAAGTGCTCGAGGAGACCGCGGCCAAGACTTTGCGCGGCGAAGGCGTCTGCGTGGGCAAGCCCGTGCGCTGGATCGAGGCGGCGGTGATCCGGATCGAGGAAGGCCAGATCAAGACGTGGTCGGACGATCTGCGCCTGCCGCAGGGACAGGTGGGGGAGATCGCCGTGAAGGGCCCCGTGGTCACCGGCGAGTATTTCCGGCGGCTTGAGGATATGGCCAAGGCCAAGATCGGCGACGGAACGAGCCATTGGCACCGCATGGGCGACCTGGGCTACTACGACGCGCAAGGGCGGCTGTGGTTCTGCGGGCGTAAGGCTCACAAGGTGAAGACGGAGAAGGGCGTCCATTACACGATTTGCGTGGAGGGCGTGTTCAACGCCCATCCGAAGGTGAAGCGGACCGCCTTGGTGGGCGTCGGCCTCAATCCCGTGCTGTGCGTGGAGCTCGAGCCCGGCGTCGAGGCGAGCGACGAGCTCAAGAAGGACATTTTGAATATTAAGGACCGGCCGGACTTCACGAACGACATCAAGGATCTTCTGTTCCACCCCGGCTTCCCCGTCGATACCCGCCATAACGCGAAGATCAACCGCGAGGCCTTGGCCGTGTGGGCCGGGCAGAAGCTCTCATGAGGGCGCTCGTCACCGGCGGCGGCGGGTTCATGGGGGCCGCGCTGGTGCGCAAGCTGCGCGAGCGCGGCGACGACGTGCGCGTGTTCGGCCGGGGCTCCTACGCCGACCTCGAGGCCCTGGGCATCGACTGCGCCAAGGGCAGCGTCACCGATTACGAGAGCCTCAAGGCGGCGTGCGACGACCGCGAGGTGGTGTTCCACGTGGCGGCCAAGATCGGCCTATGGGGACCTTACGAGGAATTCCACCAGGTGAACGTGGAGGGGACGAAGAACGTCCTGCGCGCCTGCCAGGAGCAGGGGATCAATAAGCTCGTGTTCACCGGCTCGCCGTCCGTGGTGTTCCACGGGGGGGACGTGGACGGCGTGGACGAAAGCGCCCCTTATCCCAAGAAGTTCGACTCGTTTTATTCCCAGACCAAGGCGCTGTCGGAGCAGATGGTCCTCGCCGCCGACCACGACAAGCTGTCGACCGTGTCGCTGCGCCCGCACTTCATCTGGGGGCCGGGGGATCGGAATCTGTTGCCGCGCGTCGTTTCGCGGCAGAAGGCGGGACGGCTGTTCCGCATCGGCGACGACAACAAGCTCGTGGACGCCATTTATATCGACGACTGCGTGGAAGCCCACATACTGGCCGCGATCCAGCTGGCGCCGCGCTCGGAGATCTCGGGCAACGCCTACTTTCTGTCCGGGGACGATCCCCGGCCGTTCTGGGAGATCGTGGACCGCATGCTCGGCGCAGCGGGCCTGGGGCCGGTGAAGAAGCGCATGCCCAAGAAGCTCGCCTACGCCTTGGCGGGGGCCTGTGAGGGGACGTGGCGCACGCTTGGGCTGACCTCGGAGCCGCCCCTGACGAAGTTCCTGGTGGACACGCTGACGACCTCGCATTGGTTTAACGTCTCGGCCGCCAAACGGGATCTGGGCTGGAGGCCGAGGGTCAAAATGGAAGACGGCATGGCCCGGGTGGCGGGCTGGATTCGGGCCACGCAAACTATTGTTTAACACCTTAAAGCCTGGCACGAATAGGGCTTTCCTCGGCGTTTAAGACGGAAAAACGCGACTTTCTGAATCATTAAAGCCTGGCACCGACTAGGCTGATTAGGACCCCCCCGAGCAGGCCTAAAGGCCTATATCATTTCCAAAAGAATGGGATAAACTCGGGCCATGAAGCGCCTGATTCCTTTCGCGGTCTCGGTCCTCGCGCTGTACGCGTTGTCCGGTTGCGCCAATGAGAAGCCCGTCGCCGGCGGTTCGGCGCCGGCCCCGGTTGCGCGCCGCTTCGACGCCTCCGCTCAGTCGAACCTGGGCGCCACCGCCGCCGGCAAGCAGCTCCTGGCGTACGCGCCGGAGAGCGATTTCAGCGGCGCCGCCCCGGACGGCGTCGGCCGCCAGGCCAGCGCGTTGTTTGACGGCGCCCTGACCCGCGACGCGGTGTCCTCAAACGGCTACGTGCCTGCGGCCTCTTTGGCCGGCGGCCGCAAGCGTCTCCCTTATACGGCGGTCGCCTCTGAGCGTGTGAGCGATCTTCGCGGCGTCGAGCCGCCGTTACCCGACGACTACGACTACTCGAAGAGCGGCGCCACCCCCGGCACCGCCAAAGGCGCCGGCCAGACCTTGCTCGGCTTCGCCAAGTTTCAGCTTGAGCAGCACTTCGCGACCGTGGCGCCGATCATGAGCCGCCTCGGTTGGGGAGCCGCGCCGCGGCGCGGCTCGAACGTGCACCAGACGCCGTACCGCGTCACGGTGCACCATACTGACGGCCACCGTTCCATGAACGAGGACGAGGCCAAGCGTGACGTGAAGGGCACGCAGTGGTACCACATGGTGGGCCGGGGCAAGGAAGGGAAGGACAATTTCGCCGACATCGGCTATCACTTCCTGATCGCGGGCGACGGGCGCGTGATCGAAGGTCGTCAGGCCGAGTTCTCCGGAGCGCACGTCTTGGGCGACAACGACGGCAACATCGGCATCGCGATGATGGGCGACTACAACAAGATCAAGCCCACCGACGCGCAGATCGAGAGCCTGACCCGCTTGGTGACCTTCCTCGCCATCAAGTACAAGAAGAACGGGACCGACAAGGGCTTTCTCGAAGGCCACCAGCACTACAACGAGACCGACTGCCCCGGCAAGAACATGATGGCCATCCTCGGCCGTCTGCGCTTGAAGATCGACGCCGAGAAGGCTCAGATCCTGGCCGGCGGCCTCGTCGCCGGGGCGGACAAGTTCGTCCCTCTGGGCGTCGTCGATTCCAACAACGGCTAGGCCTCCGCGCCGCCAACTTAAGTAGGATAGCGCCATGATCCCGGCCTGGGCGGCGCTTTCGGCGTGCCTGCTGCTCCCCGCGCCGGCCCGCGCCTCCGCGATCGATCTGCATCTGCACCTGCCCATGGTCGAGCGCGAGGTGAAGCTCCCCGACCTCGAGAAGGCCGACGTGAGGCTTGTCGTCGCCGTGGCCTATGCGCCGGCGGTCCTGTCCCAGCTGCGCGGCGGCTATGCCCGCGCCGTGCTGCGGCAGTTCGATCAGATCGAGCGCTGGGCCGCCCGGGACCCGCGCGTGAAGGTCGTGCGCACTCCGGATGAGGCGGAAGCCGTGCTCAAGTCCAAGGAGTGGCGCCTGGGCGTGATCCTGGCCGCCGAGGGCGACGGCGGGGCCGACTCGCCCGAAAAGCTCGAGCGCCTCTGGGCGCGGGGCCTGCGCATGCTGACCATGGTCCATTTCTCGGACTCGCGCTGGGGAGGGGCCGCCTCCGTGCGCTATTGGCCGTGGCCGACCTGTCGCCCCGGAGGCAAGGCCGACGCGCGGCGAAATCCGAAGGGCCTCAGTGAAGCGGGAAAGGGCCTCGTTGACTGGTCGGTGGGGAAAGGCCTTCTGCTCGATCTCACCCACTCGAGCGACAAGACCGTTATCGACGTCGCGGCCCGCTACCCGAAGCTGCCCTTGCTCTTCACCCACGAGGCCTCGCGCGAGCTGACCCCGTGCGAACGTGCGATTTCTCCCGAGTTGCTGCACGAGGTTCGTCGCAGCCGAGGCCTTGTCGGCCTGACCTTTTCCGAAAACTACGTGGGAACGGACCTGGCGGCTTTACGGAAGCAGGCGGAGGCGCTGGC
>CALRXP010000228.1:0-4616 GCA_943372155.1 Candidatus Endomicrobiellum trichonymphae | reverse complement strand
CGCGCCGCCGCGGCGGACAGCTCGGCCGCGAGCGGGGCGAGGCTTTCCAACACCTTGTTCGGAAGTTCGGAGTCGGCGAGATTCCGGACGAGGCGCATGGCCTTGCCGAAGTTCTCGTCGCGCACGACGTTGTCGCGCGTCAGCGTGTGCTCGAGGTAGCGAGACTTGATCTTGAGCTCGACGGCGGGGATGAACGCCTCTTCGCCCTCCTTGAGGGTCAGGCCGCGGTTGTAGAAGCCGTAGAAGGGCTTGGCGGCGTCGGTCGGGCCCATGACGATGATCGTGCCCTCCTCCTCGTAGCGCAGGGCCGCGCCGCCCGCGAGATCGAAGGGCTCGTTGATCGTCACGGGCGCTCCCGCGGTCTTGTCCTGGAAGATGATCTTGGTCTCGGAATGACGGCACCAGTAGCGGATGATCTCACGGGATTCCGCGACCAAGGTCTCGTAGTCCTCCTTGGTCATGGCCTTGAACAGCTCGACCTTCGTGCCGTCTCGCGGCTCGGGCATGCGGAACTTGTCCCATCGTTTGAATGTTGGAAAATCGAGCCGCCAGCTTTCGCCGTCGCGTGCCGTACTGACACGAACAAGCTCGGGCTTAGGCCCGAAGACGGAGACGAAGCCGATGCCGAACTTGCCGATCTTGGTGAGGTCGTCTTCCTTCGAGCTCTTGAAGAGCACGAGGAGGTAATCGTCGATGATCTTCTCGTTCATGCCGTCGCCGTCGTCCTCGACGGACATCACGGCCTTGCCGGTCTTCGCGTCGTAGTCCAGCACGACGTCGATGCGGTTGGCGCCGGCGTCGATCGAGTTCTGGATCAGCTCGCGATAGAAGCTCAGCGTCTCGGAGAACTGATGGACCAGCTCCTTGACGAGGTCGTCGACCTGGAGAGCGCCGGATTTATCGGACTTCGGGGGAGGGGGCATGGGGTTCGCCGAGGCCGATGGCCGCCTGCTGGGCCGACAACGCCATCCGGATCTCCTTGACCCGGCTGAGGAAGCGCTCCTTTTCCGCTTTCTGCTGGGAGTCGCGCTCGAAGCGGCAGAAATCCTCGATCATCTGCAGGAGCCGCGCCGCGGGCACGGGACGGGAGAGCTTCTCGATAAGCTTCACTTTTTCCTCGAAGGAGAGCGCGTAATACTCGGGCGGCTCCTCGAAGTCCTCGATCTCGGTGAGGACCCGGCCGGCGATGTTGTCCACGGCGCGTCCGGAGAGCTTCTGCTCCTCGCAGCGCTTGCCGACGGACAGCCACTCCGCGTCGGTGAGGGGAAGATAGGCCTTCTTCTTCTTGAGCTTGATGTCGCGTAGCAAGCGGACGTAGTCCTCCGCGACGCGCGGGCCATAGGCCCGGATCGGATTCTGCGAAATGCGCGACAGCGCCGCCTCGTCCATATTCACCGTGTTGGCGTCGCAGATCATGAACCAGCGGCCATTTTTAGGACCAACAGTGCCGTCTAGAATGCCGAACAAGGTCGCGAGGATCGCCTTCTCCTCTTGGCGGAGGTCGCTGTCGCCGCGCGCGGCGAAGGCGGTGTCGATGTCGGGCCAATACACGCCGCACACGCCGGGCGCGTTGAAGACCTCGTTCTGGAAGATGTCGAGCAGGGCCTTGGCGGAGGCGTTCTGGTAGGCGGAGGCCCAGTCGGTGCGGCGGATGACGCGCATGCGCGCGGGCAGACCGCCCTTGGCGCACAGGTCAAGAAAGTGGCGGCCGATGGCGTGCGCGGTCGCGGTCTTGCCGCAGCCCGGGGCGCCGAGGACGAACAGGATCTGGTTGCGCACGTTCTTGGGGTTCACGCCCGTCTTCAGGTCGAAGCCCGCCACGTCGCCCGCCAGCCGCCGGCCGGCCTTGATGAAATCCTCGTTGCCCACGAGGTCGTCGAAGGTGACGGGCAGCAGCTCGGAGGGCTCCTGGGCGGCGGAGCTCGCGCGTAACCCGTCGAATTTGAGTGAGGGGGTGGCGATCGTCACGGACGGCTCGCTCGCCAGCAAAGCGGCGGCCGCTTTGGACAGCATGCGGAAATACGAGTGCAGGCAGCGCAGGGAGTCGGCGTCGCAACTCAAGCGGCGCTCGGATTTCGGGTGGTTCAGGTAGAACTTGAGAAAAGCGGCGCAGTCCTTCAGCACGAAGGCGGCGGCCTCGTCCTCCTTCGTCGTGGCGAGGTCTCGGTATTCCCCGACCGGTAGGGATCCCGCCGGGCCCGGCGCGTCCACGGGGCCGAGCGAGCCCAAATCCTGCGCGGCCTCCTCGGCCAGCAGAAAGGCGAGGTACGGAGCGGGCAAAGGCTCGGGCGCGGCGCGGCGGGCGGCCCGCACCACCGCCAGCGCGCTCGCCAAAGCCTCCAGCATCCTCAAGTTGAGCGGCGTCGTGCCGAAGCCGCCCGCGTCCGCCGCGGCCAACAGTTCGGGAATGGAGGAGCGCTCTACCGCCGCCCGGGACTCCTCGAGTGCGCCCTCGGCCGCCTTGGCGTCGACGACGATGTCCGTCTTAGATTTCATAGATGATGTTCCTCAAGCCGGCCGTGGCCAGCCGCCGGCGCAGCGCCGCCGCGGCCGGGGCGGTGGCGGCGAATTTTCGGTCCTTATGCACGCGATAGCCGAGCGCCTTCGCCTGTTCCTCGATCAGGGGCCGGCTATCCTCGGACAGGAAATCGCGGTAGATCGTCGAGAAGGGGTCGTCGTTGCGGTCGGCGGGCAAAGACAACGACGCGCGGTCGAGGGGCAAATGAAGAACGTAGCCCGGAGAATCGCCCTCGCACCGGCACTCCGCCGGGGGCGGCGCGCACGGGCTCCACAGCGGGCCGACACGTGCGCGTGTGACTTCCTCGACGCGCAGGCCGGGGACTTGGCCGAGCAATAAAAAGGCGAGCTCGCTGTCGTCCTGTGTGTAGCGTTCCATCTTGTCGCGGAACGCGTCGGTCTGGCGGGAGTAATCGCCCCGCCGTTTGAGGAAGCCCGTGTCGAGCATGGCGTCGTCCTGTTCGAGCAAAATGGTGTAGCGCGTGAACACGGTTTCGGCCGGATCATAGCGGTCGAAGACGACCTCGAAGGCGGCGCAGCGGCGCTCCTCGTCGATGCGGCGCAGGCGAACCTCGAGATCGGTGAGCGGCGCGATGCCCGCCCGGGTGAGGCGGGCGTAGTACACGGCCTTGGCGCGGCCGGCGTCGGCCAACGGGCGGTTGGCGGGGCGTTCCGCCAATTCCTTGAGATGCGCGGCGGCCAGCTCCGCGTCGGCCTGGACGGAGACGAATTCCTTGAGCGTGGGCAGTCCGCTGGTCAGGTCCACGCACGCCTCGGGCTCGTATTCCCCGCGAAAAGAGGGGGCCAAGGCGCGGAAGTACGCGGCGCAACGCTCCGGGTCGGGGTAGGCCTGGCTCAGACGCCCGGCGAGCACCAGGCTCGACGCGGCCGCGCAGTAGGCCTCGAGTTCGGCGCCGGTCAGGATCTGGACGGGGCGGCTAGGCCGGTTTCCGGGCCTTTTCAAAGTGGCCGTATTCCTTCCTCGCGAGATCGATGGTTTCGTTGATGCGCTGCTCCTTGATCTCGCGCTCCTGCGCCAGGTTGCTGGCGACGAGGCGTTCGGTTTCGGAGTCGTAAATCTTCATCTCCGCGGTCAGGCGGTCGATGTTCTGCGTGAGATACAGGGAGGTCTCCGAGGCCAAGCCCGCGAGCTTGTTGACGGACTTCTTGAGCGACTCCATGGACTTGTGCATCTCGACCGACAGCTCGCCCGCCTTGGACATCGACGCCAAGCCCGCGAGGTTGCCGTGCAGCTCGTTGAGCACCTCGTTGCCCGAGTCGTAGAGCGTCGTCATGTTCGAGAACAGGTTGTTCATGATCTCGAGGAAGTTGTTGTTCATGTTGATGATCGCGACGAGACGGTCCTCGGCGTTGGAGTACAGGCGCAGCTTGCCGCCGTGCTCCCAGATCATGCGCTTGACCTCGCTGATCTTGGCCGAAATCTCGCGGGCCTCGAGGCTCTTCTGGTCCGGCAGAGCCTTGAGCTTCTCCTCGAGCGCCGTGCGCGCGCCCTCGAGCGCCAGCACGTGCTTGGCCGCTTTCTCCTCGTTCTGCGCGGCCACGATCATGCGCTTGTTGAGACCGACGATATCGTCTTGCAGGGCCTTGATGTCGCTCTGAAGGGTGTCGAGGTAGTTGCCGACCTCCTTCACCCGCCGCTCTGCGATCTCGATCTTCTCGCCCAGCAGCTCTTTGAGGTCGCGGCTGGGGGCCAGCTCGCGCACGACGGGAATCTTGTGCAGGAGGCCCTTGAGGTTGGTGCCCAGGGCGTCGAGCTTGGTGATGTTGGAGAGATATTCGAAGGCGGACTTCTGGTCGGAGATGTCCTGCGTCATCTCCTTGGCCAGGCGCTCATACGACTTCGACAGCTCGTCGAAGCGGCTTAAATCGACGGTGTTCTTGGCCTGATAGTCCCCGAGCATCTTCTCGAGCGACTCGCGCGAATAGCCCTCTCCGTCGTAAACCACGTCCTTCTTGAGGGCCGAGTCGGCTTGGGTCTGAGCGTCCATGGGGTGAGGCCTCCTTAATATGACCTTCGTCGCCTAGTATAGGGTGGCATCCGATTTCGCGCAAGCCTGAATCTTACACCCCCGTGCTGG
>CALRXP010000227.1:0-4637 GCA_943372155.1 Candidatus Endomicrobiellum trichonymphae | reverse complement strand
CCCCCGTTCATCGTCTCCGAATCCGAAATCGACGAGATCGTCGCCCGCTTCCGCCTCGCCTACGCCAAAACCGTGGAGGTCACTCATGCCCGCCGCTAGCGCCGCGTCCTCGAAGATCACCTACACCGCCGCGACCGCCGACATGGGCGCGTTCCACAAAGCGTACGACGCCGCCGTCGCCGCCGCGCTCGCGGGCGCGGGCAAGACCCACGCGATGCGCATCGACGGCAAGTCCGTCGAAGGCAAGACTTATTCGGAAAAGCTTTCGCCCATCGACGGCCGCCTGCTCTCCCGCTTTCCCTCGGCCACGCCCGCCCAGCTCGACGCGGCGGTCAAAGGCGCCAAGGCCGCGCAGAAGGGCTGGGGCGCCAAGCCCTGGCGAGAACGCCTGACGATCCTCCGTCGCGCCGCCGTCCTCATCCGCGAGCGCAAGTACGACATCGCCGCCGTCGTCTCCCTCGAGGTCGGCAAGAACCGAATGGAGGCCATGGGCGACACGGAAGAGGCCGCCGACCTCATCGATTATTACGCCAAGCAGATCGAGGACAACGACGGCTACTCCAAGCCCCTGGGCAAGCTCCTGCCGAACGAAAACACGCGCTCGGTCCTGCGGCCCTACGGCGTGTTCGCCTGCATCGCCCCGTTCAACTTCCCCATCTCCCTGTCCGCGGGCATGGGCGGCGCGGCGATGCTCGGCGGCAACGCCGTCGTGTACAAGCCTTCGCTCGAGTGCCCGCTCACCGGCCTGATGCTGTGGCAGTGCCTCAAGGACGCGGGCCTGCCCGACGGCGTTTTCCAGCTCGTCACCGGCGACGGCCCCAAGGTCGGCGAGGCGCTGTGGCGCCACCCCCTCGTGGACGGCGTCGTCTTCACCGGCTCGCGAGAGGTCGGCCTCAAGGTCCTGAAGGAATTCCCCACCCGCTACGCCAAGCCCGTGCTCATGGAGCTCGGCGGCAAGAATCCCACCTACGTGTCCGAGACCGCAAACCTCGACGACGCCTCCGACGGCGTGATGAAGTCCGCCTTCGGCCTCCAGGGGCAGAAGTGCTCCGCCTGCTCGCGCGTCTACGTGCACGAGAAAGTCTACGACGCCTTCCTTAAAAAGCTCGTGGACAAGACCAAGGCCCTGACCATCGGCGACCCGACGCTCCAGGCCAATTACATGGGCCCCGTCATTCATGATCGCTCAGTGAAGACTTATCTCGGCGCGGTGAAGTCCGCCAAGAAGGGCGGCCGCATCCTCGTCGGCGGCGAGCGCCTCAAAGGCGGCGCCTTCGACAAGGGCTGGTTCGTCGCCCCCACCGTCGCCGAGCTGCCGCTCGACCACGAGCTGTTCTTCCGCGAGCTGTTCGTCCCGTTCCTCGCCGTCGGCAAAGTGAAGTCGCTCGACCAGGCGATCGGCGAGGCCAACAAGGCCGACTACGGCCTGACCGCGGGCATCTTCACCGCCAAGCGCGCGGAGATCGAGAAGTATTTCGACGAGATCGAGACCGGCGTCGTCTACGCCAACCGCAAGACGGGTGCGACCACCGGCGCGTGGCCGGGCGTGCAGGCGTTCTGCGGCTGGAAGGGCTCGGGCTCGACGGGCAAGGGCGGATGCGGCCCGTATTACGCGGCGCAATTCATGCGCGAGCAGTCGCGCACCATCATGGAATAACTATGGCTAAAACGATCACGCCGGTGAAAGCGGACTATCCTCGAATCGTCGTCGCGCCGCCCGGGCCCAAGGCGAAGGCCATCATCGCCAAGGACAAAGAATTTTCCTCCCCCTCCTACATCAAGGAGTATCCGCTGGCCATCGCCGGCGGCAAAGGCGCCATGGTCGAGGACGTGGACGGCAACCGCTACATCGACTGGATGGCCGGAATCGCCGTCTCCTCGACGGGCTACCAGCACCCCGTCATCACCAAGGCCGTGCAGGACGCCGCCGCCAAATTCCTCCACATCTGCGGCACCGATTTCTACTACGAAGGCTTCTCCGATCTCTGCGAGGCTCTGGCCAAGTCCGCCCCCGGCGGCGGCAAGTGGCGGACCTTCCTCTCGAACTCCGGCACCGAGGCCATTGAAGGCGCGGTCAAGCTCGCGCGTCATCACACGCACCGGCACGCCTTGGTCTCCTTTCATAGCTCGTTCCACGGCCGCTCCTACGCGGGCATGACCTTGTCTTCCTCGAAGGTGAAGTATCGCAAGGGCTTCGGCCCCCTGCTCCCCGGGGTCTACCACCTGCCCTTCCATAATCCTTACCGCAACACGCTTGAGGACTGCGTGCGGGCCGCCAAGGACCTTTTCGAGACGGTCGTCTCTCCCGAGGAGGTCGCCGCAGTCGTCATGGAGCCGCTGCAGGGCGAAGGCGGCTACGTCCTTCCCTCGAAGGAGTTCCTCAAATTCTGGCGGGCGCTGTGCGACGAGTACGGCATCATGCTCGTCTTTGACGAGGTCCAGACCGGGGCGGGTCGCACGGGAAAGATGTGGGCTGCGGAGCACTTCGGCGTCGTGCCCGACATCTTCGTGACCGCGAAGGGCATCGGCGCCGGCATGCCCATCGGCGCGATCGTCGCCAAGGAGTCGGTGATGACCTGGCCGCGGGGCTCGCACGGCTCAACCTACGGCGGCAACCCCGTCGCCTGCGCCGCGGCGCTCGCGGCGATGAAGCTCATTAAGGGCGGCCTCGCCGAGAACGCGACGAAGATGGGCGCGCGCCTACAGGCCGGCTTCAAAAAGCTCCAGGCCAAGCACGACTGTATCGGTGACGTCCGAGGCCTCGGCCTCTTCGTCGGCGTCGAGCTCGTGAAGAACCGGGAAACCAAGGAGCCCGCCGGCGACCTGATGGCCAAGCTCGAGCAGCTCGCCTTCACCAAGGGCCTGCTCCTGCTCGGCTGCGGCAAGTCCACGATCCGCGTGGCGCCGCCGCTGGTCCTCACCGCCTACGACGTGGACAAGGGCCTCGAGATCTTCGACGAGTGTCTGACCGAACTCGCCTAACGGCGACGGCGCTTCTGCTCGCGCAAGCCGCGTGGGCCGCGGCGGGCTTCGTGTTCCCGTCTTTACCGGGCTGGACGATGTTCGCCAAGGCCGAGAAGGCCCGGGCGCGGATCATCTCCGCCGACGGCGTCGCCATGGATCTGTACGGCTTGATCCCGCGCGACGTCTACCTCATCGACAAATCCGGCGCGCGCGCCGTCGCCGCCTGGCAATGCGCGTCCCGGCCCGACCAAGGCCCGTGGACGCTCGAGTGGGCTGACGGCGGCGGCTGGGAGAAACCGTGCCCCTCAAAATAGAGCGCGGTCCCCGCGACTGGTCCTACCGCCTCCTCGGCCTCGCCGTCGCGGCTATGGCGCTGCAGGAGGCGGAGGCCGGCCATCTCGGCGTCAACGCGGGCCTGCTGTACGGACGTCGCGCGGGCTTCCTTCCGCTCCTGCCGGTCGCCGGGATGATCGCGCTCTGGCTCATACAGATCGCCGCCGGTGCCGCGCTCGCCGCGGGCTGGAAGCGCCGGATTGCGCTCAGTGTCGCCGCCGCGGCGGCGTTCGCGTCTCTCACGCAAAGCTACTTCAATCAAAAGATGTTTCTCGCGCTGACCTTGCTCGCGCTGGCCCTCGAGTCCCCCGAGCTCGCCAAGAACCAGCTTCTGCTGCTTTACGCCGCGACGTTCGCCTTCAAGCTCCGCGACGGCTTCTGGTCCGGCGCCTCGCTGACCGCCACGCTCGAGCAGGTCCGCGACCGGGAGCTGACCACGTGGCTGACGCTTCCGCTCGCCGCCGCGCCGCTCGCCTCCAAGCTCGCGTTGGCCGCCGAGGCAGCCGTGCCGCTCGCCCTCTGGAAAAAGCCGCGCTGGGGCGCCGCCGGGGCTTTCGTTCTCCACCTCGGCTTCGCCGCCTGCCTTCCGGGGCTGTGGCCTTTTACGCTAACGGTGTGGGCGGTGGCGCTCCTCTTTCTGCCGCCATTTCGCTAGAATAGGCCCGTGAAGAATAAAGTTCTGTCCATGAAGGACGCCGTCGCGACCCTCGTCAAGGACGGGGACGTCGTCGTCATCGAAGGCTTCACCCACCTGATCTCCTTCGCCGCCGGCCACGAGATCATCCGCCAGAAGAAGAAGAACCTGACTCTGGCGCGCCTGACGCCCGACCTCATCTACGATCAGATGATCCAGGCCGGCGTCGCGAAGAAGCTGATCTTCTCTTGGGCGGGCAACCCCGGCGTCGGCTCCCTCCACGCCTTCCGCCGCGCCGTCGAGGCCAAACCGCCGACGCTCGAGATCGAGGAGTACTCCCATTTCGGCATGGTCGCCCGCCTCTCCGCCGGCGCCGCCAACCTTCCCTTCTGGCCGCTCAAGAACTACGAGGGCACCGACATTCCTCGCGTGAATCCGCTCATCAAGTCGGTGGATTGCCCCTACACCGGCGAGAAGCTCGCAACGGTTCCCGCGTTGCGCCCGGACGTCACGATCGTCCACGCGCAGCGCGCGGACATGGGCGGCAACACCCAAGTCTGGGGCTTGATGGGCGTGCAGAAGGAAGCCGCCTTCGCCTCCAAGCGCGTGATCGTCGTCGTCGAGGAGCTGGTGGACGAGTCCGTCATCCGTCAGGACCCCAACCGGACCTTGATCCCCGGCCTGCAGGTGGACGCCGTCGTCGTCG
>CALRXP010000226.1:0-4650 GCA_943372155.1 Candidatus Endomicrobiellum trichonymphae | reverse complement strand
TGGATTCCGTCGATCATGACGGGCGCGCCCGTCTTCGAGGGCCTCAACGCCGGCCAATGGGGCTGCTTCCTTTTCTTCTGGGCGATCAACATGTTCGTCATCTATAAGGGCGTGGAGTCCATCCGCGTCCTGCTGAACATCAAGGCTCCTCTGCTCATCGCGCTCGGCCTCGCCTTGCTCGGCTGGGCGTACGTCCAGGCGGGGGGCTTCGGCCACATGCTGTCGACGCCGTCCGCCTTCGCGCCCGGCCAGCCGAAGGAGGGCCAGTTCTGGCCGTTCTTCTTCCCGGCGCTCACCGCGATGATCGGCTTCTGGGCGACATTATCTTTGAATATTCCGGATTTCTCTCGTTACGCTAAAACGCAAAAGGACCAAATGCTCGGCCAAGCGCTCGGCCTGCTGACGACGATGGGCCTTTACTCGTTCATCGGCGTGGCGGTCACCTCGGCCACCGTCGTAATCTATGGCCAGTCGATCTGGGACCCCGTTGATCTCATCGCGAAGTTCAAGAACCCGCTGGTCCTCGCGATCGCGCTCATCTCCTTGTGCGTGGCCACGCTCGCCACTAACATCGCGGCCAACGTCGTCGGCCCGGCAAATGACTTCGCGCACCTCTGGCCCGAGAAGATCGACTTCCGTATCGGCGGCTACATCACGGGCGTCATCGGCATCCTCATCCAGCCGTGGAAGCTGATCGCCGACCCTTCGGGCTATATCTTCACCTGGCTCGTCGCCTACTCCTCGCTCTTGGGGTCCATCGGCGGCATCCTCATCTGCGACTACTACATCCTGCGCAACGCCACGCTCGACGTGCGCGAGCTCTACGAGAAGAACGGTTCGTACTGGTACGCCGGCGGCGTGAACGGACGGGCTCTCGTCGCCCTCGTTCTCTCCTGCCTCCCCGTTCTGCCGGGCTTCCTCGGCACGGTCAAGCTCATGACCGTCGCGCCGTTCTGGATCTCGCTCTATCATTACGCCTGGTTCATCAGCTTCGGCCTGTCCTTCGTGATCTACTGGGGCCTGATGGCCTGGGAAAAAGAGGAACGCTATGCCATATGATCTGATTATCAAGGGCGGCACCGTCGTCTCGGCCTCGGACACCTTCATCGGCGATCTCGGCGTCTCCGGCGGCAAGGTCGTCGCCGTCGGCAAGCTCACCGACCCGGCCAAGAAGGTCATCGACGCCCGCGGCAAGGTCGTCATTCCCGGCGGCATCGACGTCCACACCCATTTCGACATGCCCTTCATGGGCGCCACCACGATCGACGACTTCTCCACCGGCTCCACCGCCGCCATCTTCGGCGGCACGACCTCGGTCGTGGACTTCGCGATCCAAAAGAAGGGGGAGACCTTCCGCCACGCCCTCGACGCCTGGTACAAGAAAGCCGACGGCAAGTCCGCCGTGGACTACGGCTTCCACATGATCGTGACGGATTTCCCCGAGAAGCAGCAGAAGGAGATGGACAAGCTCGTCGACGAGGGCGTCGCCTCCTTCAAGCTGTTCATGGCCTACCCCGGCATCTTCATGTCGGACGACACCACCATCTTCCGCGCCCTCATGCGCACCCGCGACAACGGCGGGATGATCTGCATGCACGCCGAAAACGGCTCGGTCATCGACGTCCTCATTCAAAAGGCGATCGCGGAGGGGAAAACCTCTCCGGAATGGCACGCGCTGACGCGTCCCATGACGGCTGAAGCCGAGGCCACGCATCGCGCGATCGCGATGGCTGAGATCGCGGGCGTTCCGATCTACTTCGTCCACCTCTCTGCCGGCGACGCCATGGAAGAAGTCCGCGCCGCCCGCGCCCGCGGCCTGCCGGTCTTCGCGGAAACCTGCCCTCAGTATTTGTATCTGTCCGAAGACGATTATCGCCGGCCCGGCTTCGAAGGCGCGAAATTCGTGATGTCGCCGCCGTTGCGCCCTCAGGGCAACTCCGAGCGTCTGTGGCGCGGCCTCGTCCGCAACGACCTCCAGGTCGTCTCCACCGACCATTGCTCCTTCTGCATGAAGGCCAAGGTCGGCCAGCCCGGCAAAGAGCTCGGCAAGGATTCCTTCGCCAAGATCCCCAACGGCGCCCCCGGCGTCGAGTACCGCCTCCTTCTTCTCTGGGACGCGGTGCAGAAGGGCCGGATCACGGAGAACCGCTTCGTCGAGATCACCTCGACCTCGCCCGCGAAGCTCTTCGGCCTGTATCCGCGCAAAGGCCATCTGAATCCCGGCGCCGACGCCGATATCGTCATCATCGACCCCAACAAGGCGCACACCTTCAGCCAGAAGAACCATCACAGCGCCGCCGACTACAATCCCTACGAAGGCGTCACGGTGAAGGGCTCGATCCGCGACGTGTTCTCGCGCGGCGTTTCCATGGTCGAGGGGGGCAAGTGGACGGGCACCACCAAGCACGGCAAGTTCCTCAAGCGCACGCCTCGATCGTACTAATGCGAGCACTTCTGGCGGCCGTCTTCGCGTGCGTAGCGCTCGGGCTTTCGAGTTGCTCGACCCTTGGCGCCTTAAACGATGCCGTTTACTCCGGGAACGCTCTTCGCGTGCTCGCCTACGCGCGTACGACGCCGATGACGACGACGGCGACCGGCTCCGCCGTGCGGACGATCGACCTTGCCCTCTATATCGCGGCGCGAAAGGGCGATATCGCGATGATGAAAGAGCTCGTCAAAAACGGCGCGAATCCCAAGATTCCGGACATTCTCGAGGTCGCGGCCCAGTTCGATCAGCTCGCCGCGGCAACATACCTGATGGAGCAGGGGGCCGACCCGAACGCTCCGCCTGCCTGGGGCGGGATGCAAACGCCTTTCGACACTGCGGTCAAATCGCGAAGAACCGAGATCGTGAAGCTGATGTCCGGCCGCGCCGCCTCCTCAGCCCCGGTCGCCGTCGCTCCGCCGAGCTACCCCTCGCTTCATGCCGCGATCTACGCGCGCGACCTTGCGGGGGTTAAGCAACTCGTCGAATCCGGAGCCGATCTCAACAAACGAACAAGCTTCGGCCCCCTGTCGGCTCCTCTGCCGCAGGCCGTCCTCAAAGGGTCGCCGGAAATCGTCTCCTACCTCGTCTCGAAAGGCGCAGGCCAGCAGCTCGACGCCTTGGAGTACGCCGCCGTACAACGCCGCCCCGAGATGATCGACGCCTTGCTCGCCGCCGGCGTCGTCCCGAGCTCGGAAATGAACGCGCGTCATACTCCGGGTTATTCGTTGATCGTCGACGCGATGAATCGCCGTCCGGCGCGCTCCGCTCCGGGAAACCTCGACGACGATGCCTACGCTCGGCTACGCGCCGCAGCTGCTCCGCTGCCCGAGAAGAAAGAGCCCGTCTCCGACGTCGACGCGCCCGCGCGCCGCGGCGCCGAGCGGCCCGACGATTTCGCCCTGGTCGTCGGCATCGAGGACTATCAGAACGTGCCCAAGGCGGACTTCGGCGCGCGCGACGCCCGCACGGTGCGAAAGCACCTCGAGGCGCTGGGCTTCCCGGCCCGAAACATCATCTCCCTCGAAGGCGCGCAGGCGACGGGCAGCAAGCTCCGCGGCTACCTCGAAGAGTGGCTCCCGCTCAACGTGAAGCCGACCTCGACCCTCTTTGTCTATTATTCTGGACATGGCGCGCCCGACACGAAGACCGGCGACGCCTACCTCGTGCCGTGGGACGGCGACCCGAAGTTCCTCAAGTCGACCGCCCTGCCGCTCAAGAAGCTCTACTCCGACCTCGCGAAAACCAAGGCCAAACGCGTGATCGTCGCCCTCGACGCCTGCTTTTCGGGCGCCGGCGGACGCTCGGTGCTCGCGCAAGGCGCGCGGCCGCTCGTCGCGAAGATGGCCGATATGGCGCCGGCGGAGGGAAACCTGACCGTGCTGGCCGCCGCTTCGGGCGATGAGATCACCGGCACGCTTCAGGACCAGAGCCATGGCCTGTTCACGTACTATCTGCTCAAGGCGCTTTCGGCCCACCCGCAGGCCAGCGCGCAGGCCCTGTTCGACGATCTGAAACCGCACGTGCAAGACGACGCCCGGAGAGATAACCGGGAGCAGACCCCAGTGCTCTCCGGCGCAGGCCCCGGGCCGTTGCTCCCTTAGCGCCCGGACTTCTTGACAGTGAAAATTAGCGGGGTTATACTCCGCGAATGGCCCTCCGAACCAAGCTCGCTCTCCTGAGCCTGACGTTGCTCTTGTCCGCGGCCGCGCCACCTACCAAGGCTCCAGCCAAGCCGCCGTCCAAAGACCCCGCCAAAGGCTCCGGCATCAGCATCACCCTTCGCAACGGCAACGAGATGAAGGGCGCCTTTCTCGGGCGTCACAACGGCGCGGTTTGGGTCGGTCTTGACGGCGGCGAGATCGGGCTCGACGAGTCGACGATCGTCAAGATCGTACCGGAGGCCTCCGACGACGCCGAGTATCTCCAGCGCCGGGCCCAAGTCAAACCGGACGACGTGAACGGCTGGTGGAGCCTCTGCCAATGGGCGCACAAGAAGGGCCTCGAGTCCTCCGCTCAGTCGGCCGCCGAGACCATCATCAAGCTTTATCCCGACCACCCCGATGCCCGCGCGTTCTTGGGCTACAAGAAGCTGAACAATGTCTGGTACGACGCCGACCAGCTCAAGCTAGCGAGCGGGTGGAAGAAAGAAGACGGTGTTTGGA
>CALRXP010000225.1:0-4660 GCA_943372155.1 Candidatus Endomicrobiellum trichonymphae | reverse complement strand
CGAGGGCGCGGGCGAGATCGCGGTCTATCTGGCGGGCCTCATCGGCGCCTGTCTGGGCTTCCTCTGGTTTAATGCCTATCCCGCGCAGATTTTCATGGGCGACACCGGCTCGCTGTTTCTCGGCGGCGTGATCGCCGTCGTGGCCCTTTGCGTCAAGCAGGAGCTTCTCCTGCCCATCATCGGAGGCGTCTTCGTCCTCGAGACCCTCTCCGTCATCCTGCAAATGGCCTCCTTCAAGCTGCGGGGGGGCAAACGCATTTTCCGCATGGCGCCGATTCATCATCATTTCGAATTAGGCGGGCTCGCCGAGCCGAAAGTCACCGTGAGATTTTGGATCGTCAGCATCGTCCTGATGCTCACCGCCTTGGCCTCGCTTAAGTTGCGATGAAAGGGTTCGATCCGAAAGCCTTCAAAAAAGGAAAGCTGGCCGGCGTTTTGGGGCTGGGCCGTTCAGGCCAGTCGGTCGCGCGCCTGCTCCTCAAAAAGGGATTTAAAGTTCTCGGCTCCGATTCCCGGCCGAAAGCCGAGCTCACTCCGGCGCTCAAAAAGCTCCCGAAGGCCGTCAAATGGGAATGGAGCGGTCACTCCGAGCGCCTGCTCAAGTGCGCGTTCGTCGTTAAGAGCCCCGGCCTCAAACCCGACCTCCCGATCTTCAAGTTGCTGGCCGAAAAAGGGATTCCCGTTTACTCCGAACTCGAGATCGCTTTGGCCTACTCCAAGGCCAAGGCCGTCGTCGCGATCACGGGCACCAACGGTAAATCCACCACCACCCAGCTCACCTGGGAGATCTTCAAGGCTGGCCTGCCCCGGAGCCGCAAGGCTCTCCTCGGCGGCAACATCGGCATCCCTATCTCGACGGTGGCCCCCGCGTCCAAGCCCACCGACGTGATCGTGCTCGAGTGCTCGAGCTATCAGCTCGAGGATTCCTCCCATTTCGAGCCGCGCGCCTCCGCGATCCTGAACATCACCGCCGACCACCTCGACCACCACGGCTCCATGGCCGCCTACCTCGAAGCCAAGGCCAAGGTTTTTCGCGAGCAGGGCCCCGGCGACGCCTGCGTGTTCAACGCGAACGATCCCACGGTGTACAAGCTTTCGCGCGAATGCCCGTCGGAGCGCCTCTATTTCGGGACGAAAGGCGTGAACGTCCACGCCTGGGAGGAGGGGGGCAAGCTGCATTTCCGTCTGCCCGGCGCGAAGAAGGACTCGGTTCTGACGCCGCCCAAGCTTCCCGGCCGGCACAATCTGGAGAACGCGATGGCCGCGGGCCTGCTCGCCTTGGCCCGGGGCATCAAGCCGGCCGCGATCCAGAAGGCGTTTAAAGCCTTCAAGGGCGTCGAGCACCGCATCGAGCCCTGCGGCGTCGCGCGCGGCATCGCCTGCGTCAACGACTCCAAAGCGACCAACGTCGACTCGACCGTCGTCGCGCTCAAGGCCTATGAGGCGAGCGGCAAGCGCCTCCTGCTCGTCCTGGGCGGCCTGCATAAGGGCTTCCCGTACAGCCCGCTCAAGCCGTGGATCGAGCGCAGCGTAAAGGGCATCCTCACCATCGGCTCCGCCGCGCGCCGCATCGAGGAGGATCTCTCCGGCCTCGTGCCGATCTTCCCGTGCGGCACCCTCGAGACCGCCGTCGAGACAGGCCTCAAGATCGGCGAGAAGGGCGACACGCTCCTGCTCTCCCCGGCCTGCGCCTCCTTCGACCAATTCAAGGACTTCGAGGACCGCGGCCGTCGCTTCAAGGACCTCGTCCGCTCGGCGGCCAAGGCCAAGTGAAGCCCCGCGTCTCCAAGCGCCGCCAGGCGCCCATCGATTACGCCCTGTTCGGAGCGGCCGTCGCCCTGCTCGTCATCGGCGTCGTCATGGTCTACTCCGCGAGCGCGATCTACGCCGAAAAGAACCTCGGACGCCCGCTGTACTTCTTCCAGCGCCAATTCATCTGGGCCGTCGTCTCGCTCTTCGCGATGGGCGCCGTCAGCCGCATGGACTACAACCGCCTGCGCGAGTACGTGATGCCTTTTTTCGGGATCACCTGCGTGACCTTGGTCGCGGCGCTGTTCTTCCCGTCGGTGGCCGGCGCCAAGCGCTGGATCCGCATCGGGCCCATCGGCATCCAGCCCGCCGAGTTCGCCAAGCTCACCTCGATCCTTTTCCTCGCCGCCTACCTCGACAAGAAGCACAGCAAGCTCGGAAACTTCCTCCAAGGCATCGCCTTGCCGCTCGCCGTCGTGGGCGTGCTGCTCGTGCTCATCGGCATAGAGCCCGACCTCGGCACCCCGACCTTGATGTTCTCCGTCGCGGTGCTCATGCTCTTCGTCGCGGGCGCCCGGGTCAGCTCCTTGTTCGGCGCCCTCGCGCTGGCCGTCCCGGTGATCGCCGAGGAGCTGTGGCGCAAGCCCTACCGCCGCGCCCGCCTGCTGTCCTTCCTGCATCCGTTCGAGAACATCAAGGGCGCGGGCTATCAGCTGGCGCAGTCCATCCTCGCCGTCGGCTCAGGCGGGTGGCTCGGCAAAGGCTTCGGCGCCTCCAAGCTCAAGCTTATGTACCTTCCCACGCCGCACACCGACTTCATCTTTCCCGTCGTCTGCGAGGAGCTCGGCCTGCTCGGCGCGGCGGTCGTGCTCGCCCTGTTCGCCACCATCCTCGTGCGCGGCATCCGCATCGCCCGCGCGGCGCCGAACCTGTTCGGCACCTTGCTCGCCGCCGGCGTCTCCTTCTCGATCGTCCTTCAGGCCTTCTTCAACATCGCCATGTCGATCGGCCTCCTTCCGACGAAGGGCATTCCGCTGCCGTTCTTCTCCTACGGGGGCTCCTCCCTTCTTTCCACGATGCTCGGCGTCGGCATCCTGCTGAGCGTCTCGAGGCAGACAAGGGCGGAGGCGCTCAAGTGAAACGCGCCATCATCGCGGCGGGAGGCACGGGGGGACATTTTTATCCGGGACTCGTGGCGGCGCTCGAGCTCAAGCGCCGCGGCTGGGAACCCCTGCTGATCGTCAAGAAGGACGATCCGGCGAAGGCCAAGCTCGAGGCGGAAGGCCTCGCCTGCCTAGAGGTCGATCTTCGCGGATTGCCGAGAAGCCTCGGGCCGGAGCTGATTTCGTTTACGGCCAAATTGTGGGGAAGCATGCGGATGATGTCGCGGGTCACACGGGACTTTAAGCCCGATCTCGTCGTGGGGATGGGGGGCTATCTGACCTTCCCGTGCGCCTTCGCGGCCTGGTGGCGAGGCGTGCCGGTGGCGTTGCACGAGTCGAACGCGATTTTGGGGCTGGCGAACAAGGCGGCGAACTGGTTCGGGGCGGAGCTGTTCTGGGGGCTGCCGCCGGCGGAGGGGAACGGCAACGTCGTGGGCACTCCCGTAAGGCCCGCGTTATACGGGCACCTGGACGCCGCGACGGCGCGGAAGAAATTGGGGCTGGAGCCGGAGAAGAAGACGATTCTCGTGTTCGGCGGGTCGCAGGGCGCGCAAGCGATTAATCTTTTAACGGCGACGGCGGTCAGGAACTCCGGAGTCGACGTACAAGTTCTGCACCTTGCGGGCAAAGGGAAGGCAGCCGAAACGGAAGCGGCGTATAAAAAAGCCGGAGTCACGGCGAAAGTTCTTGATTACCTCGAGGACATGGCGGCGGCGTACGCCGCCGCAGATGTCGTCGTCTGTCGATCGGGAGCGAGCACGCTCGCGGAGCTGGCGGCACAACGGAAAACGGCGGTATTAGTCCCGTATCCTCACGCGGCGGCGAATCATCAGGACGCCAATGCCCGCGTGTTTGAACGGAACGCAACGGCGTTGAGAATTCCTGAGACGGACCTTTCCACGGCGCTCGGACCTGCGCTGGCCGATTTGCTAAAGTCACCGTCGAGCCCGGATTGGTCAAAGCTCGGTCTGCCTGCGGCAGACCGGACGACGACGACTTTTGTCGATCAATTAGAACGGCTTACGACATGAAACGACCACGAATCTTAGTGTGTAACGATGACGGCATCCACGGCCCCGGCCTGCCGGCCCTGATCGCGGCGATGCGGCGGATCGGCACCGTGACGGTATCGGTTCCCGATCACGAGCGATCGGCCGACAGTCATTCTCTTACCCTTCACAAACCGATTCGGGTCCGCAAACAAGCCGAAGGCGTGTACGCCTTAAACGGCAGCCCTGCGGACTGCTCTCGCTTCGGGATTCTCGAAATCCTTAAGGGGAAAGTGGACCTCGTCGTCTCCGGAATTAATCGCGGCTATAACCTCGGCGAAGACGTCATCTACTCCGGCACGGTGGCGGCGGCGATGGAAGCCACTTTGCTGAAGATCGACGCCGTCGCCTTCTCGATGGACCCGGACGGGGAGAAGGATTGGCGCAACGCGGGGGCCTTCGCGACGAGGCTCGCCCGCCAGGTGCTCAAGAAGGGGCTGCCCAAGGGCGTGTGCCTCAACGTCAATTTTCCGGCCAAGAACGGCAAGCCGTACAAGGCGGGCGTGCCCGCCAAGCTCGGACGCCGCATCTACGGCACCGACGTGACGCGTCGCTCCGACCCTCGCGGCATGGAGTACTACTGGCTCGCCGGACGTCATGTGACCGGCGTGGACGAGCCGGGCACGGACGTCGGAATCGTGTCGAAGGGGCTGGTCTCGGTGACCCCGCTCAAGATCGACAGCACGGACGCCACGATGC
>CALRXP010000224.1:0-4697 GCA_943372155.1 Candidatus Endomicrobiellum trichonymphae | reverse complement strand
ATAAGGCTTTCCTTGACGCTTCTCCGTCGGGCCCGAAGGGTCCCGACGACCCGCATGAGCCGATATGGGCGATTTGTGGATTCTATATAGGAGGGGCTTGACTTCCAGCACAGGGGGGCTATACTTCGGTTAAGGGAGAGTAAAAGCTAACCTATGTCAAATTTAGCCGAGATCCTCGTCAGCAGCGGCGTCCTCACCGAGGAGCAGCGCGACAAGGCCCAGAAGGCGGCGACCCAGAGCCGTTGCACGTTCAACGAAGCGGCCATCAAGCTCGGCTTCACGAAGGAAGACGACATCGCGGTCGCGCTCTCCAAGCAGTTCGGCGTTCCCTACGCCTCCCGCGAGAACAAGATTCTCAAGTCGGAAAAGGGCCAGAACCTCGAGAAGGTCGTCCCGGAGAACTACGCGCGCGAAAACCTCGTGCTGCCTCTCTTCCTCGATGAGAACGTGCTCGCCGTCGCGCTTTCCGACCCCGACAACGTTCTCCTTATCGACAACCTTAAACTGCTCAGCGGCCACGAGATCCAGGCCTTCATCGCGACCAAGACGCAGATCCTGAAAGCGATCGACGAGTTCTACCTCGGCAGCAGCGCCATCGATTCGACCCTCAACGCGAAGAAGGGGGAGGACGACGTCGAGGAGGCGCCGCAGCAGGGCGATGAACGTCTTAACCTCGACCAGCTCAACGTCGACGCCGCCGGCGCCCAGGTCGTCACGCTCATCAACGCCATCCTGAAGCAGTCCATTCAGGAGCGCACGTCGGACATTCACATCGAGAAGTACGACGAGCGCGTCGCCCTGCGCTTTCGCATCGACGGAATTCTCTACGAGCGCAGCCCCCCGCCGAAGCACCTTTTCGCCGGCATGATCTCGCGCATCAAGATTCTCTCGAAGCTCGATATCGCGGAACGGCGGCTTCCACAAGACGGCCAGTTCTCGATCAAGGTCCAGAACCGCGTCATCGACTTGCGCGTCTCGATCTGCCCGTGCGTGTTCGGCGAGAAGGTCGTCATGCGTATTTTGGATAAAGGCGCCGTCGACCTCGACATTAACAAGGTCGGTCTCGACCCGCGGCAGCGCGACGACATCATCGAAGCGGCCAACAAGCCGCACGGCCTCTTCTTCATGACCGGCCCCACGGGTTCCGGCAAGACCACGACCCTCGGCGCCATCCTGAACACGATCAAGAGCCCCGACATCAACATCATGACGATCGAGGACCCCGTCGAGCTCAAGATCGAAGGCATTAACCAGGTACAGGTCCGTGCCAATATCGGCCTCACCTTCGCCTCGGCCCTGCGATCCTTCTTGCGCCAAGACCCCGACGTCATCCTGGTCGGAGAGGTCCGCGACCAGGAAACCGCTCAAACGTGCCTGCGCGCCGCCCTGACCGGCCACTTGGTGATCTCGACGCTCCACACCAACGACGCCCTGTCGTGCGTCGCGCGCTTGATCGACATGGGCATCGAGCCGTTCATGCTCGCGAACTCGCTGCAGCTCGCCGCCGCTCAGCGTCTCGTGCGCCTGCTGTGCCCGCTCTGCAAAAAGCCGACGAAGGTCCCCGCGGACCTGGCCGAGCAGGTCATCCGGGAGGCCTTGCTCGAGACGCCGCCCGATCCGGCGACCGTCACGTTCTACGAAGCCCGCGGCTGCGACAAGTGCTCGCGCACCGGCTACTCCGGCCGCAAAGCGATCTATGAGGTGTACAAGCTTAACGCCGCGATGAAGGAAATCATCTACCGCTACGGCGCGGACGTCGGCAAGCTCAAGAAGGCGGGGGAGGAGGCAGGCATGTGGACCATGCGCGCCTCGGGCTTCCGGAAGGTGCTCAACGGCCTGACCACGATCGACGAAGTGATGTCCGTGACTGTGTCGGATTGACACGTCTTTCAACGCCTGTTACACTGGGACAATAATGGCTCGATACGCTTACACGGTGCAGGACAGCAAGGGAGAGACCTCCTCGGGGGCCCTCGAGGCCAACAACGAGAACGAGGCCATCAATTCCCTTCAGGCGAAGGGCTATTTCATCCTCTCGATCATCGCCGACAAGGCGGGCGGGGGAGCGGGCGGCAAAGCCGCCGGCAGCGGCGGGACCCCGGCCCTGCGCGACCTCGTCTTCTTCGCCGAACAGCTTTCGACCCTTCTCAACGGCGGCGTGCCTCTCGTCCGCGCCCTTTCCCTGCTGGGTGAGAACTCGAGCTCCAAACCGCTTCAGTACGCCCTCGCGCAGGTCACCAAGGACGTTTCGAGCGGCACGGCGCTCTATCGCGCGCTCGAGCGCCATCCGAAGGCGTTCGACACCTTGTGGGTTTCTCTCGTCCAGGCCGGTGAAATGGGCGGTCAGCTTCCGAAGGTGCTCAAGCAGATCGGCGCCTACATTCATTCTCAGGCCGAAATTCAAGGCAAGATCGTCACCGCCATGGCCTATCCCGGCGTCCTGATGACCGTGTCAGGCGGCGTGCTGCTCTTCTTCATCATCAAGATCGTCCCCGTGTTCGCCGAGATTTTCGCGAGCTTCAACGTGAAGCTCCCGCCGCTGACCGCGGCCATCATCGTGGTGTCGAACATCCTCGTCCACCACCTCGCGGGGCTGATCGTGACCTTGATCGCGATCTGGTTCGTCTGGAACGCCTACGTCTCGACGGAGTCCGGCCAGGAGACCAAGTGGGCGATCCTGTTCGGCATGCCCATGTTCGGCGACTTCCTCAAGAACATGATGATCGAGCGCATGCTCACCACGCTGTCCACTTTGATCGAGTCCGGCGTCAGCATCTTGAACGCGATCACCGTCCTCGAGGGCGTCTTCGCCAACAACATCATTTTCCGGCGCGTCCTATCCTCGGTCAAGAGCGACGTCGCCGGCGGTAAGTCCATCTCGCAGTCCTTCAAGAAGACCGGCGCGCTGCCGTCGCTGGTTACCGAGATGATGTTCATGGGTGAGGAGTCGGGCAAGCTGCCCGACATGCTCGTCACCTTGTCCTCGTTCTATAAAGAGCAGATCGACCAGTTCACCCGGCGCTTCAACGCGATCATCGAGCCGATCATGGTCGTCGGCATCGGTCTGCTGGTCGGCGTCATCGTTCTCGCCGTCTTCCTGCCCATCTTCAAACTGTCGAGCCTGGGGAAATAATGATCAACAAGCGCCGTCGAAACGGATTCACCCTCATCGAAATGCTCGTCGTCGTGCTCATCATCGGCATCCTGGCCTCGGTCGCCGTGCCGTCCTACATGAAGAGCGTCGAGACGACCAAGGCCGACGACGCGGTGGCGCTCACCAACATGATCGGCACGACCAACAAGATGTTCGCCCTCGACCACAGCAACAACTACATCGTCGGGACCTTCCCGACCACGGCCAACACCGGCTGCGGCGCCGGCGCCTGCGCGCCCACGACTTACACGAGCGCCTGCAACCTCGTCTGGTGCAAGTACCTGGCCGACCAGAACTTCGGCTCGAAGCCGTACACCTTCTACGCCTGCAGCCCGGGCGGCGGCGCCTGCGGCAGCAGCGGCGGCTCCGGCGGCACCGCGGGCGCGCGCCGCAAGAGCGGCACGTATTCCGCCTGGGGCTACATGCAAGATTCGCAGGGAGTCATCACCGGCTATGGAGCGAGTGTACCCGCGCCGACGTACTGAGGCTCTGAAAGCTCCGCGGGCGGCCGCCGAAGGCGGCTACACCCTCGTTGAGGTCATGGTCGCCATGCTCCTGACCTCGATCATGGTCACCTCCGTGTTCAGCGTGGCCCTCACGGTCAAAACCGGCGGGAGCAAGGGCGAAAGCAAGATCAAGGCCGGCGCGATGGCGCGTCAGGTTTCCGCCATGCTCAAGAGCTACGTCACCGCCGAGACGGGGACCGCCAGCACCAGCGCGCCGAATATTCCCGGCCCGGGCACCGGCGGAGTCAATAACTGGAGCATCACCGGCAACGGCATCGTCGACAATTGTCCCGGCGGCGGGACCTCCTGCTACGCCCTGGCCCAAGGCACGCACACGCTGTCAGGCGTCAATCCGACCTTCGAGGGCGCTCCGTGGTTCGGACAGGTTTCCTACTTCGTGGACGCGACGGCCACGGTTAACGGACGCCCCGTCCCGGCGGTCAGCATCACGACGACGTGGACGGATCCATGAAAAAGGGCTTTTCGATCATCGAGCTCGTTATCGCCGTCTCCCTGGCGTCTTTCGTGCTGGTCGGGGTGGCGACGATCGCCTCCCAGATGGCGCGTAGCCAGGTGGAGGGCATCCGCTCGGGGACCATCACGGGCTGGTCGGTCGTCAGCTACATGACCATGGCCAAAGAAATTGAGGATGCGAACGTCCTCGCCTTCCCGATCAATCATGGAGATTCCGCCGACTCGATCGTCATCTGCAAAAACTGGTCCCGCAACGCCGGCGGCGGTTCCCCCGGCGCAAGACTCGACACGGATCCGACAACCGGCGTCGTGACCGTCATCCAGTACTGCATCGATGCCACCGCCCCGGTTGCGCCGAATACCGGCTTCACCTTGCGTCGCTATGCCAATATCGGCACGGGAGTCGCGTGTCCCTCGCCGCCCGCCGCGGCCGTCACCTGCAACGCCGCCGGGCCGGGCTGGACCGAGAACAGCATCGTCGGGTTCCGCCTGGAGAAGCTCGGCGGCGCCAATATGTTCACCCGCGACAACAATATCGGCGGAGTGCGTCTGAAATACGTGAT
>CALRXP010000223.1:0-4726 GCA_943372155.1 Candidatus Endomicrobiellum trichonymphae | reverse complement strand
CGTCATCGAGCGAGCGCGTGAGTTCGACCGGAACGACGGCGTCGCAACCCGCGGGAATGGGGGCGCCGGTCATGATCTTCCAGACGCCAGACTCGGCCTGGCAGCGGGGCGCGTCGCCCGCAAGAATAGTCCCGAGGACCGGTAGTGTGACCGGGGCGCCAGAGGCGCCAAGAGCCCTCGTATGGGCCAAAGCGTACCCATCCATGGACGAATTATCGAAAGGAGGGATCGGTTCTTGGCCGAAAAGTTCAGAGGAACAAACTCGGCCGAGAGATTGAGATAAAGGGATGGATTCTTCGGTGAGAGCGGGGCGGGAGAGGGCTCGTTCGGAGATGAGACGACGTGCTTCCGCGTACGAGATCATCAGTGTTTTCCGCCGGAGGCGATATGAACCGCATGCGGTAAAAGGTTTTCTAGAACAAGTAAACCGTCGCGCACTCCGCCCCCAGATCCGGGCAGCGCGACGATCACGCACTTCCCCAGTTGGCCGGCGATCGATCGAGACAAGGATGAGGTCGTCGGACCGCCGTTTGCCCGCAAGGTTTCCCCAATTCCGGGAATAATGCGGTCGCAGACCGCAATAACCGCTT
This sequence comes from Candidatus Endomicrobiellum trichonymphae, assembly GCA_943372155.1. Classification (GTDB taxonomy): domain Bacteria; phylum Elusimicrobiota; class Elusimicrobia; order UBA1565; family UBA9628; genus GWA2-66-18. The sequence continues at coordinate 4,136 of CALRXP010000223.1, read as the reverse complement.
CGGGCGTCACATCACGCGGTGATAATCCTGTCCCGCCGGTCAACACAACGACGTTAACGCCGCGCGCAGCGCGGCGAATATGTGTCTCTATCGTTTTTTGATCGTCAGGGCTGATAATGCGCTTTTTAACCGAGAACCCAATCCGTTCAAGGCCGGAGGCCAAAGCCGGTCCCGACGTGTCCTTGTAGATTTTCTTAAACGCACGGTCGCTCACAGTAATCACGGCCGCAGTCCCAAGCTTCACGGCCTTTTGTTTCGCCGGCGTCTTGGTCTTCGGGTGCTTCCAGAAGCCTTTCTTGCCGCCCGACTTGTACTCCAACCGAACGGCAACGATTTCAAGATTTGGATCAACGGGCTTCAACAGATCGTACAAGCACAGGAGGGCAGTCGAGCATCCCGTGAGTGCCTCCATCTCCACCCCGGTCTTCGCCGCTATCGCGGCGGTGCATCGGACGTGCGCTCCCGGGAGCTTCTCATCGAGAATGATCTCCACGTCGACGGAATCTAATTGTAATGGATGGCACAACGGCAACAGATCGGGAGTTCGTTTGGCGGCCATTATGCCGGCCACCTTGGCGAGGCTGATCGCGTCGCCCTTCGGGAGGCGCCCTGACTTGAGCAAGGCAAAGGCTCTACGGCCCATCAATAGAGTTCCGACCGCCGCTGCGCGGCGTTCGGTGATTTGTTTGGCCGAGACGTTGGACATTTTAATGGCCATTATCCACCCATCATGGCGAAATGTTTCGTGTTACCCAATTTCCCTTCAGGAAGATGATGAGAAACCTCCTTGAGCCCAAGGAGATCTTTGACACGTTCCTTCAGTTCAAAGGCCTGAGAATCATCCTGCAAGAATGAACGAAGAGAGTGATCTGCCTCGGAGAAAAGACACAGCCGCAACCGGCCGCGGCTCGTGACGCGTAATCGATTGCACGAACCGCAAAAATCCTTGGCGTACGGCGCGATGACGCCGACCGATCCGTTATGGCCGGATTTTTCAAAGTTCCTCGCCGGCCCGTCCCCTTCCTTGCGCGCCCTTTCCTTCCAGCCGTTCTCACCGAGCCAGCTGACCAGATGCTCCGCCTTCAAATGCCGCTCCGCGAAGAAATCTTTATTGTCCGCCACCGGCATCAGCTCGATGAAGCGCACCGACAACGGCCGATCTTTGGTTAATCCCACAAAATCGGCGAACTCCCCGTCGTTGAGGCCCTTCATCAGCACGGCGTTGATTTTAGTCTCAAGGCCCAGCTCGAGGCTGCGGTCGACGCCGGCCATCACATCGGCAAGGCTGTTTTGGCCGGTCAGCGAGGCGAAGCGTTCAGAATTGAGGCTATCGACGCTGACGTTCACGGCGCCGACGCCTGCGGACTTAAGCTCGGGGGCCAAGGCGGCCAGGCGGTAGCCGTTGGTCGAGAGGGCGACGCGGTGAACGCCGCTCGTCAGGGCGACGGTTTCGGCGATCTTGATGATGTCCTGGCGCACGGTGGGCTCGCCGCCCGTCAGTCGGACCTTCCAGAAGCCGAGCTGGGCGAAGGCGCGGACGAGGCGTCCGATCTCGGCGACGCTCAGGGGTGAGTCGGTCTCCGATTTGTGATAGCCGTGAGGGAGGCAGTACTGGCAGCGGAAGTTGCAGGCGTCCTCAACGGAAAGGCGGAGGTAGTGAAATGAGCGGCCGAAGCCGTCGACGAGGGTCACGCTCAGATTATATCAGGCGGGGAGAAGTCAGTGGAACTTGTTGGCGACCATGTACCCGGCGCCGCCGAGCACGGCCGCGCCGATGACCGCGCCGATGGGCCCGCCGATCAGGAAGCCGAGCAAGCCGCCCAGCACCGCGCCGACGCCCGCGGCGATATAGCTCGCGTTATCGAACATGGGCTTCTTGGCGGAGGACGACTTGGCGATGCGGGAATCGATGTCCTCGTCTTCGGGCGAGGGAACCGCGCCCGCGATCGCGGGTACGGAGGACGGCGCGGACAGGACGGGCATGTTCTTCTTGGGGCCGCCCTCGGGGACGACGACCGCGTCGCCTTCGCCTTTACCCGGGACGCCGCCGTCGATGACGGTGCCGGCCTGGGGGCCGGCCCGCTCGGCGGCCTCGAGCTGTTCCTTGGCGGTCTTGCCCGTCTTCGGGGGCTCGACGGGCTGACCTTCCACGACGGTTTTCGGATCGGGCGCGATGACGGGCTTCTTCTTGGCCGGGTCTTCGACGACGACCGTGGGCTCCGGCACAGCGGCGGGGGCGGCCTTCTTCTTGGCGATAGCCGCGGCCAGCTCTTGAGCCGCGGCGGGGCCGCCGGCCTTGGCCTTCTTGACGGCGGGGTTTGCCAGATACAGGTCGATGTCCTTGAAGTACTCCTCTTGAACGCCGGCCACGATCTTATTGGCGATCGAGAACATGCTGTCCTCGACCTTGTTTCCGTTCTCCTTAAGCTTCTGGTTGAGCAGGCCGAGATAGTAGACGAGCTTGTCGGAGTTCTCCTTCGACATGGACTTCAGGCGGGCGTTGATATAGGCCACGCCCTCGGGGCCGAACACGGCCTTCCAGTCGGCGTAAGTTCTGTTGTAGTCCAGGCCGCCGCGCGAGCGCTCGGAGATGGCGAAGGACGCGGCTCGGCCGCGCCACTTGGCGACCAGAAGGGGCTTGAGGGCGGGATCGTTGACGGCGTCTTTGGCGTCTGCGGTGAAAGCGGCGGCTTCGTCCGGGCGGGCGAGCAGGCCCATCAAAAGGGCGCGTTCGTCGAATTTGTCCGTCCCCTGGGGGATATCGGCCATGACCGGATTGAGCAATCCGGCGTCGACGGCGAGCGCCGGCAGGGCCGAGGTGACGACCGCGGCGGCCAGGAGCATCGTGACGGCGAAGCGTTTGTAGGCGATGAGATAGTATAGGCGGGGTCCGGTTTGGGCCCCAGGGGCCTTGGACCTAGGCCCCCTAGGTCCGGTCGGCCTATAAGTGCCGGAGTGGTCATGATTTAGGCCGACGAATTAGTATCATTTCGCTGATGAAATCGAGCTTTTTGCTCATCGCCGCCCTGCTCGTCGCGACCGGCTGCGGCGGGGGCCGCAAGAGCCTCCGAAATGAGGTTCCGCCGCCCTCGCCTCTGTGCAAGGCGGTCATCCGGACGGCCAAGTCCTACCTCCCGGAGGAAGAGCGGGGGCGGGTGATCCCGAAGGACTGCTCCGACTTCGTGGGCAAGGTCTTCGCGGAGAACAAAGTCGCTTTGCCCCGAAGCTCCGAGGCGATGTCCATCGAGGGAGAGGAGGTCGCGTCTTCGAAGGAACTGCGAATGGGCGATTTGCTGTTCTTCTCCGGCTCCAAAGGCGGACGGAAGATCGGCCACGTGGCCATCTACGTCAACAACGGGATCTTCATCCACCAGGCGAACCCGGGAGAGGGCGTGCGCCAGGAAAGCCTGTACAGCGATTACTGGCGCAAGCACTACCTGCGCGCCCGAAGGATACTCGACTGAAAAAAGACGTCCGGCCGCGAGCGGCCGGACGCGATCGTCGGTAAGGAAAGTCCCTTAACGATCGAGCTTGAGGTCCTTCGGGCCGACGTACAGCGACTGCGGCCGGATCAAGCGATCCTGCGCGTGCTGCTCCATGACGTGCGCGCACCAGCCGGCGGCGCGGCCGCAGGCGAACATAGACACGAACTGGTCGGGCTGAAGGCCGATCGACTGCAGGACGAGCGCGGTGTAGAACTCGACGTTCGTCTTCAGGTTGCGGCCAGGCTTGAGCTCCTCGAGAACCTTGATCGCCGTCTTCTCGACGGAGCGGGCCAAGGTGTAGAGCTTCGTGTTCTGCAGGTGGGCGCCGGCCATCTCGGAGGCGGTCTTCGCGAGCACCTCGGCGCGCGGGTCGCGCACCTTGTACACGCGGTGCCCGAAGCCCATGATGCGGCGGCCTTCCTTGATTTCCTTGCGCAGCCAGGCCTCGGCCTTGGACGCGGTCTTGATGTCGACGAGCATGTCGAGGACGGGGCCGGGCGCGCCGCCGTGCAACGGGCCCTTGAGGGCGCCGACCGCGCCGGTCACGGCGGACACCATGTCGGAGCGGGTGGAGGCGATCACGCGCGCCGTGAAGGTGGAGGCGTTCATGCCGTGGTCGGACACCGTGACCCAGTACGTCTCGAGCGCCTT
>CALRXP010000222.1:0-4732 GCA_943372155.1 Candidatus Endomicrobiellum trichonymphae | reverse complement strand
GGCCGATCTTGCGTCCCTTGTCGCGGTAGGCGCGAGCGACGCCGGACACCGAGCCCACGGCGAGAGAATGATCTCCGCCGAGCGTGATCGGCACCGACCCGTTGGCGACCGCTTCATAGGTCTGCTTTTCCAGAGACTGACAGACCTTGAGGATCGCCGGGCCGTTCTTAAGCTTGCCCTTCGCGGCGACGGCCGCCTTCGGCACGGCGAGATCGCCGGCGTCGGTGACCTCGAGATCAAGAGCCTCGAGGCCCTCGACGAGGTTGGCGCGGCGGACGGCCGCCGGCCCGCCCGAGGCCCCTTTTTTAGAGGCCCCGTAGTCGAGGGGTACGCCGATGATCGTCGCCGAGCGCTTTTTGCCGCTCACGGACTAGGCGGCGACGGCCGACTTCTTGGCGATGTAGGCGACGAGGTCGACGACGCGGTTGGAGTATCCCCACTCGTTGTCGTACCAGCCGAACACCTTCACGAGGTTGCCGTCGATGACGTCGGTCAAAGTCGAGTCGAACACCGAGGAGGCCGGGTTGCCCATGACGTCGCGGGACACGATCTGGTCCTCGTTGTACTGCATGAAGCCCTTCAGCGTGCCGGAGGCCGCGGCCTTCTTGAACGCCTCGTTGACTTCTTCCTTCGTCACGCTCTTGTTGAGCGTCGCGGTGAGGTCGACGATCGAGACGTCCTGGACGGGCACGCGCAGCGAGGTACCGGTGAGCTTGCCCTTGAGCTTCGGGAGCACCAGGCCGATGGCCTTCGCCGCGCCCGTGGACGACGGGATCATGCTGACGGCGGCCGCGCGGGCGCGGCGCAGGTCGGTGTGACGCTGGTCGAGCAGGTTCTGGTCGTTGGTGTACGCGTGCACCGTGGTCATCAGGCCGTTCTTGAGGCCGAACGCCTCGTCGAGGACCTTGCCGAGCGGGGCGAGCGCGTTGGTGGTGCAGGAGGCGTTGGAGATGATCGTGTGCTTGGCGGGATCGAAGAGCTCGTTGTTGATGCCCATGCAGATGGTGATGTCCTCGCCCTTCGCGGGGGCGGAGATCACGACCTTCTTCGCGCCGCCGACGAGGTGTCCCTTGGCCTTCTCGGCGTCGGTGAAGAACCCGGTGGACTCGATGACGACTTCGACGCCGACGGAGGACCAGGGAAGCTTCGAGGGCTCCTTCTCCGAGAACACCTTGATGAGGCGCCCGTCGATCTTCAGGTCGGTGCCGACGGCCTCGACGGTCCCGGGGTACGGGCCGAAGGTCGAGTCGTACTTGAAGAGGTTCGCGTTCATCTTCGCGTCCGTCAAATCGTTGATCGCGACGACCTGGATGTCGGGATTCTTGAGGGAGGCGCGCATGACGAGGCGCCCGATGCGACCGAAACCGTTGATGCCGACTTTGATAGCCATAAGAGTTCTCCGTGCCCTAGCTGGGGGCGATACGGTCATCTTAGAATTTTTGGGGCGGATATTCCACCCCCGCCCCGCGCGGAGGCCACGTTCGGGCGTAGGTCCTTGGGCCCAGCGCTCGAGGGCGCTTTCGCCCCTGTCCCCCGCCCCGCGAGGCGGCTACACTACATTTAATGGTTAAACGATCCCTTTGGCTGACGCTTTTCGGGTTTGCCGCGTCCTTGGCCGGCGTCCCGGCTCGGGCCCAGGTGTCCGTCTTCGCCGCCAACGAGGTTCGGGTCGCGGGCGTCAAAGACCGCTTACGCGCGGTGAAGACCACTCTCAAAGACGGCAGCGACGGCGCCAAACGGCACTCGACCGCGATCACCGACGCGTTCAAGGAAACCGACGACTGGGCGGCCGCCGTCGAGGCGTATTACGCCCGCAAAGCGGACCTCGTCGCGCGGGCGACGGCCCTCGACGCCAAGCTCGATGCGGTGATCACGCGGAACTCGCCCGAGCGCGCGGACGAGGTGACCAAGGAACTCGACGCGCTCGCCAAGTTCTCCGACACGCTCCGCTCCGATTACGAGTTCTATATGAAGTTACCGAAGCTGGCCGACGGGCCCCAGCGGGCCGCGGCGCAAGCCGCGATGCGCCTGCTCGGATCGACGGGAGACTATCCCGTAGCGCTCGCGTACTTCCTCGACAAGACCCCGCACCGCCCCCCCTTCGCCCCCCTGCCTCCGGGCGTGATGGCGATCCGGCACAAATAGACTACATCGTCCGGGTCTGAAGCTCGGGCGTGATGAAGATCAGGAGCTCGGTCTTGTCCTTGCTCTTCTTCTTGTTCTTAAAGAGCCAACCGAGCAGCGGGATGTCCTTAAGCAACGGGATGCCGTTCTCGGAGTCGACCATCTTGTCCTTGATGAGGCCGCCGATGACGACGGTCATGCCGCTTTCGACCGACACCTCCGTCGTGGCGACGCGCTCGGTGGTGATCGGGTTGTTGTCGGCGGTGAAGTTGATGAACTCCGAAACGCCGACCCGGATCTTGAACGAGATCGTGTTGCTGCCGGGAGAGACGATCGGGGTGACCTCGAGATCGACGCCTTCCGGGATGTATTGGACGGTCTGGGTGGTCGCGGTCTGCGTGACTTGAGAGCTCTTCACAGGCAGGTTCTGACCGACGTGAATCTTCGCGGTCTTGTTGTTGCCGGTGAGCACCATCGGCTCTGAGATCGTCTTGCTGCGCGTGTCCGCTTTGATGAAGTTGAGCAAGGTGTAGAGGGTCGTTTTGTTCATCACGAGCGACATGTCGAGGATGCCGCCCGTCGGGAAAAAGGTCGGGGCTAAGGTCGTGTTGATGCTGCCGTTGGGATTGACGGTATAGTTCGTCTGATCCTTGATCGTGCGCACCAGGCCGCCCGTGCCGAAGTTGGTGCCGCCGGCCCAGTTGATGCCCCAGGTCAGGGAGTTGCCGGCCTGCACCTCGATGAGGCGCGCCTTGATCGCGATCTGCGGGGCCGGAATGTCCATCTGGCCGATCATCTGCTTCATCTTGTGCAAAGTGTCGTTGGTCGACGTCACGATCAGCGAGTTCGAACCGTTGTCCACCGAGATGATGGTGTTCTCTTTCTCCTTCTTGTCCAGAATGGACAGCAAGGTCAGCTGAACCTCGGCCGCGAACCGGTACTTCAGAGGGAACACCTGGACGAGGACCGGCATGTTGACCGCACGAATCACCTCGATGACGCCCTCGCCGCGCTGAATGGCGACATACCCCATCTGATCGAGCATGAGCCGGAAGGCCTCGTCGAACGGCACGCCCCGCAGCTGCATATTGACCTTACCGCCGACGCCCGGCGCGGCGATGATGTTCTTATTGAACTTGAGAGCGAACGAACGCAGGATGCCCTGCAGGTCGGCGTTCTTGAAATTGAAGTCGATCGGCTCGGCGTTGAGCGATTCGACCAGGGCGTTCATGCCGACCGGGATAGCCGGGGCCTTGGGACGCGCGCCGGCCGCGCCTTCCGAAGAGGGAATCACCGCGGAGGTGCTGATGACCGCGAGCTCCGCCTCGGTCTCCTTCTCGAGCCCGGTCAGACGCGCGGTCCCGGTGCTGACGAGAGTGTCCGGGAAATCGGACTGGGGCTTCGCCTCAGGCTGGGCCCAGGCGAGATCACCCGTAAAAAGCACGACGGAGAGGACGGCGGCGACGAGGCGGGCGGGTTTCATGTCAGGGATCCTTGTTACGAGGTTGAGGTTCATTTTGGAATTTCGAGGGTATAGCGTTTGCCGCCGGCGCCGAGAAGGAGCGAATTATCCCTTATTTCAGAGGAAACCCCGGGGATTTCCGCGTCGTTGGCGTCATACAGCCGCCCACCGCGCGCGGTGTACGTGGCGCCGCCGCCGTCGAGCATAACCATCGCGGCGCGTCCGTTTCCGAAGACGCCGGAGACGTTTAAGCGCCCGAGGAACGCGTGCGGGTCGGCCGGGGCCTTGGTCGCGAGGGGCTTCTTCTTCGCAAGCTTCAGACGCAGCGCCTCGTCGCGCTTGGCCGCCGCCGCGAGCGTCTGCTCAAGCGCCGTTTCCTTATGGGCGACGTGAACCGCCCAAACACCGTATAAAGCGAGCGCGAAGATGACGGCCGCCGGCCCGGCGATCATACGCCAGAAGCCGGGGGAGACGTCGCGGATGATCGCGGCGCGGCGGACGCGCTTGGGCACGAGGTTGAGCCGGGAACGGACGGTTCGCCGCAACAAGGTATTGCTCAGGCTGAGGCCGCAGGCGACCCCGAGGTCTCCGGACAAAGGCGCGATGCCCAGCACTCCGTTGTTACCCAGGACGTTGACCATGGGACGGAAAATCTCGACTTCATGGCCCAGCCCAGCCTCCAGAAGCTCAGGGAGGCCTTTAAGTTGGGAGCTGCCGCCCGCCAGAACGACCTTGGCGATCGGAGCCGCGTCGACCGGCCGGCGGGAGTGATAGACGTCGATCGTGCGCTGGATTTCCCCCTCGAGGTCCTTGACCGCGGGGCGCAGGGCGCGCGCAACGCGCTCCGCGACCGCGTCTTCGGCCACGGTCTTGCCGACCGGCGTGGCCAGGCCGTGAGCGATTTTGAGCCCTTCGGCCTCTTCGAACTCAACCAAGAATTCGCGCCGGACGGCGCGGGTGAAGGTGTTGCCCGCGATATTGAAGACGCGCGTGGCGCGCAGGATGCCGCGCTCGATCACGCTCGCGCTCGTCGAGCTCGCTCCGATGTTGACCAGCACAACGACGTCCTCGGCCTTTTTGCTCAGGAAAAAATCATGGGCCCCCGCCAAAGCCAGAGGATCGCTCATGATGACCGCGGGACGAAGC
>CALRXP010000221.1:0-4801 GCA_943372155.1 Candidatus Endomicrobiellum trichonymphae | reverse complement strand
CAGCCGCAGGATCTGAGAACAAAACGAATGAATGGTCCCGATCGGCGCCTTATCCAGGTCCTCGAGCGCGGTCCTCGCGCGGCCCAGGACGGTGGTCTCCGGCGTCTTGAACGTCTCCCTCAGTTCCGCCAAGGTCCGCGCGGCGCGTTTGGCGGCCTCGTCGGACAAGACGCCTCCGGCGAGCTGAGCGGCCAGCTCGGCGAGCCGCTCCGACAAGCGCACCTTGATCTCCCCCGCGGCTTTCTCGGTGAACGTCAGCGCCACGACCTCTTCAACGCGAGCAGGCTTCTCCCCCGCCAGCACGAGGAAGAGTATCCGGTCGGTCAGCAAGGTCGTCTTGCCGGTGCCCGCGCCCGCCTCGACGACGACGGAGGAGTCGAGGGTCAGGCGCGCGCGGTCGCGGTCCGTCTTGTCGGGGGCGTCCACACCGCGATTATAGGAATTCGAGGAGCCCCGGCCGCATTGCGCGGCCGCTTCGGAAATCGCATGATGACATCGTGAAGAACTGGAGCCTGCGCGCGCGCCTGACCGTGGTTCTGGGCACGACGTTGAGCGTCTTCGCGCTTCTTTCCACCGTCTCTTATATGACCCACAGCCGCGCCGAGGATCGGCTCGGCTCCGGCTTCGCCGATCAGCTCATGGTCCTCACGGAACTCCCCGCTCACCGTAACGAGTTGCGCCGGGTAGACGCCTTCGCCGACAATTACCTCACCTCGCGCGACGCCGTCTGGCTCGAGCGCCGCGACGCGTCGATCAAGGATTTCTTGCTCACCCACCGACGCATCGCCGCCCTCATTCACGACCAGGAAGAAAAAGTCGAATGGGACGAAATCGGGCGCGATGTCGAGCGCTACGACGCCTCCCAGAGAAAGCTTTTCGCGCGCGCCCAAAAAGGCGACCTCTCCCGCGTCGAGGCCATGCGCCAGGCCCTCGACAACGAGCTCGTCGACTCCCACATCGAGCGCATGTCGCACTTCGGCCGCCTGAGCTTCGCGCACCTCGACGCTCAGCGCCGCGCCACCCGCGAGGCCGCTTTTTTCACCTTCGCGCTCGTCCTGGGCTTCGGCCTCTTTGGTAGCCTCGCCGTGGCCGCCGCGGTCTCCCGAATCATCGTCGCCCCCGTCCGGCGCCTGCGCACGCAGGCTTCCACTTGGAAGCTGGGCGAGCCCTGGACCCTCGAGATGCTGGACGGGCCCCCGGAAATTCTCGACCTCTTCACCGCCATGCGCTCCATGACCGACCAGCTCAACAACCAGTTCGAAAAAGAGCGCCAGGCCGGCCGCCTTAAGTCCCAGCTCGTCTCCGGGGTCAGCCACGAATTCAATAACGCGCTGGCAGTCATCCATACGGCGCACGCGCTGCTGAAAGAAAACGAGCCCGCGACCGCCGCCGCCGCCCCGTGGCACGAGATGCTCGCCGCCAACATCAAGGCTCTTTCCACGATGGCTACCAACCTCCTCAACCTTGGCCGTCTCGAGGCGGGTAAATTCGATCTCGATATCCAGCGCGTTGACGCCACGGCCCTTTTGCGCGGCGCCGTCTCGCGCCTCGAAATCCTGGCGATCCGCAAGAAGCTCGCCGTGAAGCTCGAGGTTCCCTCCGACGCCCTGCCCTGCGCCGGCGATCCAGACGCGCTCCAGCTCGTCGTGGCCAACCTCTTCACCAATGCGGTCAAGTACACGCATGAGGGCGGCACCGTGACGATGGGCGCACACCATCGCACGGACGGCCGCGTCGAGATCTGGGTCAAGGACACGGGCATCGGCGTGGCTCCGGAGGACCGCAAAAAGATCTTCGACGGCTACTACCGTTCCGAAGAGGGCAAGCGCGAGGCGAAGGGCTTCGGCGTGGGCTTGGCGCTGTCGCGCATGATCCTCGAGGCGCACGGCACGGATCTCGAGCTCGAGACCGAGCAGGGCAAGGGATCCCGCTTCTACTTCGCGCTGCCGCCGTACACCGGCGCGACCGCCGGAATGATCGGCTAGGACGCCAGCAGCTTGTCGAGCAGGCGCAGTTCCCCGGCGTCGAGCCAGAAGCCGTGCCCCGCGCACTGATCCACGCGCAATAATTCGCTGCCGAAGCCCCCGTTCATCATGTCCTCGAGGCAAACGGGGCATTTCGCTTGACCCTTACGCGGACGAAGCGGACCTTTCGCCACGGCGGCGGTGAATGCGGCCGGATCGGAGACGATCTGGGCCAGCTCGTCGAAGTCGTACCAGCGCCCTTTGCAGCTCGGGCACTCGTCGACGGTGATCTTGCCGACCTCGACCTGATCCATCGGGGAGAAGGGGCACTTCGGGCAATCGCGTTCGGCCATAAAGCGAAGTGTACGTGAGGGGCGGTACCGCGTCAAGGGGCGCTAGTGTCCCTCGAGAGGGATAACGCGGAAAAACGCGCGCCGGGCTTCGATCAGGTGCGGATTATGCCGGTTCTCGTCGTAATACCACGCGCCGAACGACGCCGCGGAGCAAGCGACGGCGGCGTCGCCGAGGAAGGGTAGCCCGAGCCCCGCCGTTCTTAAAGAGAGAATGACCGGCGCGAGCTCGAACACGCCCCAAGCGGCGAGGCCGGCCCGCCGCCACGGCGTACGGAGCAGCCAGGCGTAGACGAAGCCGAGCGCGACAAACCGGCACGCGATCAGACACCAGACCAGACCGATAGATATCCAGCCGGCGATACGCGCGGGGAGAACATCGCCGGCCACCGTCGACAGCCAATAAAACACGGGCGCGACGAGGCTCGTCACGATCTGTCCCGCGAAATAGACGAACAACAGAAGGATCAGCCACTGGATCCAGTCCCGCGTGCGTTCGGTCATTTCGATTCCTTCAAGGCCCGCGCGCGCGAAGGTCCGTGCGCCTTACGGCACACCGTCGGGAACTCGCACCACGAGCAGTGCTTTCCCTCGCCCTCAGAGGGACGAATCGGGAATTGCCCCGACGCGATCGCCTCGACGCGCTCGGCCAGTATTTTCATGAACGACTCGCGCGACAGCCCCCAATCCTCGGCGGACAGCTCGGCCAAGCGAGCCTCACCGTCTTCGACTTCAAGGAACAGAAGCGACGCCCCGCCGAACGTATAGCCCGCGCCGACGGCCGCGCCCGCGAGCTCGGCGTAAAAGGGCAGCTGGTGAACTTCTCCCGCCGCGACCTTCTCCGGCAGCTTTTTGGCGAGCTTGCCCTCGCGAGTTTTGTAGTCCACCACGTGGAACTCGCGCGAAGCGTCGGAGGTGTCGATGCGGTCCGCCACGCCCTTCCAGGGCACGCCGCCGGGAGCGCCCCCTTCCGGGGAACCCTGAAGGCGCGTCTCGTAAAGCTTCGGTTGGAGCTTGGCCGCGCGCAGACGCTCGAGATCCCAGGCGATGAACGCGCGCAGGTGCGCGCCCATTTCAAGGCGAGCCGACTCCCACAACAACGGATACACGCCGAGAGCCCTCCAATCGTTGCGCGTGAACACCTCAGCGTCGGCCTTCACGTAGGCGGGCTCCCAGTCTTTGGAGCCGGACCACTCGAGCGGCGTGAGCGAGGCGTAGAACGTCTCGAGGACCGCGTGATAGACGCGGCCGCGCTCCTGTGAAGTCAGCTCCCCCCGCCCGGAGGCCTCTTCCCGTTCGCCGAGATTGAGGATGCGCGCCGCGAAGAAGCGGAACGGGCACGTCGCGTACAGGTCGAGCGCGGTGGGAGAGAGGCCCGTCTGCTTGAGCTTGCTCATCTCGGCTGCGATCGGTCGCGTCAGGCCGTCGTGGGCGCCGGGCCCCCCGCGCTCGTTGAGGGCCGCGACCCGTCCCAGCTCTTCGGAAAGGGGCGCGGTGCGGGCGTCGGCGGCGGCGAGGGCCGCGTCGGGCGAGCCTCCTTGAAGCACCGAGAGCAGCGCGGCCTCGCGCGGCGTGAGAATCTCGGGCGGGGTCGAGCGCAGGCGCTCGGCCGGCTGACGAGGGACCCGGCGGGCGTCGTGCTCCCCCGGGGCCGGCAGCCCCGCGGCGCGGCACAGCTCGCGCAAGTACGTCGAGGGCACCGACGCCTTGCCCGCCTCATCCGAGCGCGGATAGATCAGGATGAGCTTCTCTTTCGCGGACGCGCAGGTCAGGTAGAACAGCAAGCGCTCTTCCTCATGGCCCGCCGTCTTGCGGCCGATCCAGTAGCCCGCCGGATGACGCAGCGCCGCCCGCGCCGCGTCGCGGAGCAGCGGGTCCTCAAGGACCTGACGCGGGAACATTTTTTCTTTGAGCCCGATCAGGATGACCGCCTTGAAGCGTTGGCCGCGGGCATCCATCGCGTCGAGGGCGCGCACGCCGAGCAAGCCGTCGCCCGCGTCGCGCACGGCGCGGACCAGCTTGCGCTCGAAGGCGTCGAGGAAGTCCTCCCAGGAGCAGTCCTCGCCCAGCCGGTCGAAGGCGGCGAGCTCGTCGAGGGCGTCCGACACGGCGGCGAAGGCGTCGCGCTCGGCGACGCTCGGCTTCTCGGGCATGCCCAGGTGGGACGAGAGAATCTTTCTCGCCTCCGCCGCGCGGACAGACCAGCTCACCGGAGCGGAGCCGAGAGTCTCACGCAAACCGGCGACGAAATCCCACAGCGCCTGCGCCTCTTCACGCGGCACGAGCTCTCCCGCGAGCCCCTCGCGTACGCGGTGCGGTCGCAGCTCGACGTCCGCGCCGAGCTTGGGCTCGAGCTTGCCTCGCCACTGGAGCCAGCCGGCGCGGATGCCGAGCGCGTCCACGAGACGGCGCCAACGCCAGGCCCGCTTAGGAGTCGCGGCGATGAAGTAAGGAGAGTTCGAGAGATCTTCGATCACGCGCGCGGGG
>CALRXP010000220.1:0-4919 GCA_943372155.1 Candidatus Endomicrobiellum trichonymphae | reverse complement strand
GACATGATGCCCAAGGTCGCCGCCCTGCGCGCCGCGATCGACAAGAACAACTTTGACTGCTGGATCCAAGTCGACGGCGGCGTGAACGCCGCCAACATCGCGCAAGCCGCCGCCGCCGGGGCCGACAGCCTCGTGGCCGGCTCCGCCGTGTTCGCCGCCAAGGATCCTTCCGCCGCTTTTCGGGAGCTCGAGTCGAAAGCTCGGGCCGCTTTTAAACCACAGCAATAGCCGCAACGGAGAAAGAAATGGTCGTCATCAGACTGCAGCGCAAAGGCAAGCCGCACCAGCCCTACTACCGCGTCGTCGCCATCGAGAAGGCTCGCGGCGCGACGGGCAAGCCGATCGAAGTCCTCGGCTCCTACAACCCCCGCATCGAGACGCAGGGCAAGAAGGTTGAAGTCGACAAGACGCGCTACGAGTACTGGATCGGCGTCGGCGCTCAGCCGTCCGAGACCGTCCGCTCCCTCGTCAAGGCTGCGTTCAAGGCGGCGGCCGCCAAGTAAGATGCTCATGAAAGACCTGACGCTCTTCATCGTCAAGCGCCTGGCCGACAAGCCGGACGCAGTGGCCATCGAGGAGGAGCAGGACGGCGACATCACCGTTCTGAATCTCATGGTGGACGAAAGCGACAAGGGCAAGGTTATCGGTAAGCAAGGCAAGGTCATCAAGGCGATCCGCTCCCTCGTGAGCGTGGCCGCCGTGAAGGCCGGCGTGCGGACCGAGGTGGAGATTGATTAGCGCGTGGATGCAAATCCAGAGCTGATATGAATTCCGACATGGTAATCGACTAGTGAAGATCGACTTCGTGACGCTGTTCCCCGGCATGTTCCCGTCCGTCATGGACGCGAGCATGATGGCGCGCGCCCAGGAGAAGGGGCTCGTGTCGTGGGGCTGCGTCAACCCGAGGGACTTCACGGAAGATAAGCATCACAAGGTGGACGACCGCCCGTTCGGCGGCGGGCCCGGGATGTTGATGATGGTGGAGCCGCTTGAAAAAGCCATCAACAGCGTGAAGAAGAAGGGTTCGAAGGTGGTTTTCCTGTCGCCCCAAGGCAAGACGTTCGACGCCAAGACGGCGTCGCGTCTGTCCAAGGAAAAGCACCTGATCCTGGTCTGCGGCCACTACGAAGGCGTGGACGAGCGCACGATGGAATTGTTCGACGAGGAAATTTCCGTCGGCGATTACGTCTTGACCGGCGGCGAGCTTCCGTCTATGCTTGTGGCGGATGCAGTAGCTCGGTTGGTGCCGGGCGTTTTAAAGAAGGAAGACGCGACCGTATCCGAGTCGTTCGCGGGCGGTCTGCTCGATTTTCCCCAGTACACACGACCGCGCGTTTGGCGCGGCCGCGAGGTTCCCGAGATCCTTTTCTCGGGCGACCACGCGAAAATCGCCGAGTGGCGGCTCAATGCCGCCAAGACGGCGACCAAGCGCAAGCGTCCCGATCTGCTTAAACGGGCGTAATAAGAGACGTCAGGAGAGAAGCGTATGATGGCTGCCATGGAAGAGAAGAAGTCGTCGAAGGTTCCGGATTTCCGGCCCGGCGACACCGTCAAGGTGCACATGAAGGTCAAGGAAGGCGAGTCCGAGCGCGTCCAGGTGTTCGAAGGCGCGGTCATTGTTCGCCGCGGACGCGGCGCGAGCGAGAACTTCACCGTTCGGAAGATCTCCTTCGGCGTCGGCGTGGAGCGGACGTTCCTGATCAACTCCCCCCACATCGAGAAGATCGATCTCGTGCGCGAGGGTAAGGTCCGTCGCGCCCGCCTCTACTATCTCCGCGACCTCACCGGTCGTTCCGCCCGCATCGAGGACCGCGAAGGCGCGGCCCCCGTGGCGGCCCCGAAGGCTGAAGCGCCCAAGGCCGAGGCCCCTAAGAAGGCCGACGCTCCGAAGGCGCCCAAGGCCAAAGACGCTCCCGCCGTCGCCAAGTAACTTGGACGGCCGGGCCTTCGACAACGAAGCGCGCCGCCGCGGACCGTTCGCGGCCGTGATCGGCGTCGACGAAGCCGGCCGGGGACCCCTCGCGGGTCCCGTGGTGGTTGCTGCCGTAGCTTTGCCGGAGGTCCCGTCGGCGGAGCTGCGAGCGGTGAAGGATTCGAAGCAGATGACCCCGAAGAGCCGAGAACGGCTCTTCGGGGTCGTCCGTTCTCAGGCGCTGGCCGTGTCGGTCGCGTGGGCGTATCCGGACGTGATCGACCGGGACAACATACTGGCCGCGACGTTGAGCGCCATGGCGCGCGCCTCCCGGCGCGCGGCGGGAAAAACGGGCGTCGCCTCGTTTCAGATTCTCGTGGACGGGCCCCGGCCTATCCGGAATTTCGAGCTGAATCAGCGGACCATCGTCGACGGCGACGCGAAGTCGCTCTGCATCGCGGCGGCAAGCGTGATCGCCAAGGTCGTCCGCGACCGTTGGATGGAGCGCCTCGAGCGCCGTCATCCGGGCTACGGCTTCGCCGTGCATAAAGGCTACGGAACCAAGGCGCATATGGCCGCGCTCGAAGCGTTGGGGCCCTGCAAAGCGCATCGCATGACCTACGCGCCCGTCGCCAAGGCCGCTTTTCTAACGGCCAGTGGAAGCGGCACTTCCTCGCCTATGGCTCGGTCGCAGGCTTATGAATAGGGCCGAGACCGGCCGCGCCGCCGAAGATCAGGCGGCCGCCTTGCTGACCAAGATGGGCATGACGATCGTCGAGAAGAATTTCCGCGCGAAAGTCGGCGAGATCGATCTCATCGTCCGCGATAAAGACGAAATCGTGTTCGTCGAGGTCCGGGCCCGCGCCTCGTCCGCCTTCGGCGGCGCCGCCGCCTCGGTCGGCGGCGCCAAGCGCCGCAAGCTCATTAAGGCGGCCCAGCTGTGGCTGCAGGCCCGTTCCTGGTCCGGCCCCTGCCGTTTCGACGTGGTGGCCCTCGATGCCGGTCGTGCCGAGCACATCCCCGCGGCGTTCGACGTGAGCGGCCGATGACGAAGAAGCCCGACGTGGAGCTGATCCCCGAGGTTCTTCCCGACGAGAAGCGCCTCCCCTTGTGGGATCATGTGGGCGAGCTGCGCGACCGCCTGATCAACTGTGCCCTGGCGTTGTTCTTCGCCACCGCCGCCGGCTACGTCCTGCGCTTCCGGCTCTGGGACCTCGCCAAACGTCCTCTGCTCAAGGCCGCGCCGGGCCTCATTCAGCCCTTCGCCTACACCGATCTGGCCGAGCCGTTCATGTCCATGATGCGCCTGTCCTTCTGGACCTCGGTGTTCCTGATCTCCCCCTACCTGTTCTACCAGGTCTGGGCCTTCGTGAAGCCCGCCTTGCACGAGCGCGAGCGCAAGATGGCGGTGACCTTCACCTTCGTCACGAGCGTCTGCTTCATGGGCGGCGCCGTGTTCGCCTACTTCGTCGCCTTCCCGATCTTAACGAACATACTCATGGACGAGGCGATCCAGGCCGGTCTTCGTGCGAATCTTCGCCCCACCGAATACCTCAACCTCTTTCTCTGCACCGTCCTCGGCACCGGCGTCTCCTTCGAAGCCCCCGTGCTTTTCTACTTCCTGGCCCGCTTCAGGCTCGTCACCTCGCGCATGATGCTCAAGTATTGGCGCGAATCCACCGTCGCGATCCTGTTCGCCTCCGCCTTCCTGACCCCCGGCGACGTGATCGCCACGACGATTCTGTTCGGGGTCGTGTTGCTCGGCCTGTATTTCGTGTCGGCGGGCGTTGTTTGGCTCGTTGAGCGGGCGCATCCCGTCAGCGACGCGTCGGAAATCTAGCACCGCCTTGATGTCGTAAAGGTCATCGTTACCTTGCCGTTGAAGGTAAAGATGTCGCCGGCGACATCGGCCTCGCCGGGATGACGAGCGGTTCGTAACCCATCGCCGCCCACAAGGCCTTCAGCGTGCTGAGCTTTAGGTCATCTCCCGCCTCGATCCGGCAGATGCGCCGCTGGCTGACGCCTGAGCGCCGGGCGAGCTCGGCCTGTGATAGATCGTGACGCTTTCGTAGGTACCAGACCTGCCGTTGAAATGGCCATGTGCGCCACTTCCCGGTCCGCCCGACCGCCTCAGTGACCGTCTCCAGCGCGTCTGGCGCGGCAGCGAGGCGCCCGAGCGCTTCGATGGCATCAACCGTATCCATGAATCCTCCTGAAGCCATTAGGGCTCCTACATACCAGACGATTGACCCCCCGAAAAAGTTGCATAACCTCGCTTGACCCGACAGGTCCCTCAGGCTACAATCGAGGTATGAGCGACCAATTCTTCGACGGAAAAGAGACGCCGGAGCAGATCGCGGCGAGATTGAAATTGACTGTCGTTCATTGGCACGAAGAAGCGTTATACGCCCGTGATGAGAATGAGCTCTTCGAGATTAAGCCCGAGGGCGCGCGTATCCGCGTCTCGCCGGCCTCGACCGTCGGCGAGTCCTACGTCGGCGAGGACTATCACTCTCCGAAAGAGGGTGCCGTGCACGCGGGCCTGACGGTAATCGAGGAGACCACTTCAGGCGATGTGGTCGCGCTTGACGGCTTCGGCCGCAAATACCGGGTCAACAAAACCGGAAACGGTCCGATGGCGAGCTTCCGCGGCTGGGCCAGCGAAGAGGAACTCAAGCAATGGGCCCCGCAGCACCGGCCCTGGCAGAAGACGACGACCTAAAGGTTATCGGGACTCTTCCCGGGAAGAGTGTTGATGTCGTCTAAGACATCGAGCCCCTGAAATTGGGCTCAAAACCGACGTCTAGTCCTCGCCCTGATCCTTCGTAAACGCCGCCTGCCCGTCGTACTTGAACAGCTTCTCGACGTGCACCCACGGCGCCTGCTTGCCCACCCGCAGGAGCAGCTCCGCGATGTGAACGTCGGACAGCGTGTCGCCGTGGTGGTCCACCTTGAAGCGCAGCCGCGCGCAGTCCACCGGATCGGACTCGATGTGCAGGTCGTTGGG
>CALRXP010000219.1:0-4991 GCA_943372155.1 Candidatus Endomicrobiellum trichonymphae | reverse complement strand
AAGCAACAACCGGGAGGTCTGACCCCAGCTAGGAGGGCTTGCCGCCCCACTTGCGGGGGGCGATGACGGCGGGGGCGCCGGAGGCGTCGATGTTCCAGCACCGGGGGCCTAAGATGGCCTCGACGGCTTCGAACAAGGACTGGTTGAGGTTGACGCGCTGGTCCACGTCGAGGATCGCCACACCCTCGCCGGTTTCCTGCTCGAGCGCGACGGGGCAGGGGCCCTCGAAGCGCTCCAGGACGTCGCGCAGAGCCTCGAGCTTCTCGGTGCCGACGGTGGCGTCGCACTTCAGGCGCAGACGCTTGGCGAATTTGGTCGCCGAGGAGTCGAGCGGGATCATTTCGTCGACGATGAGCTCCGCGGTGGCGCCTTCGCCCGCGTCCTCGCCTTTAAACGAGAGGCGGCCGGTTACCGCGACGAACGCGCCGATCTTGGCCAGGGAGTTCACGCCCCCGGCGTAGGTTTTCGGGAAGCAGAGCGTCGTGATCTCGCCCGTCAGGTCTTCGACGGTGATGATGATCCACGGCTCGCCGGTCTTCTTCGACACCATCTTGCGCATCTTGCTGATCATGCCCGCCAAGCGCACCGGCGTGGTGATCGACGGGACGAGCTGGCTCACCTCGTGGGTCGCGGTGGCCTTGAGCTGGGCCTTCACCGACAGGAGCGGATGGCCGGAGAAGTAGAAGCCCAGGACCTCGCGCTCGAAGGTCAACGTGTCGTGCTCGGAAAGGGGCTTGATCGAGGAATCGTTGGCGGCGGAGGAGGCCGACGGCGCCGGCGCCGACGCGCCGAACAGCAGGCCCTGGCCCTTGTCGAGGTCGGCCTTCACCTTCTGCTGGCGGCCGACGCTCTCGTCGATCGAGGCGAGCAGGCGCGCGCGGGCCGTGGGAGAGGGTACGCCGGGGAGCAAAGAGTCGAGCGCCCCGGCCTTGGTCAAGGACTCGACGCACTTCTTGTTGATGGCGTGGAGATCGACGCGGGAGCAGAAGTCGTCGAGGGACTCGAAAGGCTTCTCACGGGCGGCCTTCACGATGGACTCCGCCGCGCCGAAGCCGACGTTCTTGATCGCGAGCAGGCCGAAGCGGATCGCGCCGTCTTGGATGTCGAACCGCGTCTCCGACATGTTGACGTCGGGCGGCAGCACCTTCATGCCCATGCGCCGCGCTTCGTCGAGATAGGTGACGAGCTTGTTCTCTTTGTCCTCGGCGCCGATCGACGAATGGCCGATCTCCGAGGTGAGCACCGCCGTCATGAACTCGATGGGGAAGTTCGCTTTCAGGTACGCGGTCTGATACGCGACGAGGCCGTAGGCGACCGAGTGCGATTTGTTGAAGCCGTAGCCGCCGAACTTCACCATCTGGTCGTAGATCTTCGTCGCGATCTTGTCCTTGATCTTGTTGGCGGCGCAGCCGGTGATGAACTTGCTGCGCATCTTTTCCAGGTCTTCGAAGATCTTCTTGCCCATCGCCTTGCGCAGTCCGTCGGCTTCGCCGGGCGTGAAGTTCGCGAGCTTCTTGGAGATTTCCATGACCTGCTCTTGGAAGACCATGCAGCCGTACGTGTCCTTCAAGATGGGCTCGAGCAGCGGCGTTTCGTAGGCGACCTCTTCGCGGCCGTGTTTGCGGTCGACGAACATGTCGAGCATGCCGGACTGCATGGGGCCGGGGCGGAACAGTGCGATCAAAGAGACGATGTCGTCGAAAACGGTGGGCTTGATGCGGAAGAGCAGGTCGCGGATGCCCTGGGAGTCGAGCTGGAAGACCGCGAGCGACTTCGCCGTGCGCAGCATCTCGTACGTCTTCGCGTCGTCCATCTTGATCGTGTCGATGTCGAACTTCGGATCGTGACGTTTCAGGACGAATTTAACCGCGTCGTCGATGATCGAGAGGGTGCGCAGGCCCAGGAAGTCGACCTTCAGCAGCCCCAGTTTCGGACAGATGTCGCCGTCGTACTGCGTCGTCACCACGTCGGACTTGGCGCCCTTGGCGAGCGGCGTGTATTTGACGACGTGCTCCTTCGTGATCAAGGTGCCGGCCGCGTGCACGCCGGTGTGGCGCTTGAGTCCCTCGAGCTTGAGCGACAGGTCGAGCAGACGCTTGACCTGCGGATCCTTGGCGAGCTCCTGGAGCTCGGGGCCCTGCATGGCCTCGTGCAGGTGCACGTTGGGGCCGACGGGGATCTTCTTGGCGATCTCGTCGATCTGCATGAGCGGCATGTCTAAGACGCGGCCCACGTCGCGGATGACGAGCTTGGCGCCCAGCGAGCCGAACGTGATGATCTGCGCCACGCACTCCTTGCCGTACTTCTCGCGGACATAGGCGATGATGCGGTCGCGGCCGGTGTCGGCGAAGTCGATATCCAAGTCCGGCATCGACTTGCGGTCCGGGTTGAGGAAGCGCTCGAAGAGGAGGCGGTGCTCGATCGGATCGGCGTTGGTGATGCGCAGAGTGTAGGCCACGATAGCGCCCGCGCCGGAGCCGCGGCCGGGCCCGACGGGAACGCCGATCGAGCGCGCGTGCTTGATGAAGTCCCAGACGATCAGGAAGTAGCCGGAGAAGCCCATGCGCTTGATGACGCCGAGTTCGTAGTCCAGCCGCTCCTTGTATTCCGGGCGCCAGCCGTTGGGGAAGCGTTCCTTCATGCCCTCGAGGCACAGATGCTCGAGGTAGCTGTCCTGGTCGAAGCCCGGCGGAACTTTGAACTCGGGCAGGAGCATCTGATCCATCGGGATCTTGAGGTTGCACATCTCCGCGACTTTGAGCGTATTCGAGAGACTCTCGGGTGCGAAGCCCCCAAACAGCTTGTGCATCTCCTCGGGGGACTTGATGTAGAAATCGTGGGAGTCGAACTTCAGGCGCTCGGTGTCCGCCATCTTGCGGCCCGTCGCGATGCACACGCGCGCGTCGTGCGCCTCGTGATCGTCGGGCTTCCAGTAATGGCAGTCGTTGGTCGCGATGAGGGGGATGCCGGTGCGCTTGTTGAGCTCGAGCAGCGCCGCGGTCACCTGCTTCTGCTTGTCGATGCCGTGGTCCATGATCTCGAGGTAGTAAGAATCCTGTTCGAGATTGTCGCGGAACCACGTGACGAGCTTTTCGGACTGAGCGAGATCGCCCGACAGAATCGACTGATTGAGCTCGGACTTCAAGCAGCCGGAAAGCACGACGAGACCTTTGGAGTGCTTCGCCAAAAGCTCCTTGTCGATGCGGGGATCGTAGTAATACCCCTCGGTGAAGGCGATGGAACAAAGCTCCATCAAGTTCTGGTAACCCTCGAAATTCTTGGCGAGAACGGTCAGGTGACAGTTCTCTTTCTGGGAGTGACCGCGATCGAAGCGCGTGCCCTTCGAGATATACATCTCGCAGCCGATGATCGCCTTAAGCCCGACGGCTTTCGCGTTCGAGTAGAACTCGACGGCGCCGTACATGTTGCCGTGATCGGTGATCGCGAAGCCCTTCGCCCCGGAGTTGGCCAGGTCCTTGAGCGCCTGCGACGGCTTGCCGTCCTTGTCGGACAGACGGATGACTCCGTCCATCAGCGAATATTCGGAGTGGTTGTGCAGGTGGACGAACTCGGGCTTTGACATGTTACCGCGGTGGGGAGACTCATTATACCACGCCCTCCATCGTCGGGCGGCCCGTGTGTTTATCTTAAGATAAGCGCAGACGCTGACTTGGTGCGTCCGGACGCAGTAGGTCCGTGCCGGGCCTTTGCTACAATGGCGCCTCGATGAAAAAGTGCGACAAGGGCCTGATCGAAACCTTCGTCAGCAAGAAGACGATCTGGCGCGGCCGGGCCGTCAACTTCGACGTGGACACGGTGCGCCTGCCCGACGGCAAGCTCGCGACGCGCGAATACATCTCGCATCCCGGCGCCGTCGGCGTCGTTCCCTTTCTCGACCGAGACACCATCGTCATGGTGCGCCAGTACCGCCACCCCGTCGGCGAGGTCACCCTCGAGCTGCCCGCCGGCAAGATCGACCCGAAGGAATCCATCCTCACCTGCATCAAACGCGAGCTCGCCGAGGAAACCGGCTACACCGCCGCCAAGTTTCAGCCGCTCATCAAGTACTGGCCGACCCCCGCCTTCGCCAACGAGGTCCTGCACCTCTTCGTCGCCACGGGCCTCAAGCCCGGAAAAGTGAATGCCGATGAGGACGAATTCATTGAGGCCGTTCACGTCCCCTTCGACAAAGCGATCAGAATGATCAAGGACGGAAAAATCCGCGACTCCAAAACCGTCGTCGGTCTTTTAGCTTGCGCGTCATATGGAAGGAATATCTCCGGTCTTAAGGGCGTCCTTTGAAACCCGAGGAGATCCAGACCTGGGAATCATTTCTCAAACGAACCCCGCTGTTTTCCGGCCTGTCCGTCGAGGATTTAAGTAAGCTCGCCGCCCGCCTCCAGCTGCTCTCCTTGCCCAAGGGTGCCACGTTGTTCCGTCAGGGCGATGAAAGCGACGCTCTCTACCTGATCGTCTCCGGCCACGCGCGCCGCTACCGCGGCATGGTCGGCGCGGAAAGCCTCATCGCCTACCTCGGCCGCGGCGACGTCGTGGGCGAAACCGGCCTGCTCACCAGCGCCCCGCGCTCCTCGACCGTGCGCGTGGACGCCACGAGCGAGGTGCTCAAGCTCCCGCGCAAAGATTTCGAGGACATCCTGCGCGAGCATCCGACCATCCTTCTTCACCTCTCGCGCACGCTCGCCAACCGCCTCATCGAGGGCGGCCAGTCTCCGGCCCGGCCGTCGACGGAACAGGCTCGTCTCGTCGCCTTTGACTGCGCTTTGCCTCGCCAGGAGCGCGCCCTGATCGCCTGGCGCCTGGGCGCCGAGCTCGCCGCGCAGACGAGGAAAAAAGTTCTTATCGTGGACCTCGCGCCCGAGCCCGGCGACATCGCCCGCGCCGCGGGCCTCAAGCCCTCCGCCGTGACCGAGACTGAGCTGCGCAGCGCCAACCTGCGCGATCCCGCCGCTTTGGCGGCGATGGCGCAGGAG
>CALRXP010000218.1:0-5070 GCA_943372155.1 Candidatus Endomicrobiellum trichonymphae | reverse complement strand
CTTTGAATGCGGAGACGAGCGCTTCCGTCGAAACGTTGCCCGTGGCGCCGGGCGCGTAGGGGCAGCCGCCGACTCCGCCGGTCGAGCTGTCATAGCCGGTGATGCCGAAGGTTTTCCAGGCGACGATCGCGTTGGCGACCGCGCGGCCGAAGGTGTTATGGAAGTGAAGGAAGATGCTGTCCTTGGGCACCGCCTTGCACAGCAGGAACAGGAGCTTCCGGACCTCCTCCGGGGAGGCCTTGCCGATGGTGTCGCCGATGGAGAATTCCTGCACACCGATGCAGGAGAGCATCTTCACGACCTCGACGACCTTCTCGGGCTTGATCTGGCCCTCGAAGGGACAATAGAAAGCGGTCGAGACGTAGCCGCGCACGGGCAGCTTGGCCTGGCGCGAGCGCAGGACGACCGGACGAAACCGCTCGATCGAGTCCTTGATCGACGCCTTGATGTTCTTCTGGTTGAAGGTCTCCGACGCGGCCGTGAACACCGAGACCTTGTCGATCTTGCAGCGGAGAGCGAGGTCGAGGCCGATCTCGTTGGGCACGAGGGCGGAGTAGATCACCCCGGGCTTGCGCTTGATGCGCGCGAACACCTGCTCGGAGTTGGCCATCTGCGGGACGGACTTCGGATTGACGAAGGCGCCGGCCTCGATCTCTTTGAGGCCGGTCTCGGACAAGGCGTCCACGAAGGCGACCTTGGCGTCGAGGGAGATAACGCCCTTCTCGTTCTGCAGGCCGTCGCGGGGCCCCACCTCGACGAGGCGCGGGGTCGGGCGGATGGGAGGCTTTACCGGATCCATTCAGGGGCCCTTTTCTCGAGGAAGGCGGCGAGGCCCTCTTGGCCTTCGGCGGAGGAACGAAGCCGGACCAAGGTGTCGACGGTCATGCCGACCTGCTGGTGGAGGCCGAGCCGCTCGAGCCGCGGCAGCAGCGCCTTGGCCGCGCGCACCGCGTTGGGGCCGCACTTGAGGATGTTCGCAGCGATCGCGTCGGCCTTGGCGTAGAGCTCCTCGGGCTTGACGGCTTCATGCGCGAGGCCCATGTGCACCGCTTCCTTCGCGCCGAAGACCTCGGCGGTGAAGTAGTAACGGCGGGCGTTGACCATGCCGATCTTGGGAAGCACCCAGCTCGAGATCACAGCCGGCATGATCCCGAGACGGCATTCGGAGAAGGACATCTTCACGTCCTCGGCGAGGACGCCGATGTCGCAGGCGGCGAGAAGGCCGAGGCCGCCGCCGAACACGTTGCCCTGGGCGGCCACGATGACGGGAACGGGGCACTCGTCGACGGCTTTGAGCATTTCGGCCAGGAGCGAAGCGTCCTTCTTGCCTTCCTCGGTCGAGAGCTTGCCCGACTCCTTCATCCAGTTGATGTCGGCGCCGGCGCAGAAGTCCTTGCCCCCGCCGGTGACGATCACGACGCGGACGGCGGGATCCTTGGAGAGGGCTTGAAAGACGAGCGTGAGGGAGCGGAGCGTGACGTCGCTCATCGCGTTGCGCAGCTCGGGACGGGAGAGCGTCACCTTGGTGACGGGGGCGGCGTGGACTTTCAGGTGCTGATATTCCATGTCACATCCGGAAGACGGGTCGGTGCAGGTCGCCGATCGGGGCGTGCGCGGCGGCGGCCAAGGCCATCGCCAGCACTTGCCGCGTGTCGGCGGGAGCGATGATGCCGTCATCCCACAAACGCGCGGTGCCGAAGTAGGGATGACCCTCGGTTTCGTATTGAGCGCGGATCGGAGCCTGAATCTTGGCCTCGTCCTCGGCGGAGAGCTCCACCTTCTGGCGCTTAAGCTGCTCGCGCTTGATGATGGTCATGACGGTGGCGGCCTGGTCGGCGCCCATGACGGAGACGCGGGCGTTCGGCCAGGTGAAGAGGAAGCGCGCGCCGTAGGCCCGGCCGCACATCGCGTAGTTTCCGGCGCCGTTGGAGGAGCCGGTGATCACGGTGATCTTCGGAACCCGGGCCGTGGAAACGGCCTGCACGAGCTTGGCTCCGTGCTTGATGATGCCGGCCTGCTCGAAGTCCTTGCCGACCATGAAGCCCGTGATGTTTTGAAGGAACAGCAGCGGGATTTTCCGCTGATCGCAGAGCTCGATGAAATGAGCGCCCTTGAGCGCCGCTTCGGAGAAGAGCACGCCGCGATTGGCGAGAATCCCGACCGGACGGCCGTGGATCTTGGCGAAGCCGGTCGTCATGGTCAGCCCGTACAAGGCTTTGAACTCGTGGAAGCGGGAGCCGTCCACCAGACGGGCGATCACTTCCTTAGGGTCCACCGGACGGCGGAGATCGCGATTGACCACGCCGTACAGATCGTCGGCGGGATAAAGCGGGGCCTCGCCTTCGCCGAGATCGAACAGAGGCGCGTTCAGATTCGCGACGATCGACCGGCAAATCTGCAATGCGTGCTCGTCATTGTCGGCGAGATGGTCGGTCACGCCGGAAACGCGGCTGTGCATATCGCCACCGCCCAATTCCTCCGCCGTGGACTCCTCGCCCGTCGCCACTTTCACCAAGGGCGGCCCGCCGAGATAAATCGTGCCCTGATTGCGCACGATCACGCACTCGTCGGCCATCGCCGGCACGTACGCGCCGCCGGCGGTGCACATGCCCATGACGACGGCGATTTGCGGAATGCCGAGGGCGGACATCTGGGCCTGGTTGTAGAAAATGCGCCCGAAGTGCTCCTTGTCCGGGAAAACCTCGGCCTGCTTGGGCAGGAACACGCCGCCCGAGTCGACGAGGTACACGCAGGGGAGCTTGTTCTCGAGCGCCACTTCCTGAGCGCGCAGGTGCTTTTTGATTGTCTCGGCGTAATAGGTCCCGCCCTTGACCGTCGCGTCGTTGGCGACGACCACGCACAGGCGGCCGCTGATCACGCCGAGGCCGGAGATCATGCCCGCCGCGGGAACCTCGTCGTCATATAAGCCCATCGCGGCGAGCGCGGACAGCTCGAGGAAAAAAGTGCCGTGATCGAGGAGGCGTTCGACGCGCTCGCGAGCCGTCAGCTTACCGCGGGAACGATGGAGCTCGACCGCCTTGGCCGAGCCGCCGCCACGGGCCTTCTCCAGGCGGGCAATGAGGTCCTGCAGGAGCGATCCATGGTGCTGGGCGTTGGCCTGAAATTCCGAAGATTCGCGCGCGGCCGTGGACAGTATCGGGGGCGTGTCGGCGTCGATCATGAAAGGATGATACTACATCGGTTACAGGGTAAAAAATGGGTGAAAAATCGAAAGTTTGGTGGACGTTTCCGGCCGAACGGCCATACTATGGGCATGGCGATCACGCCGGTGCCGACGTCGGTCCGCAAGGTCCATATCTACCAGCTCAGCAACCGCACCCGGCTGGAGAGCCTGCTCGTGGTGACCGCGGCGGACGCGGCGGACGTGCTCTCGCAGATGAAGGCCGACCCTCCCCGGGAGGCCGAGCACTGGGAAAACCGGGACGACGTGGAGCTCGAGATCATGGCCCAGTACATGACGGAGCCGTCGGCCGATCAGTTCCTGAAAATGTACCTCGAGCACATGCAGCAGCGCACCTGGCGCTTCAAGATCTGGCGCGCCTGATACGCTAGGCCCGGTATTGCGCGACCTTCTCGGCTTCCGCGTCGATCGCGTTGTTGCAATAGACAAGGAACGAAAGCATGCCCAGCACGACCAGGAACGCGGCGGCGACGGCCAGTAAAGTGATCATACCAGCCGAAGAGCAACAAAACAGCCAGCCTAACGTTTCTTTTCGGCCTTGAGCTCGTGGCGCACGGCGTTGACCGTGCGCCGGGAGATGGCGATGCCGCGGTCCTTCTTGAGGCGCTCGGCAAGCGCAGCATCGGTGACCGACGCGTCGTCGGACAGCCAGCCCGCGAGCAGGGAGCGCAGCACGCTGCGGCGGCCCGGCACGAAGGAAATGAGCGGGAGCTCTTTGTCCGAAGGCAGCTGCAGGGAGCGATGAGAGAAGGCGCGGCTGACCGTGCTCGGCGACAGGTCGAGGCGCTTCGCCAGCTGGCGCAGGCTGATCGGCCGAATGTCGGTGGCCAGCTCGCTGTGAATATATTTCTCCTGCAATTGCGCGATCATCTCGAGCAAGCGGAACAGCGTGCTCTGACGAAGGTTGACGGTCTCCAGGCGCTTGAGCAGACCGGGAAGATGCTTGCGCTCGTCCGGCGTAAGCCCCCCCTCCTTCCAGCGGTCGAGCAGGTCGTGTCGGATCTGATACAGTCCGCGCGCCCAGTACGGCGCGTAGAACTCGAACGTCGGCGCGCCTTGAGCGAGAGAAATCCGGGCCAGGCAGGCGGCCTGGCGGCCCGGAGCCGCGGACGGGACGGAGGCCTTGCCCTCGAACTCGGAGCGGGCACCGAGCTCGACGACGAGTTCGTGAATGCTGCGGACCTCTTCCGGCGAGAGCTTGGTCCGGCGTCCGATCTCCTCGAGCGTCAGCGCGTCTTCGCCGTGAAGGAAGTAGCGCTCGAAGTCCTTCTGTCCCATGCGCTTGATGGCGGCGAGCGCGGGCCCGCGAGTCGAGGCGAACTCCTCGACCCCGACGCGCTCGCCCGTGCCGGCGGCGGTGCGTTCGTCGATCTCGTAGAACGAACCCGACAGCTTGCCTCCGGGCCAGCGCTGGCGCCGCAACGCGCTGGGAATGCGGCCG
The DNA here is from genome assembly GCA_943372155.1 of Candidatus Endomicrobiellum trichonymphae. GTDB lineage: Bacteria > Elusimicrobiota > Elusimicrobia > UBA1565 > UBA9628 > GWA2-66-18. Next base: position 427 of record CALRXP010000218.1, on the reverse strand, counting down.
TCTCCGAAGTAGAGCTTTTGGAACAGCGGGTCCTTCTCGAGCTTGACGATCTCCTGCGCGAATTCGCGCTCGGGCATCTCGATCCAGTCGGCCATGCGCATCCGGCCCATGACGGTCAAGCGCTGGCTGTTGGCAAGGGTGATTTTCTGGCTTTGTTTCATTAATCCGCCTATTGGCCGTTCTGTTCCAACAGGCATCGTAGCAATATAACGGCCAAAGCGTTTCTGGGCTTAATTTGCTACAAAATGGAACACTTGCCTCAAAGCTCCGATTCGCGACTGATGACCGTCCTGCTGGCGGGTTTCCGCCGGTCCAACGACGTCATGTTTTACAGCAATGCGAAGGGCGAAATCCTCGACATCAACGAGGCGTTCACCAACCATTACGGCTACTCCCGCGCCGAGGTGATCGGCAAGACTCCCGCCGT
>CALRXP010000217.1:0-5114 GCA_943372155.1 Candidatus Endomicrobiellum trichonymphae | reverse complement strand
TCGAAAGGAACTCTCCTACGCCGTCCCGAAGGGCAGCGAGATGGCGGCGGTCCCGGTCCTGCATGGATTGGTCCAGGCGTACCGCGTGCAGAACCATTTCGGTGAGGCGGAGGAGCTCAAATTCGGCCTGGACGAGAAGGGACGCCCGTGGTACGCCAATCCGGGCAAAGGGATTCTGGGCGACGCCCTCGCCGACCGCGCCTACGACATGCAGGGCGCGTTCGAGGACGTCGTCTGGATTCAGGAGGGCGCGGTGGTCGCCTGCGGTTCCGGAACGATCGTGGCGATGGACGTGACCGCACAGGGCGGCACGGAGCGGAAGAAAATCACCGACTATCCTCGCGGGAAAGGCCGCTGCGCCTTGTTCCCCGCCCCGGGGCCGATGTCGTTCTACTTCGCTTTCCGGGAGCTCGACAGGGTGAAGGACACGCTTTATCTGGTGACGAAGGATAAATCGGAGATCGTTCTCAGCGTCGGGCAGAGGATCACCGCGGTCGCCGGCGAACCCGGGAACGTGTTCTTCGTCCTCGACGGAGGCACGCGAATTTACCGGAAGATGAAGGGGAGCGAGGGCTACGCGGGCTATTTCGACGCGGGCGAGGCGGTCACGCGGCTGGCTTACGCGAAGGAGGCGGGCCTGTTCCTGGCGACGAGAGCCGCCGTCGGTTACGCGAACCCCGACGCTCAATTCCGGTTCTTGAGAGGGCTGATCTCCGAGATCTATGTCCGCGGCGACGATCTCTATGTTCGCTACGCGGGAATCAGCGAAGTCGTCAAAGTGACTCACGTCAGCGATTTTCGAAAGCTAAAACACGCGTCCGAGGATACGAAATGGGGCCAGCTCTTTCCCGAATCATGATCACTTCACTCCTGCTCGCCTTCGCCGTGCCCGCCGGGGCGCAAGCTCTCGTCAAAGCCAAGCCCGCGACGGCCATGCTCAACGAACGCATCGAGCTGAAGCCCATCGACGGTCATCACTTCAACGCCGAGGCCCCCCAGAAGTGCGGCAAGAACCGGGCCGAAGAGGTCACACCGAGGGTGTTCCGCTGCCGCCTCGCCTCGTCCGGGGACGTCGAGGTCGTCGCGAGCGTGTGCGACGACGCCAAGACGTTCTGCCGCCAGGAGCGGTTCACCGTGAAGGTCGCCGGGCTCAAGCCGGAGGCGGCGCGGGAGAAGGTGGCGCCCAAGCCCCACGCGTTCGCCGAGGGCTTCCTGGTGAACGTGCCCGGGAAGGCGATCACGCTGGCGCGACGGGCGCACGAGCCGGTGTTCGTGCACTTCTACGGGATCTGGTGCCCGCCTTGCAACATGCTCGAGGAGGGCGTGTACCCGACGGAGACGTTCCAGAAGGCGGCCGAGGGCTTCGTGAAGCTGGCGCTCGACGCGGACGCGGAGCTCAGCTGGGACTGGAAGGCGCGGTTTAAGATCGGCGGTTATCCGACCTTGCTGGTGATCGACGAGCGCGGCCAGGAGATCGGACGCGCGGTCGGCTACCGTTCGCCGGAGGCCTTGGCGTCTTTCTTGAGGAATTCTCTGGCGCTGATCGACGAGCCCGTCGAGGTGGCCGCGCTGGCGATCGCCAAATCGAGCCCGACCGAGGACGGCCCACGCCGCGCCCGGGTCGCGACGTGGCGGCTGGAGCGAGCGGAGTACGACGAGGCTCTCGCCGCGGCCGGAAGCGCGCCGCTCGCGCGGCGACAGGCGTTGCTCGCGCGCAAGGAGCTCGCGGCGAAGGCCGACGATGCGACGGGCGTGCTTAAGGCGCTCAATGCGCTGGCCGAGGAATTCCCAGGCGACGCCGAGTACGTGGACTGGGTGTCGGACTTGGTCGAGCGGGACCGGCCCACCGCCGCCGCGCTCGAGGGCGCCGTGCACGTCTCGGTGGCCAAGTGGGTCGCGGACCCGGCGCTGAGCGAGCGCGGAATGGTGCCGGGCGACATGTTGGCGTCAGAGGCGAATTACCTCGAGTCGCTGGAGAAAGAGGCCGCCGCGAAGGCCGCCTGGTCGGCCGCGGCCGAGGCTTACGGGGCCGACGCCAAGGCGTCGAAGCTGAAACTCGCGCGCGGAGCCAACTTAGAACGCGCCTACTGCCTGGCGAAGGCCGGAAGACTGGAGGAGGCGCGCGCGCTGTACGACTCGCTCGTGGGCGCGTATCCCGACGAGTTCACGTTCAATTACGGCTACGCCCGCTTGCTCTACGACCAGAAGGAGTATCCCTCGGCCCTGATCTCCGCGCGCGCCGCCGTGAAGAACGGCTACGGCGACAACTGGCTGCGCGCCGTGGGGCTGAACGCGAAGATCCTCAAGGCGATGGGGCTGAAGGAAGAGGCCGCCGCGGCCATCGACGCCGCGTTGAATGAGGCCGCCGCGCCTAAGTCGGCCGCGGTGCGCACGCACCGTTACCTGGCCGAACTGCGTAAACTCCGCACGGAACTCTGACTTAAGCCTCGCGCCAACAGTTATCCCCCGAACTTCCAACGTTGGAAGTAAAGGCGAGGTCTAAGGCATGTCGTGCATCGGCGGCCAACGGTCGCCATGGAAGCGCGGGTTGCTGGGGCCGCCGTGGAACGGCACCGTGGCCGGAGTCGAGGGCTTGGAGACGCTGTCCGGCTGGATGTCGGGAAGGTCGCCTTTGGGAGCGACGACGCGACGAGCGAAGTTGGGGTCGCGCGCGTAGGCGATCGCGCGCAGGGCCGCCGCCGCGAGCATCGGCCGCGTCTGGCTGGTCAGCATATCCTGAAGCTTCGAGGGCTTGGGCGAGCCGTCCGCGTTGAGGCCCTGCGAGCGCGCGTAGTCATCGAACTTGCCGCTGCGCACGAGCACGCGGGCCCACGCCTCGGGTGAGTTGAAGTAGGCCTGCTCATTGACGCTTGCGATGTCGTTGGGCGAGGCGTTCATCAGCTCCTCGAGGGGCTGGAGGGCATCGGCGCCACCCGACATCTGCGCCGTGAGCACGTACGCGTACAGAACCGTCCAACTCGAGCCGGTGCTGTAGTCCTTCACGCCGCGGGTGTCCAGATAGCGCTTGATCGCGTCGCCGAGGCCCTTGGTCAGACCCTCGCGCGAAACGATCGAGGCCCAGGCGCGGGACATCGCGAAGGCGGTGCGGGAGTAGCTCGTCTGCGTCTTCATCATGTTCTTCAGGCGGTTGAGGGCCTCGTCGCCCTGCTCGTTCTCGCCGGCGTACATCAACGCGGCCTGGCGGACCGGCTCGGCGCTGTTCGTGGCCCAGAACGTGGTGTCACGGAACATGCGCTGGAGCTCGGCGGTACGTCCCAGGCGCTTCATGATCGCGAGGTAGCCGTCGGCGTCGGACTTGGCCTCGTCGATGTCGGCGGGCATGCCGACCGTGCCGAGCGCGCGCTTGGCGGCGTCGGTGATGTCGGTAGTCCGGCCTTCCTTGATCTGAGCGGCGCGCGACATCGCCTTGCGCGTCGCGGCGAGACCCAGGCGCGTATAGATCGCCGAGAGCGCCTGGACGAGCGCGTTGTGTACGGGAACGTCGTTGTGGGCGGTGCCGGTCACGCGGCGAGCCATGTTCTCGAGCAGCAGGGCGTCCTCGGCCGTGCCGAAGCGCTCGAGGACGAGCGCCGCGGCCATCGCCAGGGGCCAATTCTGGCCGACCTCAACGTCGATCTTCTTCGACGTGCCGCCCCAGGTCTCCTTCTTCTCGATCTCTGAGACTTCACCGGCCCAGCCGTTGGCGGCGATCCAGCCGCGCGCGACCGCCGCGTCCGACGGCTGCGCGAGCATCGCGTAGCCCTCGGCCGCGGCGATCTTCATCGCGTGACCGTCGCGCTCGTTTTCCTTGAGGCGAGACTGATCGATGACCCGCAGCATCAGGGCCTGGGTCTTGGCCATCTCCCGGATCTGGTGCGGCGTTCCGGCGAGCGTCTCCGTCGCGGAGGCCGCGGGCGAGACCGCCGCCGACAGGGCCGGAGCGGCTTGCTCGCGCTTTATCTCGAGCCAGATCTGGGTCCCGTCGGGGCCGGTCTTGAAGCCCATGCGCGCGCCGGGAATCAACGAGAGGCGGCGGTAGAGGTCGAGCAGGTTGTGGTCCCACAGCAGGCGGGCGCTGAGGTTGAGGTTGTCCGCCTTGCGCTGAGCCTCGAGGTAGGAGGCCGGGGCGGTTCCGCTGAAGTGCATGATCAGGGATTTCTGATCGTCGGCCGACAATTCATACGCGCCGGAGACCGCGAGGCGGATCGCATCCTTGGTCAGGCTCGCCGAGACGTTGACGGGAGACGCCGCGCCCGCCTTGGTCGCCTGCTCCTTGGACAGCTTCACAATCTGCTTGAGCCACCCCTCACCCTGGCCGGAGGCCGGAGCGTCGAGCGCTTCGAGGACGTCGCCCTGCCAGCCCGTCGCGACCGCCTCGGCCGAGACCTGGGCGATAAGGCCGCGCACGGCCGCGTCTTTCTTCTTGGAGTTGTTGTGCTCGGCCCCGACGGCGGCCGCGCCGCCGCTCAAGCCCGCACCGGGAACGAAGAAGGCCTTCGTCCGCTCGGACGGCGCGGCCGCGGCCGACGCCGCGCCTTCCTTGGCGGGCCGCGCTTTGCGCATGAGCTGGTCGAAGAGGTTCTCGTCCGGCTCCTCCCCCTCGCCCGTGCCCGAGAGGCGCTCGATGAGCGAGAAGAGCTCGGCCGCGACGGCCTCGGAGGCGCCCTGGACGGTGGTCCGCGCCGTGTTCTTCTCCGGCTTCTTGCTCGCCGCGAAGGTGATCTTGCCGTTCTCGTAGGTCACCTTAATGGCCGCGCCGCGGACGTCGTTCTTGCCCGCCTCGGCTTCTTTAAGGATCCACTGCGCCATCGGGTCGATGATGTTCTTCTCGATGGCCGCCGTCATCGGCCGCGCGCCGTACAACGGCGAGTAGCCTTCGACCGCGAGGAAGTCCACGACCGACTTGTCAAAGGTGATATCGGTATCGTGCCGGTCGGCCAGCAGGTGCTGGAACTCCTTGAGCTGGATCGCCGCGATCTTGGCGATGTCCTGCGGGCGCAACCGATTGACTCGGATCCACTTGTTCTTCGACAGCGGGTCCTCGTCGAGGCGGTTGCGGAACTCGGGACGGAACCGCTCCTTGAGCGCCGCGCCGACCATCAGGTCGATCTCCT
>CALRXP010000216.1:0-5140 GCA_943372155.1 Candidatus Endomicrobiellum trichonymphae | reverse complement strand
TATGGTCGCCATTTTAGTGTCCCGCCTGTGTGCGAATTTCAACGAGCGCATCATTCGAACGGACGCCGGATGCCCGCGGCAACTTCACCGTAAAATTGCTCCCCAGGCCCGGAGAACTCTCCACGGAGATCGTTCCGCCCAGGATTTGTACGAGCTTCTTGACGAGCGTGAGCCCAAGGCCTGTGCCGCCGTACCGGCGGGTCCACGAGCCTTCGAGCTGGCGGAATTCCTGAAAGATCATCGGCACATCTTCAGGCTCGATACCCGGCCCCGTATCGCTGACGGCCAGAACGGCGCCGCCGGCACCGTCGGCGTCCACCCGCACGGACACGCGTCCGCGGGAAGCGAACTTCACCGCGTTGCCTCCGAGCGCCAGGACGATCTGCTTGATCTTGTCCCGGTCACTGCGGATGAGAATCATGTCCTCGGCCTCAACGGCGAGCGCGAGGCCCTTTTCCTCAGCCAGCGGGCGTAGCACGTCCGCCGCCTCGCGGACGATCCCGCTCACATCGACTTCTTCGGACTGGACCGGCATAAGCCCCGCGGCCAGCTTGGAATAATCGAGGAGGTCATTGATCATCATGTTCAGATTTTGAGCGTTAGCCTTAACGCGTTCCAGGGCCGGCGCCTGCGCCTGCGGAACCGCGCCATAGATTCCATCCAACACCAAGGACGTGTAGCCCATGATCGCATTGAGCGGAGTGTGAAACTCGTGGCTCATGTTGGCGAGAAATTCGGATTTCAGCTGATCAAGCTGCTCGAGTGCGACCACCCTCTCCGCGAGCCGCCCCCGTTCAAGCGCCCGCGCGATCACCGCACGGATCTGATCGAGCTCGAAGGGTTTCGGAATATAGTCGTAGGCGCCGTTTCGCATCGCTTCGACGGCGTTCTCGAAGGTGGCGTGCCCGGTAATCATCACGACCTCGATGCCGGAATCAATCTTTTTGAGGGCCTTCAATGTCTCCTGCCCATCCATGACGGGCATCATCAGGTCGCACAGAGCGACGTCGAATCTTTCAATTTTAGCCGCTTCGACGGCGGCGACGCCCGACGCGACGGCGGTCACCTTGTACCGAGGGCCGGCAAGACCGCGGCGCAACAAGTCCCGAATGGCGGGCTCGTCGTCGATGATCAGAACCTTCGCCGGTGGCTGTTCCATAACACTAGGATATCGACATCCGCTTTTCGGGGGCTTTCGAGGAGCTTAATTTTTTCTTAAGCGCGTACCGGAGCAGGTGCGACCGGAACCAAGAGCTCACGGACCTTCACGGGGACCCTTACCCCCTTCAAGATCAGCACCTTCTCCTCGGACAAGGCGAACCGTCCCTGCAGATGCGCGGCCGCCTCAGGACCGATCAGGATCTGCCCCTCGGCGGCGGCCTCTTCCAGGCGCGCCGCGATGTTCACCGGCGAGCCGATGACCGCGTACTCCGTGCTGCCGTCCGAGCCGAGGCGGCCCGCCGCGACCAGGCCGGTGTTGATCCCGAAGCCGAACCTCAGTCCGCCCAGGCGCTCAACGGCTTCGCGCGCGCGCACCGCGGCCCGAACGGCGCCGCCGTCCGGATCGGAGTGCGGTAGCGGGTCGCCGAACACGGCCAACGCGCCGTCTCCGATGAACTTGTTGATCGTGCCGCCTTCCGCATGGACGGCCTCGATGAAGCAGGCCAGCATCTCGTCAAGACGCGTGGCGGCGACGTCCGCAGAGACACGGTCCGAAAAAGTGGTGAAGCCGCGCACATCCGCGAAGAGAATCGTCACGGCGCGCAGCCGCCGGGACTCCATCGCGCGAAGCGGCGCGACCCGTTTTCCGCATTCGCGGCGGCGGACCAGATCCACGAGAGTCTGCAGGGAGAAGGGCTTGAGCAGATAGTCGCAGGCGCCGTCGTGCAGGGCGCCGACGGAGGATTCCACGGTCGGGTAGGCCGTCATCAGCGCGACGTCGGCCGTGCCCGCGGCGCGGGCGCGGCGGAGGAATTCGTTCCCGTCCATTCCGCCTGGCATCGTGACGTCGCTGACGATGAGGTCCCACGCCTCCGCGAGCCGAGGAAGCGCCTCGACGGCGGAAGCGCACGATTGAACTTCGTGGCCTTCCGAGCGCAGGACGCGTCCGCAGACCTCGCGGATGCCGGGCTCGTCGTCGACGATTAGGATTTTCATACGGCGCTCCCGGCCGTTCCGGTCAGAGCGTAGGCCTGAAGGTCGGCCCCGAGCTTGGAGCAGCGCAAGGCCGCGGCGCGGATGCGCTCGAGGTCCTGCCGCTGCAAGGAGCCTTCCGGAGCTTCCCGGAGAAGTAGCTCGACGCTGCCCAGGATGACTCCCACGGGGTTGTTGAGGGCGTCGGCGAGCCCGGGGATCAGGGCGTCGAGGCTTTGTTTCTTCATCGCCTGCAGGTCGTGAGCAGTCCTGCGCTCCAGCGAGCGCGCGAGCGCCTCAATCCGCTCTCGGCTCGCGGCGAGATCCAGCCGCTGGGCCCGTTCCTTAAACGAAAGTTGGGCCGTCACCGCCGCCGAGAAGCCCAAAACGCCGAGCTTGATGAGAAACTCGCACGCCTCCCAGCGGCTCGCCGACCAGAACGCCTCAAGGTAGAAGCAGGCGAGAAACGCCCCGGTCGCGGCGAAGGCCCCGAGCACGTGCCGACGCGTCAGGTGGAGGCAGGCGGTGAAGATCGGCAGCAGGTACAGCGGCCAGAAGCTCGACTGATCCCCGCCCGACAAGCCCACGACCAGCGAGATGACCGCGACGTTCACCGCCATAGACACGAGCGGCACGACAGTGCCGCCTTGCCGCCGAAGGAGGCGATGGTAACCGAGATTGAAGGCCAAAAGAACGGCGAAGGCCCACAGTATATCCGGGAAGCGAACGAGGGGATTGCCGCGTCCGAGCACGGCGACGACGCTCATGACGATCGAGAAGAGAATTTCCTGATAGTAGAGCGCGTTCGGATCAACCGCCGACGCCGATACATCGAATTCGCGATTCATGACCGGCCTCCCCCGCGACGGTCGAAAGCGAAGCCGCTCAGCGCGGCCCCCGGACCGTAACGCTTCTTCAGAAATCCCTTCATCTCCGAGGCGATCTGGGCCGCCTCGGCATAGCAAGAGAACGATCGGTGCGCCGTGGTGGCGATTCCGACCGAGAGGGTTAGAAGCGGCATGCGACGAAGCGTGCCCGCGCGATCCTGAGTCTCGACCCAGCCGCGCTCCCGATCATCGGGCGAGTAGAAGCCCGGCGCACGCTCGTCGAACGCGGCCGCCAGGCGGTGCGCCGCCAGCGGAGCGTCTTCGAGATCGAGAACCAGCGCGAAGTCGTCCCCCCCGATGTGCCCGGCGAAGCCTTTCCCGGCGCTCGCGCGGATGATCGCGGCGGTCGCCAGCAAAACCTCGTCGCCGGCAGCAAAGCCGTAGGCGTCGTTGTAGGACTTGAAGCGGTCGATGTCGGCGTGGAACAGGGCGAAAGGGGACTCGCTCACGATTCGCCGGGTTACCTCGGCCTCGATCGCGAAGTTACCGGGCAGGCCGGTCAAGGGGCTCGCCGACACGGCGAGCGCGTGCCGCTTCAGAAGCCCCTCCACCCGGGCCTTCAGCTCGGGGCCGTCGAACGGCTTCGTGACGTAGTCATCCGCGCCCAGGCCGAGGCCGCCGACCTTGTCCTCGACGCTCCCGTTCCCCGTCAGCATGATCACGGGGATCAGGCTCGTCACTGGGCATCTCCGCAGCTCGCCCAGAACCTCCCAGCCGTTCTTACGCGGCATATTCACGTCGAGAAGGATCAGGTCGGGCATGCGCTCGGCGGCCAGGGCCAGCGCGGCCACACCGTCGGTCGCGGAGATCACCGTCCGTTCCGGGCCGTTGAGCATGCGCGCCAGCACGCGCTGGACCGGCAGTTCGTCATCGACGACCATGATGGTGCACGGGGTCATGACGGCTTCCTCCCGAGAAGAGAGCGCACTTTCGCCTCAAGCTCGACGTAATTGAACGGCTTATAGAGATAGGCGTCGGCGCCGCTGCCGATGCCCTCGAATTCCGTCTCCACGGCGCCCTGACCGGTGAGCATCATGATCGGCGTCTCGCGGAGCGTGGCGTCCGCCCGCATCTCGGTGCACACCTCGATGCCGCTGCGTCCCGGCATCCGCACGTCGAGGATGATCAGATCGGGGTGGAAGCGCCGGGCGCTGTCGAGCGCCTGCGCGCCGTCAGAAGCCGTCACGGTCCTCATGCCGGACGAGGCCAGCATCTGCACCAGCACGCGGCGCACGCCGGGATTGTCGTCGGCGATCAACAAGGTCGGGACCTTCGCTTCGGTGTCCATACTGCCTCCTAGATGCCGCACTTCTGCGCCAACGTGTACGCCTGGCCGTCGACGGCGACGAAGTGCTTCGTCTCGGTCGGCGTGAGCTCCGGCACGTGTCCCAGCGCGTACCAGGAGCGGATCTTGTCGTAGAACTCCTGCTTGAGCTCAGGGTCGGAGATCGTCGAACCGGGATTGACCTTGAGCGTCGAGAAGTCCAGGCCCTTCTTGAGCTTGCGGGCCCAGTAGCGGGCCTTCAGGTCGATGATCTGCGCCTCCAGGCGGTCGACCATGGTCGCGGCGTTGTTGCAGTTAGGCTCCTCGGCCACGGCGTCCTTGAAGGCGATCTCCCCTTCGGTGAGGATGGTCGGGGCCTCGACGGTGAACTCGGGCGCCGGCACGAACAGGGAAGGCAGGTCGAACCAATCGCGCTCGGCCCGGCGCTCGTCCGCGGCCAGGATGACGCCCGTCTCCGTATTAATGAGGCGCGCGTTGACTACCACCTCGCGGCCGATCGTGATGAAGCTGCCGGTCACGATCGCCTCCGCCGAGAGCACGCGGCCGAGCTTGCGCAACGTCGCGGGGTCGAGGGCGCCGGTGCGGCCGAGCTGATGCTCGTCCATGAGGGCTTTGAGCATCGAGCGCTCGAGCGCCTGCACCTTGCCGGTGCGCACGAGCTGGGTGACGAGCTTCTCCGAGATATTCCAGCCGTCGCGGCTGTTGCTGCCGTCGGCCGCTTCGAAGGGCATCACCGCCACGCGGGAGACTCCGGCCTTCTTGGCTTCGGAGGCGAGCTCGCGGGCCATCGTTTTGAATCCGTCGGCGCGGGCTGAGGTTGCCGCGAGCGCCGCCG
>CALRXP010000215.1:0-5152 GCA_943372155.1 Candidatus Endomicrobiellum trichonymphae | reverse complement strand
GCCCTTGCCGACGATCGCGACGCGCTTCTTGGTCGCGACCTTGGGCTTGTAAACCATGTGCACCATGACGGGCGGCTCCTGCGAGCCGCGCGCCACGCCGAGAAGTCCGCCCATCTTCAGCTCGGCGCATTCGGCTTTGTCCATGACCTTGACGGTGACGCCGGAGCCCTTGAGGGTTTCGGCGAGCTCGCCGAGGCTCGTGGGCGTCTTGGCGGACGGCGGCCGGTTGACGAGGTCGCGGGCGAACGTGACGGCGGACGCGTAGGTCGCCGCCTTGGCGCACGCCTTCTCGATCGCGACGCGGGAGGCGGCGTCCTGCACGACGATGGCGGCGGAGGTCAGCTTGTCGGCATCGCCCTTCTTGAATTCCTCGTACTTGTAGGCGGCGAGCAGGAGGCCCTCGGCGATCGCCTGGGGGTTCTCGGAGCAGAGCACCGCGATCTTCTCGCGCTTGGAGCGGACGGCGCCGGAGAGCGAGCCGGCGGCCCGGCGGAAGGTTTCCGAGGTCGCGCCTTTCTTCTTGCCCAGGCCGACCGCGAATACGCGGCGGTGCTTGCCCAGAATGTCGAGGTCCACGCGGCAGACCTCCTTGATTCCGGCCTTGAAGCCTTCCTCGTGGAGCTTGGCGTTGAGCGCCGTCTTGGCGGCGCTCGACAGGATCTTGGCGCCGGCCAGACCCGCGTCCTCATAGACGAAGACGGCCAGGTCGCGGTGGTCGGACTCGAGAGACTTCAGCGGAAGGGGCGAGACGTTCATGGGCGGTTCTCCTCGTGGATCAGATAGGGTTCGGCCAGGGCGGCGACGATCGCGCCGGCGATCGGTCCGACCCAGTAGACGTAATGCATGGACCAAAAGCCGGCGGCGATCGCGGGACCGAAAGCGCGCGCGGGGTTCAGCGCGCCGCCGGTGAGAGGTCCGGCGATGAGCGCTCCGAATAAGGTGGCGGCGCCGATGGACAGCCAGCCGAGGCGGCGCGCCCGGCGCTGGTCGGCGGCGAATACGGCCAAGGCGAGGAAAAAGGTCGCGACGGCCTCAACGAGGGTCGCGGCACGGTAGCCGATGCCGGCGGGCAGGCAGGCGCCGAGGTTGGCGGGCGCGACGAGCAGCTCCGGCCGGCCTCCGGAGAGGATCGCGCGCAGGAACAGGCCGGCGCAGGCGGCGCCGAGGAGCTGGGCTCCGAGGGCGAAGACGCCGCGCAGGACGGGGGTACGGCGGACCGCCAATTCGGCGATCGAGAGCGCGGGATTGAATCGTCCGACGGCGGACGGGAAGGTGTGGACGACCGTGGCGGCGGCCGCGGCGTAGGCGAGGGCGATTCCGACGGGACCGATCTTCCCCCCCGTCGCGTAATCGAGACACAAGGCCCCGGCGCCTGCCAACGTCAGCGCGAAGGTCCCGGTCAGTTCGGCGGCAAACGCCCGTAATCCACCCACGGGAGGAGGATACCAAATCGTCAATCCGCTGTCAGGAGCGAGAGGACCGCCTTAGAAGCGGTAGGAGAGCGACAGCTTATGGGTGGACCCGAGACCGCCGGCCGGAGACCAGCCGTAGTCGAAGCCGAAGCGCTGGAAGCCCAGCCCTCCGCCGAAGGTCACGCCCGTCACTCCGCCCGAGTCGCTGCCGGTCAGCCGGCCGTCGTAGCCCGCCCGCAGGGCGCCGGACAGGCCCTGCTGCATGGGCACGCGCCATTCGATGCCCAGGCTGGGATATAAAGAACGATCGCGCGGCGCGTTCAAATCGAGCGTGACCAGCAGGCCCTTCGTGATTCGCAGGGCCTGGCCGAGCGTGATGATCATCGGCAGGGGATCGGAGACCTCATGGAACTTGAGTTGACCGCCGAGATTCGCGGCGCTGAGGGAGACGGCGTAAGGGAAATCGCCCGGCAGCCAGGTGCGCCAGCGCGCGCCGAGATCGACGGCGCCCGTCTGCGCCGTGCTTTGGATTTTGGACGTCACGTACTTGAGGCCGATTCCCACGTCGAGCCCGCGCGACACGGTGGCGCCCCACGCGATGAAGACGGCGAGATCCTGAGGCGTGATCCGGTCGCCCGTCGGGGTCGCGGTGTTGTCGACCTCGGTGAGCGACCCGGCGTTGTGGTAGAGCACGGCAACGCCGAGCGTCCCGAGCTGATCGGCGCGCAGGTCGCGCTCGCGTCCGCCGGGGCGCGCGAAAGAGGTCTCAACCGGCTGAGCGTAGGCGATGAAGTCCTGGAAGGTGGATTGGTACGCCGCACCGTGGGTCATCGTCGCGTGCCGGTAGTGCAGACCGGCGAGGCCGGCGGGATTCCAATAGATCGCGGTCGCGTCGTCCACGGCCGCGTGCACCGCGCCGCCCATGCCGGCGGCTCGAGCGTCGGCTCCGAGTTTCAGGAACTGGGCGCCGCTGCTGCCCTCCTGGCTCGAGCCGTAGCCCCCCGCCGCGGCCTCGAGGGCCGCGCAGACGAGAAGGAAGACGACGGAAGCCGTTTTTCTCATCGCTCGATGGCGAATTTGACGAGGGCGGTGGAGCCGTCGTCTCCCGTGATGCGCGCGAAATAGACGCCGCTGGCGACGCGGCGACCGGTGTCGCTCAGGCCGTCCCAGACGACCGAGCCCGCCGCGGTGCCGTCATAGCCGAAGTCCCGGACGCGTTCGCCGGCGATGTTGATGATGCGAATGGAACCGGACGACGGCAGGCGGTCGAAGGTGATGCCGGCGGCGTCGAACTTCCCGCGGGTGCCCGGGCGCCACGGGATCGGATAGACGCGGACCTGCGAAAGCGAAACGCCGACAGACGACGGAGCGAACATCGCGAACACGGAGAAGTGCGGCGTGAATACGGTGACACGTCTCGTGGCGGGATCGATGTAGGTCGGCAACGCCTCCCAGCGGTTGACCGTCGTGTTGAGGGTGTAAACCTGGATGCGCGAGGCGGGCAAGGGAGGATTTGAGCCGTCGACGATGTTGTCGCCGTTGGCGTCAGCGTAGGGCATGGAGATGCTCGCCGACGAGCCCAAGGTCTGGGTGAACGGCGTGCCGGAGACGATCGGCACGATCTCGATGATGCTGTTGGAGACGAGCGTGTAGCCGGTCGGGATGACGGTGAGGCCGGCGTTGAGGACGGCGGGCGTTATCGTGATCGGATGCGTGAACGGATCCACCGAGACGAACAAAGTCGCGGGCGCGCCGAAGGCGTTGGGCGCGAGACCGACGAGGACGGTGTTGTTCGGCGCGGGCGGCGTGATCGTCGAGATGAAGCTGCCCTGGAATTCGGCGAGGGCTTCGGCCGCGTTCAGCGCGCGGCGCTGGACGCGCACCGAGTCGATGCCGCCGAGGAAGCCGCGGTCGTACGCCGCCGCGGCCGACTGACGGTTGCCGATCGAGATGTCATGCGCGGCGGCGGTGCGGGCCGGAACGCCGAGAACAGTGGACGCCGCGCGGCCATTGACGTAAAGCGTTGCGCTTCCGACCGCGGAGTCGTACACGCCGATCAGGTGGGTCCAAGTCCCCAAGGCGATCGTATTGGTCGACGAGACCGTGAAGCCGGGCTTGGGCGTGAAGCGGTAAAGGCTCGCGTTGACGTCGAGCGCGAAGTTCTCGACGCCGCCGTTACCGCGGACCACGATGCCCGCGCCGTTGGGCTGGGAAAGGCTCGACGGGTTGACCCAGGCGGAGACCGTCAGCTTATCGGTGAACGTGTATTGCGCGGCGTCGGGGACGCGCACGAGGCCGTTGGCGAGCCCGGAGAACGACGCGGCGCTGCCGAGGCCCGCGGGGCCCGCGACGTACGTCGGAGTGGAGGCGCAGGCCGCGGCGACGCAGGTGAACAACGCGCTGTTGCTGAAGCCGGCGCTGTCGGCCGCGGTCAGGCCCGCGCCTTCGTCGAACTGCCACTGGCCGACGGAGCCGTTCGGAGGGACGTAGGCCGACGGCGGGGCTTGGACCACGGTGATGTTCGGATCCGACAGCGTGTAGGCCGAGGCGATACCGACATAGTTTCCGAGCTGCTGGCTTCCGTTGACGGAGCGCAACCGAGCGAAATAGGTGGTTCCGGGGAACAGGCCGGTGGCCGTCGCGGTCGTGGCGTTGACCGTCAAGGTGGTCACGACGATGCCGAACGTGGCGTCGGTGGTGACGGCGACCTCATAGAAGGTGTAAGACGGATTGCCGTTTCCGCTCCAATTGTAGGTGATGCTGCTCGAGCCGACAGAGGCGACGGCCGTCGCGGTCGGGTCGTTGGCGAGAGTGAACGCGGTCGCACTCGTGCGCGCCCCCGCGCCGTTGCCGGAAACGGCTTCCACGCGGGTCGTGTACTGGGTATTGACCGTCAGGCCGGCCTGGGCAAAGGAGAGCGCGCCGCCGGTATAGAGGGTCGAGCCCGCGATGTCGAAGAGCTTGTAGTACTGCGCGCCCGGTACCGCCGTCCAATTCCACTGGATCGACGTGTTTGAAAGCGGGAAGCCGCCGAGGCCCGGCGAGGCGGGCAAGGTCGTAAAGGAGGTGCTGACGAACACCGAGCCGGTCCCCCCGAAGCCGTCCGAGGATCGCCCGCTGAACGATTGGACCCGGACGAAGTAGGTGGTGCCGATGGCCAGCACGGGAAAGGTGATCGAGCTGGCCGTGTAGTCGGAGACGATCGACGCGGGAGTCGAGACTCCGGTCGCGAAGGTCGGATCTTGCGAGAGGGCGACGAGATAGCGCGTGTAGGCGGGGTTGCCGTTCTGGTTCCAGCTGATCAAGACGCTTCCGGTCGAGACGACGCTCGGCACGACGCTGTTCGCCAGCGGAGGATTCGCCAACGTGTAGGCCGACGTCACTCCGCTCAGGCCCGAGCCCCAATTGTCGGTGACGCGTAATTTGCGGCCCACGAGCTGGTTCGGCGAACCCGGGATGTTCTCTCCGACCGTGAAGGTCGGGTGCGCCATGCTTCCCGGCGGGATCAAGGTCGAGCCGGAGCCGGCGTCGACGAGCTGATAGGTGACCGAGGCCGAGCCCGGCGGCAGGCAGACGTGCGGCGGCAGCCCCCAGCTCCAGGTGATGTCGTTGGCCGTCGTCGCCACGCCCGCCAGAATCGGAGCGATAGGCGGTGAGTTGTCGAGCGTGACGCCGTAGGTGCCGCTGAGCGAGGATTCGCCGTCGATGCTCTGAGATTCGAACACCCAGCGCGCGTTGGC
>CALRXP010000214.1:0-5201 GCA_943372155.1 Candidatus Endomicrobiellum trichonymphae | reverse complement strand
GGGCGTGAGCCAGGAAAAGCGTCCGGTAGCGCGTGCCCAGCAGACGCACGGTCTGCGGCAGGTAGCGCGCGGTCTTCCAGAGACGCTCGACCGACTCGGCGGTGGACGGGGCTTCCATCGGGCCGCAGTCTAGCATTTACTCTGCGGGTTGCCAACGTCCCGGGCCTATAAAGGAGGCCGTTCGGCCCATTGTGGACAAGTGGATAACTGTGTGAGTAGTAACACGTTCGTCATATGGTGCCAGGCTTTAAAGGTTTAATTGCGAGGGAGATCGATTTCTTAATACCCGGCACTTGACGGGGACGAACGACCTATGCTAGTATAGGCCCCTGGCGTCGAGTTCGTGTAGGTCTTCGGCGCCGGATGCTTAGGCCCAATGGGATACCCCTCTCGCCGAGAATCCCGTCCCGGGGCGACGCGCCGGCTTACGGCGCTCGCCCTTTGCCTGTCGCTCGTCCCTCAGGGGACGGTGACGGCCTTCGCCGCGACCGTTTTCGCGCCTTCCGACATCGCGCCGGTTCGAGCCGCCTTCCCCCGCCCCTCCGCGCCCACGGGCCCTCATGCCGCGTTCGACGCGCTGGTCAAAGTCCTCGGTGAAGGCGGGGACGCCGCCCGCCTGCGCGTCGCCGCCTCGGACGCGGCGGCGGTCGCCCCCCCCGCCTCCCGCGAGGCCGCCGCGAAATGGGCGGCGACGTACGGCCAGTCCGCCGCGGGCGCGCGCCGGGCGCTGCCGGAGCTGGCGCGCCTTCTCGGCCTGACGGCCGACCGGGTTCCGAGCGCGAAATCCGCGCTCGCCGCGCACGAGGCGGCCGCCGGCCGCGTCGCCGGCGTGACGTCGGGGGCCTTCGGCCCGGATAAGGCGGTTCCGGCTCTTCCCCAGACGCCCGCGCCGCTCAACATCACCCGTCCGATCTACTCCGCCGACATCGAGCTCGAATATGAGCTGCGCCAGCGCCTGGGCCAGAGCGGCGATCTTGCCGGCGGCGCCGCCAACGAAGACGAGCTCGCGCGCCTCGACCGTCTGGCGGCGCGGGTCGGCCCGCTTCTGCCCGCCGATGAAGACGCGGGCGGGGCGGTCGACGCGCGCGAATCGAAGTGGGAGTCGCTCGAGGCCCTGCGCCGGATGTTCGATTCGGCGACGGCGGCCCCGTCGGCGTCCCCGTCGGTCAAGCCCGACCTCGCCGGCACCCCCGCGGAGGCCGCGGTGGAGACGAAGCTGTCGGGCGTCGAGGCGCTCAACGCTCAGCTCCAGGCGAACATCGCCGCTCGCGACGCGGCGGACGCGATGCTGGCCGTGGCGGACCGCTCCCGGGCCTCGGCCCTGCGCGAGCGCCGCGACGGCCGCGACACGCTCGAATTCCGTAAGAACTTCGCGCGGCTGGCCATGGTGATGGACCTGTCCTACAGCCTTAACCTCCTGAACTCCGCCGACGCCGCGCTCGGAAAAATGGAGGCGCTCATCGACCAGAAGCTCGCGCTGATTGAAAAGAAGCGCGCGGCCAACGGCGGCGCCGCGGCGGGCGCCGGCCAGCAGGCGGGCCGGACGGACGAGTGGAAGAAGGAGGCCGAGGCGCAGACCGCGGCCGACCAGAAGCAGCGCGACGACTTCGCCTCCCTCGCGGTGCGCGTGGGCGGGCTGTCGGCCTCCGTGGCGCGCTTTCGCGCCGACGTCTCCGGCCTGCTGTCTTCGATCGACGCGCGCGACCGGGGCCGCAGCGCGGACGCGCCGACGGAGTACGACCGCCGCCTGGCGCTGCTGCCGTCCTTGCGCGACGGCTTGATCCACGGCTCCCCTTCCCCCACCGGCGTGTCCGACCTCTCGCTCGAGTATCTCCAGGCGAAATCCGCCGAGGTCGCGCAAAATCGCCGCAAGATCGCCGAGGCCGACTCGCGCATCTCCGCGGTGCCCGTCGAGTTCGCGGGCGTGCTCGTCATCCAGGTCCCCGGCGTGCCCGAGGAAAGCGTGACGAACCCGACGCCCGAGGCGACGCGCGCCTTACTCGCCCGCCGCCGCGACTACTGGACGGGTCAGCGCGACGAGCACGCCCGGACCTTGGCGTCCATCGTGCGCGCCTCGGACCCGAACGGGACGACGCGCGTGGCCGACGATTTCGGCGGCTCCCGCCCTGAGTCCCTCGCGGTGTGGCGCAAGGAGCAGCTCGACCTCGAGACGCGCCTCGCCGCGGCGACCGCCTCCATGGCCGCAGACGCCGACGCGATCGAGGCCTTGATCGAGAAGGGTGCGCCGGGCGCGGCGCTTCCCCGCCTGACCGGGCGTTCGGCCGACGAGCTTCGGACTGTGCTCACCGATCTCCTGGACCGCCTCGACGCCGTCTCCTTCCCCGACACCGACGCGGGCTTCGACGCGAAGACGCGCAAGATCGATCTCTCGAAGCTGATCCCGTTCCTGGGTGATATCACCGCGCGCCGTCTGGAAGCCGCCGCCACGGCGAAGGCTCTTGAGACGCCGGTCAACGACGTCCTGCCCAAAGCCAAGACCGCCTTCACCCAGTCGGTCGCCGCGTTCCAGACGGTCCTCGACGACATCGCCGCTGACGAAGCCTGGATCAACGCCGGCGTCCCCTCCTCCCAGTCTCAGGCGCTCATCGACCGCAAGCGCGCCTTGGTGACGCAGACCCTGGCGCCGATGCTCGCGAACCTGCAGGAACTGTTGGATCGGACATTGATTCCGTTCCAGCGCGACCGGATCACGCAAAGCGATCCGAGCAGCACGGAAGACGGCTATGCGACACTTTATAAGGAAAAAAAGAATCTGTATGTGCGTATCGCTGACGGTCTTCGCAAGGCTCTTCCCTGGGGCCTCGCCTCGAACGGCGCCAAGGCGTACGACCCCGGCGCCGCGCGGGCGGGAATCGCCACGGTGCAAAAGCAATACCGGGATTACCTGAAGATCGTCACCGATTATCAGGACCAGATGCGGCGCCGCAAAGATCCGGGGCTTACGGAGACCGAAGATCTGTATGGCGAGCAGGTTCCGTACTCGCTCGCCCGCCGCGCCGTTGTCTATCGTGATGAACGCCGCGCTCGCGCGGCGAAAATGAACGCAAATGCCGTTGCCGTTAATTCGATTTTGGCCCAGTTGGATGCGCTCACAGCGAATTCCCATTCGTTCGCCGTTAAATATCATTTGCCCGTCGATCTTGATCCCGACTCCCCGTCGACGGGCCCTCGCCTCACATCCATGGCCGACGCCCGCACCTTACAGAACATGGCGTCGGCCATAAAGGAGGTCGCCGACGCGGCCCTCGCCGCCTCGAGCGGGACGGATTTGAACGTCGGCGGCGGCTCCGGCATCCCCACCGGCACCCAGCCCCCGCTCGACGTCTCCCAGAACCAGAAGATCGCCCTCCTCGGCCTCGAAGCCATTAAGCGTTTGGTCCCCACCACTAACTCTCCGAATCTCGGCGACTCCTACGCCGAATCCCTCGCCCGCTTCCTCTTCGCCGACGCCCTCGTCTCGACCTCCGAGGCGTATCTCCGCGATCGTATTCCGGTGTTCGAATCCTTCCTCGCCCGCGCGAAGACGGGCTTGGAGGCGGGCCTCGCCGACCTCGACGCCGACCTCGCCTGGGTCGGCGGCGATTTGGCCGGCGGCGAGGCCGTCCTCGACCGCAAGGTCTCCATGTTCGAGCGCCTCTCGACCGTCGCCCGGGAAGGCGCCGACCTCTTCGGCCAAAAAGCCCAGTGGAGCGCCGAAGGCGTCGGCACCGTCGGCCGCGTGCAGACCTACTACGACACCTTGGGCGAGGTCTACCAATCCGGCGACGAGGCCCTCGACGCCGAGCGCAAGGCCGCGCTCGAGTTCAAGTCCGCCCTCGAGAAGTCCCGCAAGGGCATCAACGACCAGCGCACCACGGTCGTGGGCTGGCTCGCCCAGCTCGACAACCCCAACGAGACCGCGCTCGCCCGCGTCGCCCAGAACATCTCCACGATCCAGGACAAGACGCGCGCCGTCCTCGAGACGAACATCGAGGCCCGCCGCGCCGAGCGCGCCCGCGACGCCGCCTCGAAGGCCGTGGACGAGACGCTCAAGGCCTTGGGCGCCGAACGCGCCGCGCTCGACAAGGCGCTCGAGCCCGTCGGCGACCTCGGCCGGCTTTCCCCCGAGCTCGCGAAGCGCGTCGAGGCCGTCGGCCGCACGGGCTCGGCCTGGCTCGCCGAGAACCGCGGCGGGCCGCAGACGATGGTGATCCCGAAGTCCCAGTTCGAGAAGTTCCTGTCCCAGCTCTTCGGCGCCCTGTCGGCGGACTCCGCGGCGCGTGACCTCGTCGGCCTGCGCGAGCAGATCCTGAAGGATCCGCGCGCCCTTTCCTCCCTTCTGCCCGGCACGAAGATGGTCGAGGTCGGCGAGGGCACCGACGGCTTCTACCTCGTCTACCAGAGCGAGTTCTCCACCCCCGGCGGGCTTGAGACGTCCCAGCAGGTCACGCTCGGCAACGCGCTCAAGCTATGGGGCCAGAACGTGAGCGTGATCGGCCATCGCTTCGCGAGCCCGCCGTCCGCCGGCAACGCGCCGTTCGGTGACCAGGGCGTGACCGTGCGGGTCGAGTCGCTCGACAGCGACCACATGGTCAATTATCTCGACGTGACGTTCCATAAGTTCGTGCAGGACATCCCCCCCGACCTGACCGTCGGCAGCCAGGCGCGCGAGGCGCGCATGATGGTGTTCGACGACTTCGCGCTGATGGTGGCCGACGGCAAGGTCTACTTCGGCGCCGCCGGCTTCGCCGATTTCGCCGCGACGGACGCGGGCGGCAAGCCTTCCTACTACGGCGGCAACCTCAAGTCGAAGATCAAGTTCAGCAAGGTGCTCTCGCTCAACGCCGAGCAGACCGCGTTGTTCGCCAAGGATCCGCGCCGCTTCCTGCAGGAGGTCAACCTCGACTTCACGAAGTACGACCCGACCTTGGACCAGAGCTTCCTGATCGAAGGCCGCGGCCAGGATCGGGAGTACACGCGCACCAAGCTCGGCGTCGGGGTGGACCTCGCGGCCGCTCTCGATCAGAAAGACACCTTCAACTTGGACTTCTACTACGCCCGGACCGGCGGCACCGATCCGCTGACCCAGCAGGCGCTGGGCGCCACCATCCTCAAGGGCTTCACCTTCGACGTCGGCGGCCACGAGACGCGCCTGTCGGTCGGCGCGGGCGGCGAGGTCGGCGAGAAGACCGATTCGCTCA
>CALRXP010000213.1:0-5208 GCA_943372155.1 Candidatus Endomicrobiellum trichonymphae | reverse complement strand
CGGAACCTTGATCAGCCTCCTCCCCGACCCCGCCTACCGCGCGTCCTTGCTGACCTTCGACGTCCTCCGCTGCGAGACGCCCGCCCAGCGCACGGCCGAGGCCCTGGTGCACTGGGACAAGCGCGTCGCCGCCGTCACGTGGTCCACGCCGCGCCCGGGCTGGAAGGACGAGTTCGACGCGCTCGCGGCGTCTGATCCGGGCGTCGTGCTCACGGTCAAGATCACGAAACTGGCGAGCGTGCGCGAGAACCGCCGTCCCTGGAACAAGGGGACCTTCGTCGCGGGCCCGGGACGTCCCGACATGCCCGAGCGCTATTTTCTGCGCGGCGCGTCGTGCGCGGGCCTGCCGGCGAACGCGGGCGGACCGTGGATGACGAAGGATGAGCCCTCGAAGCAGTGGCCGCCCGACACGATCTCTGGGCTCCTGAATCTGCTGACGCTTGTGCCGGTCCCGCCGGCATATTCGGGATTTCTGAAGTAAGCCGATCTACGCTCGTAGATAAAGACTCTTCCCGGGACGAGTCTTTATCTATTCCCGTAGATCAGCGCGCCAGGATGGAGGCCAATTGCGCGCGAGCCTTGGGCTCATGGGAACGCCCCCACGCCGCGTACGCATTCCAAAGCTGATACTCCAAGAACCGTCGCGCGTCGGCCAGCCGTCCGCCGGAGGCTTCCAGCGAGCGCACGCTCGCGGACACCTTCAGCCACTCGTCCATGAAGCGATTGAGCTCGGCGGAGCCGGGCTGAGAGGACGCGAACGGCGCCAGAAGCCCCGGAGCCGCGCCCTTCTGGCCGGTGAAGCGCTCGGACAGCTCGGCGACGCCGAGATACCCGTCTCTTGATAACCCAAGCGTTTCGGCGCGCGCGGCCAGCAAGGCGTCCGCCGCTGCGGCGTCGAGCTTAAACGGCCGCACCGGCGTTCTAGGCGCCGTCCCTTTAGCCACCGATTCGGCGTAAGACGAGAGCAAAGCGAGCCAGCGCTGGATGCCGTCGTAGTCGCGCTTGGGAATCTCCGGCGATTCCATGTCGCGCGCGACGGGACGGCGCGCCTTGAAGGGGATGCTGCCGCCGCGCAATTCGAGCGAGACGACCATCTTGCCGTTCTCCATGCCCCAATAGCGGAAGCCGACGTAAGCGTGCTTCTCGCTGTCGGCGTCCTCGGCCGCGGGAAGGTGCGGATCGCGCGCGGCGGCGGCGATGAGGGAAGCGACGCGGCGGGAACGGCCCTCGTGCCAGGGCTGGAGCGAGGCGTGGACGACGTTCTGGAAGCTGTCTTGCACGGCGGCGGCGTAGAGGCCATCGTTGAAGGCTTGAAGCGCGGCCTGCAGGCCGGCGACCTGGGCCTCGAGGGCGGCGGGCTCGGCCTTGATGAAGACGTGGTACTGCGTGCCCGCGTGGCCGGTCTGGGAGATGACGAGCTTGGTGCGGGCCAGGGCCTCGCCGACCGAGGAGGCGGGCGTGTCCTTGCCGCTGACGATCTCGGGCTGGAGGAAGCGATGACCGGGAACGTGCTCATAGCCCGCCGGGGGCGCTTCCATGTCGGGGTTCTTCGCTAAAAAGTCCGGGGCCTTGGGCGAACGCTCGAGCAGCAGGAAGGTCTTGCCCTTCCACGCCGCGGCGGCGCCCCGCTCGGCGACGACCGCTTTTTCATATTTTTCGAGGTAGGCGAGCTTCGCGTCGCGGCTCCAGGCGTCCCACACCGCGTCTGCGCCGCGGGAGAACGGCGCCAGCGCTCGGCGTATGCCGTAGCCGGCCTTGGCGAAGCCCTTCACGCCGTTTTGCACCTCGGCCACGAGATCGGGACGCAATTCGACGGGCCGGTAGTAGCGGAACACCGAGCCCGAGGAGTCGCGCGAGTCCTGAGCGATGAGGCTGCCCTCCTGCTCCTGCTGGATGAACACGCCGGAGGCGAGCGGGCGGGAGGCGGCGCCGCGGGCGACGTCGGCGAGCACCTCGGCCGCCTTGGCCCCGTCGAAGAGCGCGGCGCCGTCTCCGACGACGGGCGAGGCCGCCGCCGCCACGGGGCCGCGTCCGGGAGCCTCCGCGGCCGCCGCGACGGGGGCGACGGTCGCGAGGGCGCGGGCCGCGGTGGGAGCGGCGACGGGATGAACCGGAATAGCCGCGATCGACGGCGGGACGAGGCCGACCGCGGGCGCGGGCAAGGCGAAGTTCGGCGTCACGGACAGCGCGGGCGTCAGAGGCTGAAGACTGGTCAGCTGGGGCACGAACGTGACGGGCGGACCCAGCTGGGGCGCAGTTTCGACCCGCTCGACGGCGAGCCGAACTTCGCCTGCCCAAGCGGGCACGGCGAAGAGGACCAGGACAAGCGCCAATCGAGACCGAGGGGTCATCAGGCGAAGTGTAGCCCCAGGGGGGCGGCCGCGCCAGGGGTCTTAAGTCCTAGCGGGCCGCGATCTTTTCGACGAGGCTCCGGTCGAGAAACAGCAGGAGAAGGCACTCGCTGAACAGCTGGCGGGAGACGAGCTTGATGAAGAAGGTGGAGGCAAGCGGCGTGCCCTCTTTGTAGCGCGCCAGCGCCCGGGACAGGTGCTCACGCTGGCTCGCCAATCCGGACTTCGGCGAGGAGATGATCAGGCTCATGCCCCAGGCCTTTGCCAGGTGGCCGAGCATGGGATTGAGCATGATGTTGGAGACCTCGCCCAGCGCGTGCGCCTCGCGCTTGGGCATGCTCTCGACTCGATCCTGTACGTCGCGCGTGAAGGCCGACGTGATCAGGTAGCCGCTCTTGCCGGAGCAGAGGACGAGGAAGCTCCCCCCCGGGAAGCTGAGATGCGAGCCGTAGTGATCCACGGCGACGGACGCGAGGACTTCGGCGAAGGGCCCGGCTTCATCGAGGCTCACGGTCACCCCGTCGACCGACCACTCATGATGCGTGACCTCGCCGAGCTTGGAAGCACAGCCCGCGGCGCCGGCCGCGACGACGGCGGTGAGCGCCTTCTGCGCGTCTTCGCTCAGGTTCACGCGCCGAGCCCCTTGGTCACGGCGGTCACGAGGTCGGCGATCGTGAAGGGCTTGGTGATGAACCCGGTCGCGCCTTCTTTGATGAGGTCGTCGTAGATCTCGAGCTGGGTATTGGCGCTGACGATGAGAACCTTGGCCTTGGCATCGGAGGCGCGCAGAGCGCGCAGGACGGTGAAGCCGTCCTCAGAGCCCATGGACAGGTCGAGCGTGACGAGGTCCGGGTGATGGGCGGAGTAGGCGGCGAGCGTTTGCTTCAGATCCTCGGCCTCGCCGATCACCTGGTGGCCGCTCATCACGAGAAAATCGGAGATCATGGCGCGCGTGATGGGGCTGTCGTCGACGACCAGGATTTTCGCCACGCTTAAGTGTAACGCCCGCTCAGGTGCGCGTCAATGGCGGTCCTTATGGCCCTATGGAAAGAGGGACGCAGGACCCAGAGCGGCGCGACGCGGGCGCGGTAGAATAGCTCATGATGATCCGCTCGCTGCTCGCGCTGCTGCTCGCCTTGCCCGCCGCCGCCCAGGTTCGCGTCGTTCCCGCGCTCCAAGGCTCTGCCGCCCCCGCGATCTCACTGTACTCCGTTCCTCTCGCCGCGCCTTCCTTCAATAGCGCCCTGATTCCGGCGCTGACGCCCTCCCTCTCCGCCGCCGCCGCGCCGACGTTGCCCGTCGCGCCGGTTCCCGCCGCGGCGCTTCCGGCCCGCACCTCCCTCGGCCTGCGCGACGACGCCGACCGCCTTTACGCCGCCTTGGCCGCGATCCATTCTAAAGAGAAGGCGGGCGAGCCCGCGCCGGCGCTTCTGGAGCTCAAGCGCGCGTTGCTCGCCGACTTCGATGGCGTGATCGCTCGTCTTCCCGAAAACGACGACAAGGCCGCGAGCCAGATCCGGACCGCGCGCCTGATGCTCTCGAAGGACTCCCCCGTCGGCCCGCCGGCGTTCAAGCGTAACGCCGCGCTGTGGTCCTTGGTCGGCGCGCACAACAGCGCCGCCGCGGCGTCCGCGGAAGCCCTGCGCGCCGAGGCCTTGGCCGCGAGCGAGGAGACCTTCGGCGACGGACGGCCTTATCTCGTCTGGAACCGCTGGTCCAACATCCACGCCGAGCTCGAGCAGGCCGCTTTGCACGCCCGCAACGGACGTCCCGCCGAGGCCCGGAAGCTTCTGCGCGCGGCCGCCGCGACTTTGCGCGCCGCCGGACGCGACGCGACCGACCTGAACGCCGCCGCGTCCTTCGACGCGATGGCCAAGCGTCCGAAGTCCGACGCGATTCTGGCCGCCAAGACCCTCGTGCCCCATCCCGAGGTGAAGACGCGCACGCCCATCGCTTACGCGGAGATGTCGGCGACCTTGCGCGCCCAAGTGCACGCGCTCGAGTCCTCCCGCGAGGATTATCTCCAGACCCTCGACCGCGAAACGGCCCTGCGCGTCGCCGAAGCCCTCCTCAGCTCCCCCCGTCCGTCCGCCGCCGATCAAGCGAAGGCGCGAGCGACCCTGCTCGCCGCCGCGGAGTGGGCCGGACGCGGACGCGTCGAGGCCAAGCGCATCGCGGCCCGGAACCTTCTCGCCGCGATCGCGGCCCTCGACGGCGACGACCTGACCTTGGCCGCGCGTCACGCGACCTGGACCGTGGACGCGCTCGCGGAGCGCCGCGCGGAGCTGACGCGCATCGCGCTGTCGGTGCGACGTCGCCTTCTCGCTTCGCTCCGCTCTTAAGTTCAGCGCAACGACGCGACGATCCGGTGGTAGGTCTCTTCGTCGGCGCCCTTGAAGGGCTCGTCGGCTGAAACCCGGTCCTTGAAACACGCGAGGTAGAAGCTCCGCGACGATTCGGTCGCGTAAATGATGAGCTCGTCCGAACCCTCTCTCGCCGCCAGAACGGACGCCAGATCGAGAAGCGTTTTACCGAGTCCCTTCCCCTGCCAGGCGGGCGTCACCGCGAAGCCGAACCACAGATATTGGCGCCAGTGAGAGAGGTCGGCGGCCTCCGCACCGGGAGGAAGCCGCGACGGATCGGACTTAACGTCGAGGGGGCCGTCGAGCACGGCGGGTTGCCCGTCGCCTTGCAGGACCAAGTCGATGTGCGCGATCGTGCCGGCGGACGGCGCGGCGGCGTCGAGAGCGTCGAGCGTAAGAATGCGCTGACCGTGGGCGTTGCGGCCCTCGCGTAAGGCGATCAGCCAGGAGCCCGAGCGGATCCAGCCGCGTGAGATCAGGGTGTCGAGCGCAGG
>CALRXP010000212.1:0-5239 GCA_943372155.1 Candidatus Endomicrobiellum trichonymphae | reverse complement strand
GAGGGATTGACCCCGAGCGCCGGCGCGAGACAAAACACGCCAGCCAGCCACGGCGCCCACGCCCGCCGCTTCATCGAGAGCACGAAGCGCAACGCGAGCGCCTCCGCCAGAAGAAGTGCCATCACCAAGAGGGCGAATTCAAATTCCGCCTGATGCAGCTCGCCGAGGGTGCGCCAGACCAGAATCCAATAAACGGTCCAAGCCGACACGGGAGGAATCCAGGCCAGGCGCCTCAGGCGGCGAGCCTCCGGGACGGACAAGTCCGCGGGATCGACACCCGCGCCCAGCCCCGCGAGCACGGCGACCCCGAAGGTCCAGACGAGCAGCAGGCGCGTGGGATTGACCTCCTGAAGGCCCGGCAAGCTCTTCCAAAGCCAGGGCAACGGAGGAAGACCGAGCGCCGACGCCAGGCCGAAGAGGGCGAGCCCCGCGTGGAAGATCACCTCGCCGTCCTTTCGACGACGCACGACGGCCAACGCGGCGAAGCCGAGCGGAATCAAGCCGGTCCAGGCCGCCCTCTCGATGAAATTGCTCTCCGGGCCGAGACCGAACAACCCGGCCAGGATCTCTGAGCCGAGAGCGGGCGATCCCGAGGCCAGGGGCATGAGCAGATGCAGGAGCAGCCACGGCGACAGGCGCGTTCCCCAGCGGGACAACGCCGCCGAGGCGAAGGCCGAAGAGCTCAACCCGTGGTATTCGAGATAAGGCAGCAGCGCTGGCGCCGCCAGGCAGGCCGCGAGCGTCGCCCCGAGGAAGATGGCGCCGAGAAAACGGACGCGGGCGTAGGCCGGCACGCGCGCGCCGAGAAACATTGCGTAGGCGGCGGCCGCGGCGAACACGTGGAGCATCGTCGGCGGATGGCCGCCGAGGAGCGCCAGGCCCCCGATCAGTCCGAGCGCCGCGGCGTTCCTGAGCGTGGGTCGTTCCGACAGACGCCCCAACGCCCAAAAAAGCGCGGGAAGAAGGCAGGCGACGGCGCTGTGAGGATGGCCGAGCCAAGCGACCATGAAGCCGCCGAGCGCAAAGACCACCGCGCCCAAAGCCGCGCCCGGGCGAGACGCGCCGAGCCGCTCCAGATGCAGGCCGGTGAAAACGCCCGCGCAGAACAGCTTGAGAAACGCCGCCGCCAACGTGAAGGGAACCGCGGACAGCCACAGCAAGGCGAAGTTCAAGGGATGAAACGGCGCGGCCTGCATGCACGCCGCGAACGGGACGCCCGCGAGGAGATAAGGGTTCCAGAGAGGGAAGCGGCCCGACAGGAACTCCTCGCGCATGAACTGCCGCCAGGGGGCCAGATAGAGCAGCTGGTCGGCGAGCAGGCCCGCCCCGGGACGAGGCG
Source organism: Candidatus Endomicrobiellum trichonymphae (assembly GCA_943372155.1). Lineage (GTDB taxonomy): Bacteria > Elusimicrobiota > Elusimicrobia > UBA1565 > UBA9628 > GWA2-66-18. Next base: position 3,900 of record CALRXP010000212.1, on the reverse strand, counting down.
CGAGCATCGAGTTCCACGGCGGAACGCGCCACAGCGCCGCCGTCGGCAGGAGGCCCTCTCCGTTGAGGAGCGCGGGCGCCAGCAATGCGAGCGCGGATAGGGAGGCGGCCCAGTACAGCGCACTCCGGTCCTTCGTCGGTGTCATGCCCCGACAAAATAGGATAATCCCCCCATGCTCGGATACAGGCGCGTTCATTCGACGGCGTCGGTCCTCATCGCCGCCATGCTCTTGTGCCTGGCCGCTTACGGCGCGACCTTGACCCAGCGCGCCTACCTCCACGACGATTCCTGGATTATCGGCGAGAACGTCCTGCTGGACGCGGGCGCGGCCGGAGCCGGGACCTTGCTGAGGACCGGCTACTGGGAGGCCGCCCAGGGCTCAGGCGCGCGCGTGCATGAGTACCGGCCCCTCCTCATGCTGAGCTACCTGGCCCAGCGCCTGACGACGGGACGCGACGCGCGGCCGATGCACGCCGTCAACCTGTTGCTGCACGCGCTCGTGTGCGCGCTGGTCTTCGCCGCTCTGCGCCGCAGGCTCGATCGGCCCGCCGCCGCGGCGGGAGCGCTCGCGTTCGCGGTGATGCCGTCGCATGCGGAGGCCGTCGCGGCCCTCACCGGACGCTCGGAGTTGCTCGCCGCAGCACTCCTGCTCGGCGCCTGGCTTCTCCTCGATCGGCGGCGAGCCGCCGCCGGCCTCGGCCTCTTCTTCGCCGCGCTCTTCGTCAAAGAGCACGCGCTTCTCTTCCCGATTTTCCTCGCGCTGTCGGACTGGGCCTTCGACGGGGCCATGCCCTGGGCCCCCGAGCGGCGTCGCGTTCATGCGGCCATGCTTTCCCTGATCGCGGTCTATCTCGTCCTGCGCCTCGGCTTCTTCGGCATCGGCTTCGGCGGCGGAGAGCCGTACTTCGCGGACCGGCTTACCGCAGCGCTCACCGTCTCGCGGTTCGCCTTCGAGCATTACCTCCGCCCGAGCCTGACCGGCGGCGGCCTGTGCCCGGACTACGCGAGACCGCTCATCGCCGACGCGCACGCGTCCGCGATTCCTTCGTGGCCGCCGCTCCTAATCCTCGCCGGAGCTTACGCCGCCGGCGCGTATGCCTTGCTCAAGCGCCGCGCCGCCTGGGCGTTCTGGCTGTGCGCGCCCTCGATCTTCCTGCTCCCCACCGCCCACGTCCTGGTCCCCCTCGACACGATCGGGGCGCAACGCTTCTTGTACCGGCCGAGCATCGGCCTCGCCGCGGCCTTCGGCGTCGTGTGGGCGCGCGCGCGCGCCGCGAGCCCCCGGACCGCGGCCGTCTGCGGCGCGATTTTCATCGCGGGACAGGCTTGGACCTGCGCGGCGTTCGTCCGCGCCTGGCGCGGCCCGCTTCCCTATTATGAGACGGTTCTCGCCTGCAATCCGGTCTCGGCCCGGGCCCGCGCGGCGTACGGCACGGAATTGATTCTCGCCGGCCGCGCGGAAGACGGCGAGGCCCAGCTCGCCGAATCGGTCCGGCTGTCCCCCGGGCTCGCTCTGCCGTACTACAATCTGGCGCGCTACGCCTGGGCACGGGGCGACGCCGCGGAGGCGGGCCGGCGCGCCGCCGAGTGCCTGGCCCGGGATCCCGCCGTCGCCGACGCATGGGTGTTGTCCGGCCTCGTCGCGCAGGCCGGCAAACGCGCCGCGGAGGCGGAAACCGATTTCCGCCGGGCCCTCGCCCTCGCTCCCTGGAACACGACGGCGAACTACAATCTCGCGCGGCTCTTGATGTCCGCGGGACGGCCCGCCGATTCGATTCCCCACTGGCGCGCCTTCGCCCGCTACGCCCCCCAGGATCCCGACGCGGCCCGCGCCCGGGCCTTGGCGGACGGACTCGAAGCTCGGAACGCCGCCGCGCGCTGAAAATCTGTATAATCCCTTCTGTAGGAAGGGTGGCCGAGTGGTCGAAGGCGCACGACTGGAAATCGTGTAGGGTTAACAGCCCTCGAGGGTTCGAATCCCTCCTCTTCCGCCATTTTTTTGAACGCCACGCGCCCCGTCCCTCCGCGCTCCGTCCTTATCCTCGTCGCGTGCGCCTTTCTGATCCTGGCGTTCGCGCCCGCCCAGTATTTCGGCCGTCAGCAGGACGACGTGCTGTATCTGATCGGAGCGCGCGCGTTGGCGATGGGCCGTTACTGCCTGCTCACCTCCCCCGGCTGCCCGCCTCTGACGATGATCAACCCCGCGTGGCCCGCGGTCCTGGCGCCGCTCGCGTGGCTGACTGAAAAAACGGGCCCGTTTCAGGCGCTCTCCGCGCTTTTCCTCGCGGCGGTGCCCGTCGCCCTCTGGGCCTGGCTTCGCCGGCGCGTCGACGAGACGACGGCCCTGCTCGCGGCCGGCGTGTTCGCGTCCTCCCCGCTCGTTCTGTCTCAATCCGGTGTGGTGATGTCGGAGGCGCCGTTCACGCTGGCCTTGCTGGGCCTGCTGGCGGCGGCGGAGGCCGGCCGCGCTCTCCCCGCGGGACTCGCCGCGGCCGCGTTGTTGCTCACGCGAACGGCGGGCGTCTCGGCCCTCCCCGCCCTCGCGGCCGGCTTCGCCAAAAAGCGCAAGCCGGCCGATCTCGCTCGCGCGCTCCTGCCCCCGCTCATCGCGTTCGGCGCTTGGAGCGCCTGGTCGTGGTCGCGGATTCACTCCGTGGAGAAGTTCGACATGTTCTCGTTCACTTACGGACGTAATCCCTTCCTCAAGATGTGCCAGGTGGTGCTCGCGAACGCGCGCTACTACGCCGGGGAATGGGGCGGCTGCTTCCTCCCTCCCTCGCGGGCCGCGCGCGCGCTCGCCCTCGTCCTCGGCGCCATCCTGGCCGCGATCTCGTTGAAGGGCCTCTTTGAAGCCCTCAAGCGCCGCGGCGACGATCCCGCCGCGTGGGCCCTCGGCGGCACCGTGCTCATGCTGGCCGTTTGGGGGTGGCAGTACGAGCGCTACCTGATTCCGCTCCTGCCGTTGCTCCTATGGGCGCTCGCCGTCGGGCTCGGGCGCGCGGCCAAGCCCGCCCTGGGCGTCCTTCTCGCGCTGCAATTGGGAGCCCAGACCTTGCCCCGCCTCGCCCGGCCGAGCCCCTGGGCCGAGCCGGAGCTCGCGCGGACCTACGCTTGGCTCGCCGCCCGCCCCGGCACGTTGCTCAGCAGCGCCGAGCCCGTCCGCGACGGCTGGCTATCGGGCCTGCCCAGCCGCGCCCTTCCGCTGGCCGAACGCGATGAGGATTTCGCCGCGGCCCTCAAGGCGGCGAAGGTCGGACTGATCCTGCGAGTGGACGGACAGAATTACGGCCTCGACGCGGACGAGTCGGCGGCGCCGAGACGGGCCGTGGAGCGCGCCCACCTCCGGCTCGAGGATGAGACGCGCTTTAAGAAGGTGTACGGGAACGCGGAGGAAAGGTCGGCGGTTTACGAGCCGCGCTGAATCAGTACGCGGTCCAGATCGTGCCTTTCGTGTCGGTGTGGGTGCAGCTGACGTAGACGTTGCTCATGTTCGCGTTGGTCGCGACGTCCATGTAGGCCCAGCCGCCGACGTCCGTCAGTCCGGCGACGGAGAACAAAGTCGTTCCGCTCGAATCCGCGTGATAATTCGGAGCCTTCGCGGCGGGGATCTCACCGATGTACTTGCCGCCGATCGTCAACGCGCCGACCGTCGAGGGGTACTGCCCTTCCATGTCGCCGTAATAGATGCTCATCGCCGAGCGAAGGGCGCCGAGGTTGCCCTTGGACGCGCCTTCCGACGACTTGCGGATCAGCTCGGCGAACTTCGGAATGGCGATCGCCGCCAGAATGCCGATGATCGCGACGACGATCATCAGCTCGATCAAGGTGAAACCGCTCCGGCGGTGAATTCGAGGCATGGGAAATATTAGCGTTTTAGGCCAAAAAAATCCCCGGGGTCTT
>CALRXP010000211.1:0-5250 GCA_943372155.1 Candidatus Endomicrobiellum trichonymphae | reverse complement strand
CCACGATGGTGTCGGCGAGGATGGTCGCCGTGTACGGGGTCTGCGTCGAGCTCAGCAACGCCGGCGCGATCACGTTGTTGTTGAACAGCGTCGTGCCCACGCAAGACGCCGCCGCGATGCCGGAAGCGCCGAACACCGCCTTCAACTGCACCGTGTCGGCTCCGTTCGTCGCGCCGATCGTCCAGCCCGCCGCGCCCGTGCCCGAGTCCCACGAGTTCGCGCGCGTCGTCAGTTCCCAGCGCTCGGAGAGATAGCCCGAGTCGTTGGTGACGGTCGCCGTCGACGCGGCCGAGATCACGCCCTGGCCGGTCCACGTCACCGTCTGCGTCGCCGACTGCACGCCGATCACGCTCACCGACACGTTGTTGACGATCGTCACGTCGATGTTCAGGTACGCCGACGGGTTCGCCGCCTGCGCCTCGGCCTTCAAGCCGAACAGCAGCATCATCGCCGCGGCCAGCCACTTCACTTTCGTTTTCGCGTTCATTTTCATTTATCCTTTGCGTTTAATTTTTCGGAAATTTACTTCGCGGTGTGCACCATCAGACGGTAATACGCTCTTACGGGAATCTTCTGCTCCAGCACTTCGAAGGCGACGACGAAGAACAGGTCCTGACCGCGGAGCCCGGGCTCGTCAGGGATGTTCAGCTTCAGGCCGAGGCTCGCGATGCTGCTGCCCTCGATCTTGACGACGTCCTTCTCGCCCTTGAGCCAATTGGGATCGCGGGCCTCGGAGTAGCCCGCCGGCGCGAAGATGAGGCTTTCGGCCACGGGGATCGCGCGTACGCGGAAGTTGAGCACGCGATCGTTCGGGTTGACGATCTTGATCACGAGCTTGTTCTCCTTGCGCAGATCCACCACGCGTCCGATCGCCACGTCCTTGGCCTCGGCGGCGGTCGGCGAGATGGAGAAGTCGAGATCGGCGAGACGCTCGTCGACGTATTTTTTCTTGAGCTCCTCATCCGTCGGAGCGGTGGAATCGATGTGGATCAACAGGCGGCTCTTCAGACCGACCAGGTACGCGCGGTGATCCACCGAATGCGTCCACACATCGGCCTGGAAGCGCCGGCCGAGGAGCTTCGGATCGTTCGGGATCGAGATGATCAGATCGGTCACCGCTTCGCGATTGGGCGCGACGGTGAACGTGCCCTTTTCGACCGTGACCCAATCGAGCGTCGGGATCGGCTCGTAGCCGGGCGTGATCGCCGAGGCGCGCACGGTTTCGATGTTGATCTCGGTGGTCTCGCTGCCGGTGTTGATGACGCGCAGCGGCAGGTTGACGAGCTTGTACATCGAGTACGTCTGGCCGATGCGCAAACCGCGGATCACGACTTCACCGAGGGGGGTCTTCAACCCCGCGGCGGCGGCGGGAACTCCGAGGGGAATCAACGACAAGGCGAGGACCACGGCCAGTCTGGTGGGGACTTTCATCGGGGCTTTCTCTCCATTCGCGCGTGAGTAAGTCATGCCCTGAGTGCACCCCTATAGCATGGCGGGTACCGGGCGTCCGGGCGACTGATTTGAGAAGGTTTCTTCGCAAAAACATCACATCTCTAATGGTAGTTAAAATAGTATAAATAACACCAAACAACACTTAATGGACGGTCCATATTCAGTGTTTCAAGTTGTTTGAGTGTTGTTGAGTGTTGATAGGTGTTTTCGCCCCAAATTTCCGGCCTTGGCCCCCGGAAGCGTCAATTTGCTAAAGTCGGACACCGATTTATGCCCCGCTTGACCCTCGCCGGACTCCTTCTGGCCGTCTTCGGCGGCCACGTCGCCGTCCTGCCCCAGATCTCGGACTCCTACACCCTCGTCAAGATGGCGCTCATTGGCGCGGCGGGGGCCCTCGCCTGGATCGGCCTGGCGCAGAACCGGCTCAAGACGACGCCCCTCGATCTCCCGTTGGCCGCCCTGGGGGGGGCCATGCTGCTCTCCGCCGCCTTTTCGGTGGATCCGCCGATCAGCGTGCTCGGAGTCCATCCTCAACCGTTCTACGGCCTCCTCCCGCTCGGGATGTGCGCGGCGCTGTACTACGCGGCCGCGGCCGGACCGGAGGATCACACGGAAAACGTGCTGACGGCCGGCCTCCTCGCCGTCATCCCCATGGCCCTCTTCGGTTTTTGGCAGCGAGCCTACGGCGACCCGATCACGCATGAGGAACTGCCGACCGGACTGCGCATCACCTCCACGATCGGCAACCCCGTCATGCTGGGCGCCTGCCTCTCCCTGCTCTTGCCGGCCGCCTTGCACCGCACGCTCGCAAGGCGAGGTCCGTTGGGACCGGTGTCCGGCGCGCTCCTGCTGGCCGCGCTGTGGCTGACGCTCGCGCGCGGCGCGTGGGTCAGCGGGGCCGTCGCGGCGGCGGCCTATTTATGGTGCACCGGGAAAGTGCGTCCGACGAAAAAACAATGGCTGGTGCTCCTCGTGTGCGCGCCCCTGGCCTTGTGGGGGCTGCAACGCGCTCTGCACAAGAAAAACAGCGACTCGCTTCGCATCGAGACGCTCAAGTCCGGCCTCGCCGGCTTCGCCGCACGCCCCATCGTGGGGTGGGGACCCGACACGTTCATGATTGCCTTCCGTCGCTATAAAACAGAAGAGTTCCTGCGCGTCGCGCACAATTCTCCGACCGTTCAATACAGCGCGCACAACGATTTTCTCCAGGCCGCCGTCACCTGGGGCGTCTTCGGCCTCGCCGCCTATCTGTGGTTGATCTGGGTCTTCGGCACGCGCCTGTGGCACAACGCCTCGGCCGGTCTTCTCGACGGCGATAAGGCCGCGATGGCGGCCGGCCTTCTCGGACTCTTCGTGCAGGCCAAGCTCAATCCGATTCCTATTTCCGCCCTGGCGACGGCCGCGATCATGACCGGCCTTCTTTGCCGCGAGGGGAAGGAGGTCGAGATCCGGACCGGCCGCACGGCCGCCGCGGCCGGCATTCTCTTTTGCGCCGCCTGCGCGCTCCTGTACGGACGTTTCTGCCGGGCCGACTTCCTGAGCCGGCGCGGCCAGGAGATCGTCTACTCGACGATGCTCACCGACCCGCTGCATCTCGAGGGGGTCAACGATTTGCGCCGTTCGACGGAGCTCAATCCCTGGAACCTCGAGTACCTGCTCAAGCGTTGCAACAACCTGTTCCGCACGATCGACGCCGTGCCTCCGGAGCAGGGCCTCCAGCTTCTCGAGAAATCCCGCCAGCTGGCGGCGGAAGCGGTGCGCCTGCACCCGGGCAATCCCATGGCCCACGAGCTCCGTGCCACGGCCCTCGCGCTGTCCTCAAGCCACGGGGAGAACACCTTGCGCGAGGCCCAGAGAGAGATCCAGCTCGCCTCGGAGATGGACCCGAGCTTCGTCTTTTCCTTGCGCCGCCGCATGGACATCGCGCGCGCGCTGGGCGACCGCGAGGACTTCGAGCGCGCCAAGGCGCAGTACATCCGCGTCAGCACGATTTCCGGCGAGCGCGCGGACTGGACCCCGCTCCTGCGCTGAGCGCCGCTACGGGTAGGTGGGGGTGGTCATGACCCGCATCGTCTCCGGCCCGAGGGAGGCGCTCGAGTCGGGCATGACGAAGCGGAACCAGAACGTCCGCGCCTGACCAGCGGGAATTTGGACGCAGTCCTGGACCGTGCCGGCATAATTTCCTGCGGCTTGGCACGCCCGGAAGGTCGGCGTCAGGAAGGTGCTGAAGGCCGACGGCAACGGCTCGACCACGCCGGACTTGATGACGGTCTGAAGCGTGGCGATCTCGTCGCCGGGGGCGGTGGAGAGCGTCCAGGGGCTCGACGGCGTCGTCGCCATGTTCGCCGCAAGCTCCAAGGTCACGGGCCAATTGCCGACGTTGACGACGACCATCGAGCTCGTCGAGACCGAGGAGCGCGTGACGCTCGGGTTGATCGGGCCCAAGGTCACGAGGCCCGTCGACTGCAGAATCTGGAAATTGAGCCGATTCAGATACGTGTAGTTCGGCCGGCTTTCGTGATTGTAGCTGCCGACGCGGAAGTAATACGTGTTGGCCAGATCAAGGTCCACTCCCGTCACGCCCACGCTCAGAGTGCTCGCGGCCACGCTGTACGTCACCGAGGAGAAAATAGGGGCGCCCGCCGGCGCCAGCGCTCCGAAGTTATTGGACGAAGCCTCGAGCACGTAGCCCTCGCTCGTCTTCGACGATGCGTCCGGGGGGGCGAACGGGAACGCGACCCAGGCCACCGTGACCGAGGTGCGCTGCACGGACAGAAACTGCGACGCGCCCTGCGCCGGCGGCAGCGCGAGCGTGGTGAAGGTCGAGAGGTGGTTGGGATAGGACAAATCGCCATTCTGGCTCAGCGTCCACAGAGAGACGAAGTAGGTCGTGTTCGGGATCAAGCCCGTGATCCCCGTGCTCAGCCGCGCCCCGGGAAGATCGCCCGAGGTCGAGAAGATAACGTTGGCCTGAGAGTAAAGCGCGAACGGGTCGGGGACGGTATAGCTCGCCACGCTCAGGAAATACTGCGAGCCGGTCTGAAAGGTGCCGGAGGAACCGTCCACGCCGGGGGAGGTCCACTGAAGCGAAACGGTCGAGGTGTTCACGTCGTCCAGGCCGGTCAGATCGGTCACCGCCCCGGGGAAAGCGAACTGTGAGATGTAGCCGGGATTGATGCGGTTGGTCGCCGACGCCATGGCCGTCGAGCCGGCGACGTCCTCGTCGAGACCGGCGTCGAGACGGTTGGTGGCGGACACGAGATTGGTCGCCGCGCCCCCGCCGCCCGCGTTGCTGCGCGCCATGTCGTTGGTCGTGCTCGTCATGCGCTCGCCGGCGAACAGAGGCACGGCGGCCGCCAGCAGCAGGGCTGCCGCGGCGGCGAGCGGCCGCATCAGTTGGCCGATCGTCCGATCTCCGTCCATTCGCTTCCGCCCCAGATCAAGAGGATGGCGTCGTCCGTCTGGTTGGTCGCCGCGGGCCAAACGGCGGAGAGCGCGGCGGGCTGCGCTCCGTTGGCCGAGGTGCAGCTGCCGGCGCCGGAGAGGCCGTCGTTGAGCTGCCCCTCGTTGGTTCCGGAGTTGGTGTCCCACTTGATGACGAGCAACTGTCCCGGGCGCCCGGCGGTGAGGCAGAAAATGCGGTTGGTGCTCGTCGCATTGTTCGAGGTCAGCTTGAGAAAGCCGATGTTCGTGACATCGATCAAGGTATTGGTCACAGTGATGGAAAGGGCGGCTGTCGGCGTCGTGAGCGTTACGGTGTTGAAGATGCCCGAGCTGGCGAAGATGCCCGTCCCCGTC
>CALRXP010000210.1:0-5277 GCA_943372155.1 Candidatus Endomicrobiellum trichonymphae | reverse complement strand
CAAGACCACGGGCGATCAGAATTACGGCCAGGCCCTGGCCTTGGTCGCGGACACGACCCTCGACAGCACCTTGGGCGACGTGACCTTCGGCGGCGCCGTGACCGGCGCTCAGACGTTGACCGTGAACGCGGTCAATACCAAGATCGACGGCGGCTCGGTGGATACGCTGGCGCAGACCTACAACAGCGCGCTCGTGCTCGGCAACGACGCGACGCTCGACGCCAACGGCGCGGACGTCACCCTGAACGGCGCAGTGAGCGGCCTGAAGGCTCTGACAGTGAACGCGGCGAACGTCAACATGAACGCCGGCACGGTGAACACCGCGGCTCAGACCTATAACGGCGAGCTCAACCTCGTCTCGGACGCGGTGCTGACCAGCAACGGCGGCGCGGTCGCCTTCAACGGCGGCGTCAACGGCGCTCAGGCCCTGACGGTGAACGCCGGCGCCGGCGACGTCGGCTTCAACGGCGCGGTCGGCGACACGGCGCGGCTAACCTCGCTGACGATCGGCGCGGGCGCGGGCACCACCGTCATCAACGGCGGCGCGATCACGACCGACGGCGCGCAGAGCTACGGCCAGAAGGTCGCGCTCGGCGCCGATACGCTGCTCGCTAGCAACGGCGGCGACTTCAACTTCTACCAGACCGTCAACGGCACGACCTACGGCGGCCAGGGCTTGACCGTGGACTCCGCGGCCGGCGACATCAACTTCTGGGACGCCATCGGCGACGTCATGCCGCTGAAGTACCTGACCTTGCTCGGCACCGGGGCCAAGAATCTGTATGGCGCCGTGAACACCATCGGCAACCAGGACTACTGGAACGACCTGTTCCTGCTCAACGACCTGATCATCAACAGCCACGGCGGCAACGTGACCTTCCATCAGATGGTCAACGGCGCGCACAAGCTCGAGGTCAACGCGGAGTCCGGCAACATCGGCTTCTACGGCGCGATCGGCAACTTGATGCCGCTGTCATCGCTGATCCTGACCGGCACGGGCCTGACGACTCTGTCGAACGGAAACGTGACGACCAGCGGCGCTCAGAGCTACGGCCAGGGCGTCCTGCTGACGACGGATGCGCGCCTTGCGAGCAACGGCGGCCTGATCACCTTCGGCGCGAGCTGGACCGGAGCTTACACCCTTGACGTGGACGCGGGCGCCGGAACGATCGCCCTTAACGGCGGCCTTGTGGACGCGCTGGCGCAGACCTACACCGGCGATGTGACGCTCGGCGCCGACATGGTCCTCAAGAGCCACGGCGGTGACGTGACCGTCAACGGCGCGATCGCCGGAGGCGCCAACGCGCTGACGATCGACAGCACGGACGGCTCCCTGCTCGGCGGCTCTCTCAACTCCGTGCCGAGCGTGGTCGGGGCGGGGAACATCACCCTCAACGGCCCGGTCACGGCGGGCGACGTTTCGCTCAGCGGCTTCGACGTGGCGTGGAACGCGGCTCTGTCGGCTCGCAACGCTCGGATATTCGGCCGCGACGTGCTCATGGGCGGCGACCTCGCTTCCTACGGTGACGACGGCGTCCTCATGGTCGCCGACCGCTCGTTCAAGAACGCGGGCGCTCATCTCATCACGCCTACGGGCCTTGGCCGCTGGCTCATCTACTCCGTGTCGCCCGACAACGACGTCCGGGGCGGCTTGACCGGCTCGACGCAGTGGAGCAGCTCGTACAAGAACGGCCCGCTTCCGGGCTTCACCGGCAACGGCTTCCTGTACACCTCCGCCGAGCCCGTGATCGCGCCGCCGGTGTTCAATTTCGGGGCGATCAACAACAACCCGAACCCGTTCGACAACGGTCCGTTCGGCGGCAACCACGGCGGCTCGATCTTCGAGGACGGCGGCGGCTTGGCCGAAGTCGAGGATAACGGCTCGGCGAACTCGAGCGACCTCTTCAACTGGGACCTCGGCACGATGCGCGACGCCGTGGCCTCGCCTGATGAATCCGATTCTTCGACCGACGCGAAGAAGAAAAAGAAGAAGAAGAGCAAGTGAAGATCTTCCGCTCGCGTCCGACCGCGCTCGTTCTCGCGCTGTGCCTGGTTGCCTCCGTCCTACCCTCCGCGCACGCGGAGGGGGAGTGGACGGATAATCCCAACACCGTGCTGGTCGACAAGCTGACCGGGCTCGTCCTGGTCAAGGACGTCGAGTCCGTGGTCAAGGAAGGCCTCGTCAACGTGCGCGGCGTCCAGATTCAGGGCATCCCCCTGCTCGACAACTCCGAGACCAAGTCCATGCTGTCGAAGTACCTCGGTCAGCCGCTGACCAAGGGCGGACGGGTCAAGATCCTCGATGAGATCGCGCTGTACTGCCGCAAGCACGGCCAGCCCTTCGTGGACGTCAGCATACTGCCCCAGGACGTCACCGACGGAGTCCTTCAGATCCTCGTGCTTCAGGCGAAGGTCGGGTCGGTGCGCGTCATGGGAAACAAGAATTTCAGCGCCGAGCAGATCGCCGGCATGATGCGGTCCAAGTCCGGCGACCAGCTCGACGTCAACTCGATCACCGAAGATCTCGACTGGCTCAACCGCAACCCCTTTCGTCAGGTGGACCTGGTGTATGTGAAGGGCGCCGAATTCGGCCAGGCCAATCTCCTGCTGAAGCAGACCGACCAATTCCCGCTGCGCGTCTACGCGGGCTTCGACGATTCCGGCACGCGCCAGACGCAGAACCAGCGCCTCTCCTTGGGCGGCGACTGGGGCAACGTCCTGGGCGGCGACGGGGTCCTCAGTTATCAGTTCATCACGAGCCCCGACCGGCGCGCCTTCCGGGCCCATTCCGCCAGCTATACCCAGCCGCTCCCCTGGCGCCACGTTCTGACCGTGTTCGGCACCTATGCGGACCTCAAGGCGATCCTGCCCCAGCCGTTCGACCTCGGCGGCTATAACTGGCAGGCCAGCGTCCGCTACGAGGTCCCTCTTCGCGGGACGGCCTCTTACAAGCACTCCTTGACCGCCGGCTTCGACTATAAGCAAAGCAACAACAACCTGACCTTCGGCGGCGTCTCCGTGTTCGCCGTGGCGACCGACATCGCGCAGGGAAGCCTGGGCTACAGCGCGCGTCTCAAAGACAATTGGGGTGAAACCACCTTGCGCGCGACGGGCGTGTTCAGCCCCGGGGGCTTCACCGCGCACAACAGCAACGCGGCCTTCCAGGCGAGCCGCGCCGATTCCCGCGCCCGTTATATTTACGGCAAGGCCGAGCTGAGCCGCACGACCAATCTCCCGGCCGGGTTCGTGCTCGTCAACCTCCTCACGCTCCAGCAGTCCGACGGCAACCTCCTGCCGAGCGAGCAACTCGGCTTCGGCGGCTATGACAACCTGCGCGGATACGACACGCGCGTCTTCAATTCGGATTCCGGTTATCTGACGACCGCCGAGGTCCGGGCGCCCGCCTTTCGAGGCCTCTCCGTCATTCCCAAGCTCGAAAGCTTCCCGGACAAATGGCAGGGTTTGGTGTTCGTCGATTACGGCGCCGGCAGCAATCACACGCGCCTTCAGGGCGAACGCGCCGACACCAAGCTGTTGAGCTTTGGCCCCGGATTCCGGTACACGGTTTCCAAGTACGTGTCCTTCCGCGCCGACTACGGCTGGCAGCTGCTGAATCAGGCCGAATTCTCCCGCCCGTACGCCTCCCGCGCCCACCTGGGGCTCGTCGTCCGGTATTAGAGATTTGTCCTTGATTCTCGGGATAAACTGGTAATATTCTGCCCCATGGACGAAGTCCGAGAAACGGCCTCTCCGGCGCCGAAGAAGCTCATCGTGGTCTGCGACGACAACGCGGCCCTGACCACTCTGATGCGGCACCTTCTCGATAAACGCGGCTTTCTCGTTCAAACGGCCGGAGACGGGCGCGAGGGACTGGAGATGATCCGGGCGACGCCGCCCGATCTGCTCCTGCTGGATCTCGCGATGCCGGGCATGGACGGACTTCAGGTTCTGGAACAGCTCGGACGCCCGGAAGCCAAGCGTCCGTATACGATCGTAATCACCGGGCAGGAAGCCTCGGTCGGGCGAGAACGCGCCGTGTCCCTGGGCTCCAACGAGGTCTGGAAGAAGCCGTTTAATGCCGCCGCGCTGATTGGGCGGATCGAAGCGCTCATCGCGCAAGGAGTCATCTGACATGGAATCCTCCTCAGGCCGCGGTAAAAAAATGCGGATGGGGGACATCCTCGTCGAGCTCGGCGTGATCACTCCCGCGCAGCTTGAGATCGCGCTGAAGCAAAGCAATCGCGAGCAGCGCCGCCTCGGCGCCCAGCTCGTCTCCCTGGGTTTCGCGACGGAAGAGGACATCGACAAGGCCGTCAGCACGAAGCTCGGGATTCCGTACTTCACCAGCTTCGAGGGCATGCTCGATCCCGAGGTCGCCACGCTGGTCCCGGAGGGGCTGGCGCGAAAGCTCCTGGTCGTGCCCGTTCTGCGCACCGAGGACACCTTGTCGATCGGCATGGTCAACCCGAGCGACGTGGACGCGATCGACGAGGTCGCGCGGCTCTCCGGCCTGCATGTCCAGCCGATCATGACGACGCTGTCAAACCTTTTCGACGCCATCCAACTCGTCTACGGTCATAAGATCGCCGCGCCGTCCGCGCCGGGGACTCCCGCGCCCGCGGGCAAGGCCGCCTCTCCGCAGATCGGCGATACCGTCATCGACGTCGTCAACGGCCTGCTTCAAGAAGGGCTCGCCCGCCGGGCGAGCGACATTCACGTCGAGGCGGCGGGCAAGCTCGTGCGCGTGCGCTTCCGCGTCGACGGCATGCTGCACGACGGCGCGACGCATCCGAAATCGGCGGAGGCGGCGATCGTCGCGCGCGTCAAGATCATGGCGAAGCTCGACATCACCGAGACCCGCCTTCCCCAGGACGGACACATCCGCTTCACGTACGGCGGGCGCGACATCGACGTGCGCGTCTCGACCTTGCCCACCGTGCACGGCGAGAAAATCGTCATGCGCCTGCTCGACTCGAGCAAGTCCCTGCGCAAGCTCACCGAACTCGGCATCGATAAGCCGGTCCTCGAGCGCTTCGCCGAATCGATCAAGAGCCCCAACGGACTGATTCTCGTCACCGGCCCCACCGGCAGCGGCAAGACGACGACCTTGTACGCCGCCCTGACCGAGCTCAACCGGCCCGACCGGAACATCGTCACCCTGGAGGATCCCGTCGAGTACGTGATCGACCGCATCAACCAGATGGAGGCGTTCTCCAAGATCGGGCTCACCTTCGCGACGGGCCTGCGCGCGATCTTGCGCCAGGACCCTAACGTCAT
>CALRXP010000209.1:0-5303 GCA_943372155.1 Candidatus Endomicrobiellum trichonymphae | reverse complement strand
ATGCGCATCATGACGGCGATGAGTTCTATCCTCTCACGGTGGCGCAGCACGAATTCATTGAAGGGCTGGAGCATGGTTTATCCTTTGAGCGTTGCCGCCGCCTTCGCGGGGCTGAGAGTCTTGAAGTCGGCGGCCTTGAGCGCCGCGTGCTTGAACTCGTCGGCGCGGTGGGACGTGGTGATCGCGACGACCTGCATGCCCGCGCGCCGCGCCGCCTCCTCGCCGAGCAACGAATCCTCGAACACGACGCAGTTCTTGGGCTCCACCTTCAGCTTGTCGGCGAGAATCAAAAAGGTCTCGGGATCGGGCTTGCCCTTCGTGACCATGCCGCCGTCGACGACCGCGTCGAACCAGGGCCGGAGCGCCAGGCCGTCCAGGATGAAGGTCACGTTGTCGTCCTTCGAGCCGGTGCCCAAGCCGACGCGGTAGCCGCCCGCCCGCGCGCCCTTTAAAAAGGGAAGTAGGCCCTCGGCCGTCGCGCGCTTGGGCAGGTACAACTCGCGATACAACGTTTCTTTGATCACGGCGGCGGCGTTGGCCTCTTCCGGCGGGACCTCGCGCTTATAGTAGTAGCGCAGGACCTCGCGGGTGGGCATGCCCATCGTTTTCTCGCGGAACTCGCGCAGCTCGATATCGATGCCCTTCGTCTTAAAGAAGCGCGTCCACGCTTCCTCGTGCGCGGGCATGTTGTGGCAGACGACGCCGTCCATATCCAGAAGAAAACCGATCTCGCGTTTCACCCGGATAGGATAGCTATAATGGCGCTATGGCTTTAAGGGCGTACGACGTCTCATTGTGGGGTTTCTTCCGGATTCACGGGAAGGACGCCAAGACCTTTTTGCAGGGCCTCGTCACCGCCGACCTCAATAAGCTGGCGACCGGGGTCTGTCTGCCCGCCTGCGTGCTGACGCCGAAGGGTTTGCTCGTCGCCGACTGCGAACTGTATCAAGAAACCCCGGAGACCATACTCGCCGTCACGCGCCCCAACGCGGCCATCGGCTTCCTGACCGCTTTTGAAAAAAAGATCATGCTGTCGGAGTCCACGCTCAAGGCCCTGCGCTCGGAGCAGGCCTGGATCATCATCGGCGAAGGCTTCGAGCGAGGCCTGCCCTGGACGCGCTTGAGCGAGCCCGCGCGCCTGCTTCTCGGCGTGGATCCGCCCGAGGAGGCCGAGCCCCTGAGCGACGCCGAATTCGAGGCTTTGCGCGTCGCCTCCGGCTTCCCTTGGTTCGGCGCGGACATGAACGCCGAGTCGCTTCCCCTTGAGGCTCGTCAGGACGCGGCGATCAGCATGGAAAAAGGGTGCTACATGGGCCAGGAGACGGTGTCCCGCATCGTGTTTCGCGGCCATGTGAATAAAATCTTGATGGGCGTCCGCTTCGCGGGCGAAGCGCCGGCGGCCGGTTCCGTCATTTGGCGCGACGGCAAGGAGACCGGAAAGCTGACCAGCGTGTCCGGAAATACCGGCCTGGCGATCGTTCGTTACGAGGACGCGGTCGCGGGCGCGAAAGTGACCGTTGCGGATCGCGAAGGCGAGCTATTCCTCTTCAGTTCCTGGCCAAAGCCGCTTTCGAAGGCGTAGCCGACTTCGCGAGTTCGACCGCGAAGGCCACCGCGAGCTTGGCGAACGGCACCGAGTGAGAGGCGTCCCCGCCCGAGGTCGCCAGCGTGTCGTTCTCGGTGTGGATCTTGTGGTTCATGTCGTCGAAGGACGACTCGAACGCCATCGCCGCGGGATAACCCTTCTTGGTCCAGGACGCGTGGTCCGAGCAGCCGTAGCCGCACTCGGTCTCGGCCGCCGTCGCGCCCGAGTAAGCCTCGATGAGCTGCTTGGTGAACGCGCTCAGAGCCGGGTCCACATTGTCCGTTAACAAAGAGATGCTGTTGCCGGAGCCGGCGAAGTTCGACATGTCGAACTGAATCACGCCGATGACCTTCTTGCCCCCGGAGGAATACTTGGCGGCGATATCCTGCGAGCCGCGCAAGCCCACCTCTTCGGCGGCGTAACCCATGACCTGGATCGTGCGCTTGGGGCGCCAGCCGGACTCGGCCAGGACGCGGACGGTCTCGGTGAGAACGGCGATGCCGGAGGCGTTGTCGTCCGCCCCGGGCGCGCGGGCGCTCGAGCTGCCCCAGCCGTTGATCGAATCGAGATGGCCGCCCAGGACCACGATCTCCTCGGGCTTCGCCGAGCCGGGGATGGTGAGGATCACCGAGGGCTGCTTCCAGGAGTCGTGCGCGAACAAAGCGGCGGAGGCGCCCGGCATCTTCGCGGCGAGTTCCGACCAGCGGCCCTGGATCCAGCGCGCGGCCGCGACGCCGGTGTCGGACTGGTAGTAGCGGTTGTTGTAGGCGGCGAGCGAAGAGATCGTGCCGCGGATATTGGCTTCCTTAACGCTGGAGACCATCGGCGTCACGACGCTTTGCTGGTCGAGCGAGTAGGTCGCGCGAGGGCCGACGGCGGTCGGACGCATGGACGCGCGCGCGGACGCCTCGGAGCCGTGGGCGAGGAAGCCGCCGCAGCGATTGAAGTTGTCGTGCATGAACTGCGACAGGATGGGAAGCATGTCGGCGCGGACCTGGTACACCGCGGTCTTCCCGTCGTTGGCGACCGGTGTCGCGAGCGGGAAGTTCTTGGCCTTGGCGAGGTCGGCCTGGTCGAAGGTCACCCAGATGTTGGCGGGGGCCGCCGGGGCTATCGTGGGGGGAAAGTCCTCGGCGCGGGCGACGGCGGACGAGAGCAGGAGAGCGACCATCAGGCCTATGTTCTTCATGGGTCCAATGGTCCCATTCCCCGGGGCGCCCGTCAACTGGAAAATCGGGGATTTACGCGTCTATTTGGGGGAGCTCGAAAATGAAGCGCGAGCCGCCGCCGGGCCGGTCCTCGACCCATATCTTCCCTTTATGCGCGGTCACCGCCGCGTGGCAGAAGCTCAGGCCGATGCCCGTGCCCGTGTCGAGCGCGTCCTTGCGCCCGCTCGTCACGTATTTATCGAAGATGCGTTTCTTCTCCGCGTCGGGGACGCCGGGCCCGCGGTCGGAGACGACGAAGCGCGCGGCCACGCCGTTGAAGCCGCAGTCGACCTCGACGAGCTTCGCGCCCGGGGCGGCCTTCATCGCGTTGGTGATCAGGTTGGCGAGAATGCGGTACAGCAGGTTCTGGTCCGCGCGCACCTTCTCGACGCCCGGGGCTACGCGCATGACGACGGACGCTCCGGTCAGCTTCATGCGCCCCGCGAACAAGGTCTCGATCTTGTGGAGCAGCATGGCCGGGTCGATGGCGACGAGGTCGGTCTTGAGGCCCGAGGCCTTGGCCTGAGCCAGGTCGAGCATGTCGTTGAGCATGAGCAACATGAAATCGGCGGCGGAGCCGGCATTCGACAAGAGCGAAACATAGTTATTCTCGCTGATGAGGCCGCGCGAGTGAATGAGCTCGAGCGTGCCCTTGATCGCGGTGAGCGGCGCCTTGAGATCGTGCACGATCATGTCCGTCATATCCTGGCGGGCACGGGCCACGAGCTCGAGCTCGTAGTTGCGCTTGACCAGCTCCTCATGCGACTTCTTCACCTGGAGATGGACCTTGGCCCGGGCCAGCATCTCCTCGGCGGCGAAGGGCTTGTGCACGTAGTCCACCGCGCCCGCCTGGAAGCACTCGAGGCGCGTCTTGAGGTCCCCGCGCGCGGTCAGGAACATGATCGGCACCTTGGGGCCGGGGAACCCGTGCCATTCCTTCATAAGGTCCATGCCCGTGCCGTCGGGCAGGCCGATGTCGAGGACGGCGAGATCGGGGCGGTTGGCGGCGTAGAGGCGGCGGGCTTCGACGGCCGTGTCGCAGGCATCGACGGCGAAGCCTTCGGATTCCAGGATGGTCTTGCAGTAACCCTGAATGTCGAGATCGTCCTCGACGACCAATACGCGGTGGGACATATGCGAAGTTTAGACGGATTTCGGGGCCCGCGCAAGGCGCGGGCGGTAGGCCCTTTGCCGTCTCCCGCCTGGGCCGCTCGGCGCTCCCCGGGGGTGGGGGAAGGTGTTAACCTGACTTCGATGAGCACCGCGGCGCTGCTGTTCCTGCGTCTGGCGGCGGCGAGCGCTTCCGCCGCCGTCGAGCTTCCGTCGCGCTCGCTCGGGCCCGTGGCGGAGGCGCCTGCGTTGTCTCTGTGGACGCCCGTCATGCCCGCGCTCGGGCTTTCGGCCGTACCGCTTTTGTCCGCCCCGTCCATGCCGTCGTTGCCGCCGACGCCTTTTTCAACGGCGCCGCTTGATTTGTCCAAGGCGGCGGGCGTTTATGAGCGCCGTGGCGTGGGCTTGCTCGTGCTCGACGCGAAAGACTCCACGTCTTTACATCTGTCCGAGGGCAGCCGGCGCGCGCACGGCATGATTCGTGGCGTCATCGACGACGCGGAATCCGCCGCGTCCGCCTTCGACGGGCGCGTCATTCGGCGCCTGGGAGACGGGAGCCTCATCGCTTTTCCGAGCTACGCCGCGGCCCTCGGCGCCGCGCAAGAGATCCAAAAGCGGGCGACGGGCGTGCCCGTCTTGCGCGTCGGCGTGCACGTGGGCCGCGTTCTGGTGGACGCGACGGGCGCGGCGCCCGAGATTTACGGACGCGCGGTGGAGAGGACTCTCGCCTTGGCGGCATCGGCCGAGGGCGGCAAGATCGTCGTGGATCCGGGTCTGAAGGGTGCGGCCTCCGCGCCGAGCCGCGAGCCGGAAAAGCCGAGGCCCGTGGACATCGTTACGATCGAAAAGGCGGCGACTATGTTCGCCGGCCTCGACGGCTGGACGACCGCTTATGAGCGTTACGGCCGGCGGCGCTCCTATGCCGCGGTGAAGACTTTTCATGCGCACGTGCGCGCCGCCGTCGAGCGCCGCGGCGGCGTCGTGGTCAAGACGGAAGGCGAGACCGTGATGGCCAGCTTCCCGACCGCCGAGGCCGCCGTGCTAGCGGCGGGCGACATCCAAGGCCGTATGGCGGAGCTGCGCATGGCGGCGCCGCTCGGGCGCCTGTTCCGGCCGCGCGTCGGTGTGAGCTGGGGCCGCGTGATCCGCGAGGAGCGCGCGGGCGAGCTCGACTACTTCGGCAATACCGTCAACGCCGCCGCGCGCCTGATGAAGCTCTCCGGAGACGGCGAGGCGATGATCAGCGGCTCAGCCGCCGCCGAGCCCGGCGTCGCGGCCTTGCTCGAAGGGGCGGGGCGCGAGAACGCGAAGCTCAAGGGCTTTGAGGGCGAGGTGCCGGTCCTTCGTCTGAAGCCCGCTTTGCGGCCGCGCGACGCTCAAGCGGAAAAGGAGCTGAAGGA
>CALRXP010000208.1:0-5333 GCA_943372155.1 Candidatus Endomicrobiellum trichonymphae | reverse complement strand
GCCGGGCAGGACGCCGATCCGGGCGACGGTTCCGGCGAGGACGGACGCGGGGGACAAAAGGAAAAACAGGACGGCGCTCTTCATGGTTGAATCCTCCGAGGCAGGCGAACTTTAGTAATAGAGCGCGGCGCGTGTCCGGCCCAGAGGACCCAAAAATCGGATGGTATGCGGCCTAGAGGGAAAGGGGACTTCCGGGGTTAGGCGGCCGCGACGACGCGGCGGGACTGCAGCCAGAGGAAGGCGTTGAACAGGTGGGAGCCGACCGCCGCCGCCCAGACGAACCAGTCGAGGCGGCCGATCGCGGTCAGGGCTAAGATCAGGTACACATAGTCGCGGCTGGCGATGCGCTCGACGGTGAGCGCCAGCGGGCCTCGCTTCTCTTCCGGCACGCGCAGGACGAGATACCACACCGAGAACCCGCAGGCGAGGAAGCCCGTGACGAGCAGGACGCCGGGCACGAGCCAATCGCGGCCGGGGTGAAGTCGGGCCACGCCGATCGGCAAGGCCACGAAGGTGGCGAGGTGCGCGAAGTGGTCGGACCATACGTCGTAGGCCGCGCCCGAAGGCGAGGAGAGATGCTTGAGGCGCGCGATCTCCCCGTCGCAGCCGTCGAGCAGGCAGCAGAACCAGAGCACGAACGCCCCGAGGAATTGCAAGCGGTAGGACGGCGCGGCGAGCCACCAGGCGCCGAGCAGGCTGAGGGCGAGGCCGGCGGTGGTGACGTCGTTGGGCGTCACGTTGAAAGGAAGCAGGAGCCGGGTGATCGCGATGGAGAGTGTGCGGTCGAACTTGGCGATGTAGCCGTCGTTGTCCTTGGACAGGCGCGCGTACAGGACGGCGGCGGAGCGGTCCGCGGCGGCGCCGCGCGCGTCGAGGAAGCCGCCCAAGGGGATCGTGGCCGAAGGCGCGGACAGCGCTTTCGCCAGAACCTCCTCAGGCTGATGCGCGCCCGCGCCGAACGCGGCGGGATTCCAGCGCAAGGCGGCGACGGGGCGTCCAGCGAGAAGGAAGGTCGAGTCGCCGGCGCCGCTTTGCGCGACGGCCTCGGCCCCTTTGGCGAAAACGAATAGACCGCCCTCATCGGGAAAGGACTCGGGATCAAGGGCGAGCAAAGGAAGACGCTTGTCGAGCGCGCCGGCGCCGATCTTGTCTCCGAGCGTAGGCACCCCGGCTGCGCGAAGCTGGAAAGACCACTTGCGCAGGAATGCCTCGTCGGCGCCCGCGATGACGATCCGGTCGGGCTTGAGGTCCTGGCCGGCGCGGACGGCAGCGCGCACCGCGGGCGGCAGGCCGGCCACGAGCGGCGCGCCGGCGCGGGCCGACAGCAGGACCTGCCACGGGCGCTGGGCGGCGGGGTTCATGAGCGGCGCGTCATTTCGAAGAGATTCGTGGCCTGGCCGCCGAGGAAACCTTCGAAGCGGCGGCCGTCGATGAGCGGCCGCTCGGCGATCTCGAAGTAAGCGTAGGTCCACGGCTTCTTGACCATGCGCGAGCCGGAGCGCATCTCGACGGGGATGACGACGGCTTGCGTCGACGACTGACGCAGCTTGGAGCCCGGATCGCCCTCGATGTCGGGCTTCATCGGCACGCCGGCGGCCTTGAGGGCGGCGATCGTCTTCTCGATGCTGTCGAGCGAGTCGACCTCGTGAGAATGCACGGCGGCGGTGAAATGATTGACGGTGTGGCCATGGAGCAAGGTCCAGGCGCCGAATTGCGACTCGCGCTCGAGCGCGACCGCGTCGGCGGCCTTCGGCGCGGGCCAGCGCCGCGCGAACTGCGCGGCCCAACGCCGCAGCAGCTTATCCCGCAACTTGGCGGGAAGCTTTGGCAGGTCCGAGAGTTGCGCGAGCTCCGCGTCGTCGAGGCCGGGAGTGGTTTGCGCGGTGGAGGCGAGCACGATCTTGCGCGCTTTCGGCGACAGCTCCCACACGCGCAGCTCGGAGACGAAGAGCCGGGGCAGGCTCTCCGACGGCGGCGCGAAATGGATCGAGGTCAGATGCTTGTCGGGAAAGTCGTACGCGCCGGCGGGACGGTAGCCGAGGGCCTCGAACGGCCGCGAGAGGGCGGCGATGCCCGACCAGCGCTCCTGCGTCGCGAAGGTTCGGAAGGCGAGGTGGTCGTTGCGGAAGGTGCCGCCGCAGTCCTTGAGGATGTTCTCGTACGCGCGGGCGTAGTCCACCCGGTCGCGATACTCCTCCCACAGGAAAGAGAAGAGCCTTTCGAGAAACGCCGCTTGCGCTATCATCGTTCGGATTTTATCAGAAAAGATCGCCTTGAGCGTTGACCGCGGGATCGCGGAGCGACGGTTCGTCGACCGCGGAGGAGCCGATGCGGGGGGAAACCGCGCGGATATCGAGCAGGTCCGAGGGATAGGGCCGCAGAAGCTCCTGCAGGCGCTCGACCTTCGTTTTCGGATCGAGCCACTCCGCCTCCGCGTCCTTGGCGAGAATGGCCGGCATGCGGTCGTGAAAGCGCGCGACGGCCGGATTCGGCTCGACGGTAAGCATGGTGAAATTCCCGGGCTCCCACAGGCCCGCGAAGGCGAACAGCTCTCCGGTCTTGAGCGAGAACCAGCGCGGGGACTTGTCGGCGCCGCGCTTGGGCCACTCGTACCAGCCGTCCGCGGGGACGAGCGCGCGCCGCCAGCGGAACGCCTCGCGAAAAAACGGCTTCTCGAGGGCGGTCTCGGCGCGGGCGTTGATCTGGGGCTTGGCCAGCGGGCCCTTCGCCCACGCCGGGAAGAGGCCCCATTTGAGCAGGGCCATGCGGCGTTCCGGCGCCATGAACAGGACGGGCGCCTCCTGGCTCGGCGCGATGTTGAAGCGTGCCTTGAGGCCCGGGGCCGCGGCGACGCCGAATCGTTCGGCGACCGTCTTCGGATCCTGACCGATCGTGTAGCGGCTGCACATAAGCGACATCCTACCACTTCTGCTAGAATGAGACCGCGATGCCCGCCAAACCTTCGTTGTCCCGCCGCTTAAGCGGCGTTCTCCTTCACCCCACGTCCTTGCCCGGCCCGCGCGGCGGAACCTTGGGCGCCCGCGCGCTCGGCTTCGTGGATTTCCTCGCCGACTGCGGCCAGTCGTGGTGGCAGATGCTTCCCGTGTGCCCGCCCGACGAGATCGGTTCGCCCTACGCCTCGCCCTCGAGCTTCGCCGGAAGCCCGGCGTTGATCTGCACGGACCTGCTGGCGACCGAAGGCCTGCTCAAGAAGTCCGAGCTCGGCCAATCCAAGGAGAAGACCCTTCGCGCCGCATTCTCCCAGTTCCGCAAGCGCGCCTCGCGCGAGGACAAGGACGACTTCGAGGTCTTCCGGGAACGGGAAGCCTCCTGGCTCGCCGATCACGCCTTGTTCTTTGGCCTCAAGGACGCCAACCAGGGCAAGCCCTGGACCGAGTGGGACGAGCGCCTGCGCCGCCGCGACCCGGCGCGCCTCGCCGAGGCCCGCGCCAATATCCCCGACGAGATCCGGTATCACGAGTTCGCTCAGTGGCTCTTCGCCCGTCAGTGGAACGGCGTGCGCAAGCACGCCGCCGCGCGCGGCGTGGCGCTCATGGGCGACGCGCCCATCTACGTCCGCCACGACAGCGCGGACTGCTGGGCCAATCAGGATCTTTTTTATCTCGATGAGGGCGGCCGGCCCACCGTCGTCGCCGGTGTGCCGCCGGACTACTTCTCCGCCGTCGGCCAGCTGTGGGGCAACCCGCTGTACCGCTGGGGCCGTCACAAGGAGACCGGCTTCGCGTGGTGGATCCGCCGCCTGAAGTCCTGCTCCGCGCGCTTTGACGCCCTGCGGCTGGACCATTTCATCGGCTTCCGCAATTACTGGGAAATTCCTGCCGGCGAAACCACTGCGATCAAGGGCCGCTGGGTGCAGGCCCCCGGCGACGAGCTCTTCGACGCCGTGCTGCGCGAGGTCAAAGGCCTCGAGATCGTCGCCGAGGACCTGGGTGTCGCCACGCCCGAGGTCATCGCCCTGCGCGATAAGTACAAGCTGCCCGGCATGCGCCTGGCGCAATTCGCCTTCGGCGGCTCCGAGAAAGACTGGCCTTCGCAGTGGCCGGAGCGCAGCGTGGCTTACACCGGCACGCACGACAACGACACCACGCGCGGTTGGTGGGAGGACGACGGGACCGTCAACGCCCAGCGTTCCGCTGCCGACGCGGAGAAGGAGCGGCGCGCCTTCCGCCGCGCCCTGGGCCGCGAGCCCGTCTTGCCCTCCTGGGACCTGACGTCCTTGGTCTGGCGCTCGCCGTCGCTGACGGCGATCGCGCCGATGCAGGATCTATTAAATTGCGGTGGCGATGCACGTATGAATCGGCCGGGCACCACCGCAAACAACTGGCGCTGGCGCATGGACGACGACGCGCTCACGCCTCGCCTGGCCGGCCGCCTGGCCCTCCTCACCGGCGCCTGCGGGCGCGCGCCGGAGCTCGAGTGACGATCGGACCCGTCGACACCAAGTCGTCGGCGCTCACCGATCTCGACCTGCACCTCTTCAATGAGGGCACGCATGTCCGACTCTGGGACAAGCTCGGCGCGCATCTCGAGACCCGCGGCGGCAAGAAGGGCGTGCGCTTCGCCGTGTGGGCCCCGAACGCGAAAAAAGTCTCCGTCATCGGCGACTTCAACGGCTGGGCGAAGACCAAGCATCCTCTCAAGCCGCGCGCCTCCTCCGGCATCTGGGAAGGCTTCATCCCCGGCGTGGAGAAGGGCGCGGTCTACAAGTACTACGTGTCGTCGCACGTCAACGGGCACAAGGGCGAGAAGGCCGACCCTTACGGTTTCCGTCATGAAGAGCCGCCGCGCACCGCCTCCGTCGTTTGGGATTTGGGTTACGAGTGGGGCGACGACGCCTGGGTGAAGGGCCGCAAGGAGCGTAACGCGCTCGGCGCGCCGATGTCGGTCTATGAGGCGCATCTTGGCTCCTGGCGCCGCGTGCCCGAGGAGGGCAATCGCTCGCTCTCTTATCGCGAAATTGCACCCTTGCTCGCGGCGCACGTGAAGAAGCTGGGATTTACCCACGTCGAGCTTATGCCCGTGATGGAACATCCCTTTTACGGATCGTGGGGATATCAGACGACGGGCTATTTCGCGCCCTCGTCTCGCTACGGCTCCGCCCAAGACTTTATGTTCCTCGTGGATCATCTCCACCAGGAAGGGATCGGCGTGATTTTGGACTGGGTGCCTTCGCATTTCCCAACCGACGGCCACGGACTGCATTTCTTCGACGGCACCGCTCTTTATGAGCACGCGGACCCGAAGCTCGGTTTTCATCCGGATTGGAAGTCGTCGATCTACAACTATGGGCGTAACGAGGTCCGGGCGTTCCT
>CALRXP010000207.1:0-5334 GCA_943372155.1 Candidatus Endomicrobiellum trichonymphae | reverse complement strand
GGCGCCGAGGCCAAGCTCAAGGCCACCTTCAAGGTCGATCTCGTGGAGACCGACGTGAAGCGCAACTGGCTCAAGCAGGTCGCCGTCGCCCCGCCTCTTCCCGCGGCCCAGTTCGAGTTCGGCGACGTCGCCCGCGACATCCTCAAACGAATCAACACCCTCAAGCCGGCTCCCGCCGCCGCCGCGGAGCCCGAGCAGCCCTGGGGCATCCGCCGCGTGAACGCCGCCGCCTCCTGGACCACGCCGCGCGGCCAAGGCTCAGGCGCGGCCGTGGCCATCATCGACACCGGCATCTCCCGCTCGCACCCCGACCTCGCCGGCGTCGTTGTCGGCGGCTTCAACGCGCTGGACCCCAAGAATCCCGAGGCCTGGGACGACGACCAGGGCCACGGCTCGCACGTCGCCGGCACCATCGCCGGCAAGCGCGACGGCAAGGGCGTCGTCGGCGTGGCGCCGATGGCCAAGCTTTACGCGGTCAAGGTTTTGGACAAGGACGGCAACGGCGGCTACTCCGACGTCATCGCCGGCATCGAGTGGGCCGTGAGCCACGGCATCAAGGTCGCCAACATGAGCCTCGGCGCCGACGAGGGCAGCGAGGCCCTCAAGCGCGCCGTCGTCGCCGCGACGAAATCCGGCCTGATCATCGTCGCCGCCGCCGGCAACTCCTCCGGCGGCCCCGTCGGCTTCCCGGCGAGCTACCCCGAAACCATCGCGGTTTCCGCCTCCGACATCAACGACAACCTCTCCGACTTCTCGAGCGTCGGACCCGAGGTGGACTTCATCGCCCCCGGAACCAAAATCAAATCCGTCAATAAGGACGGCGGCTATGTGGATCTGTCGGGGACCTCGATGGCCACGCCGCATGTCGCCGGGCTGGCGGCCCTCGCGGTCGCGCGCGGCGCCTCGACCCCGGCCGCGGTGCGCGCGATGCTCAAGAAAGCCTCGACGCCGCTGGCCAACCTCACGTCCTCTCAGCAGGGCGCGGGCATGATCGACGCGGGCAAGCTGAACTAGCGCGGATTTCGACGGGCGCCGATCCGCGGGGCCTTACCCCAGGTTCTCGCGGGCAACCGGCGCCCGTCCTATTTTTCGGGGTTGGTGTAAACCGTCTCGGCGTCCGCCAGCAGGCCGCCCTTCACGTAGCCCGGGGTGCGCAAATCGGAGAAGTCTCGAAAGGCGCGGAACGCGGTGCCTGACCCCGACGCGACCTCCATAAGAATGAACGAGCCCTGCGCATCCTTGCGGACGCCGAAGAAGCGGCCCTTCACGGTCTTGCCGCCCATCAAGACGACCTCAGCTGGGCCGCCGTCGGGGATCTTTCCCGCGACCTCGGAGATCGAGCCGATCTGGCCTTTCGAGGAATAATGATCCGTGCGCAGCGCCATCTTGTCGATGCGGTGGAATTCGCGCTGGATGTGATACTGCCCCTTGGCGCTTTCGAGCAGGATCTCGTTGCCGTCGGCCTTGATAACGCGACCCGACAGGGTCTGCGCGGACCACTTGAGATCGTCAAGATCGCGCGTGTCGATATCCACCACGCGCCCTTTATAGCGCGCGGCGTCCTTGAACGGATCGGCGACCGCGGGACGGTTGTGCACGACCACCTCTTCATGGCCGTAAGAACCGCTGCCGTCGAAGATCACGTCGGTCTGACGGCGCACCTCTTCGATATTGTTCGCGTCCATCTTCAGGCCGACGAACTTGCCGCCGGTCTGGAAAATCATTTTTCCGTCGGACAGGCCGCGGAACGCGCCCGAGACGGTTTCGCCGTTATTGAGCTTCACGGTCATCTGGGGATCCGCCGGCTTGTCCCCGGGCCGAGCGCTCAGGACCGCCTTCGTTCCCTCGTCCTTCGCGTCGGTGACGAGCTTGCCCCATTCGGACGGCGAATAATCCCCCTTCTTGGCCGGCATCGCAGCCGGATCGATCGGAATGATGGCGGACGCGGCCAAGGCCGGAATCACGCCGGCCTTGCCGGGAACAGGAGCGGACGGCGCGGCGAACACGGAGCCCTGAAGTCCCGGACTCGCGGAGGGCGTCAAAGCCGGCGCCGACATCGCGCCCGGAACCTGGCCGACGACGGCGCCTGCGGCATTGGAACCGGAGCCGGCGTTGGCCGCCTCGCCCACGACCTGCGCCGAAGCAGGAGCGGCCGCCAACAGACACGCGAACATCGTCGAGAGGGGTCTCATGTCCTCAGTGTAGGCCCGGCATTGGCTTACGTCAAGGGTGCTTTAGGGGACCCGCGAGAGGGGTCCAAGGTCCCAGAGCGCCTTTCCATAATATAGCGGCCGAAATTTGTTGTAGAATGGCCCCGCGTGAAACGACGAGGTCCCACCACCGCCGCGTTCGCCGCCATCGCCGTCGTCTCCTTCGGCGGCTGGTTCGCCCTCCGTTCGGTCCAAGCGACGCGCGCTCGCCATGAAGTCGAGTGCCGGGCTCTCACCAAGGCGCTCGACAAGACGGTCCGGCAACGGTCCCCCCGTTACTTCGAGGGCATCGTGGAGCACCGCTACGACCGGGAGAAGGATCGCTGCCTCGCCTCCCTCGAGTATCACTACAAGCCCTGCGACGCCACGCTCCTGAAGAAGACTCCCCTCCTGTGCACCGGCCCGGACGCCGACATCGCCATCTATAGCTTCTTGAAAGAAGAAGCACAGCCCTTGTTCATATGCGAGCGGACCTACGCCACGAACGCGGCGAACTGCACGGAATCGATTTACGGCACCGACGGAAGCCTCCTCTCAACGCGCGAATTCCCGCCCGAACAGTTCCCCGGCATTAAGGCCGAGCTGCTCGGCTTAAAGCCTTAAAGCCTGGCACCGCCGGGTTGACGGGGATCAATGACGTTCCCTCGCGCGCGCATGGTAGAATATCCCAATGGATCAGAAAAACACACTCGATTTTCGCGGTTCCGGCCTCTGGGCGGTCGTCCTCGGCGGCTCTTCGGGCTTCGGCCTTGCGACGTCTAAAAGACTGGCACGCGCCGGTTTCAACATTTTAATCGGGCACAAGGACAAAGAAGGCACCGTGGAGACGGTGATCAAGCCCCATTTCGACGAGATCCGGGCGACCGGCGTCAAGCTCGTCACCCACAACCTGAACCTGTTCGACGAGGACGGCCGCGGTGAGCTTTTCGAGAGCATCCAGACCAACTGCGGGCCCGGCAAGGTGCACCTGTTCATGCAATCCATCGCCGCCGGCTCCTG
This sequence comes from Candidatus Endomicrobiellum trichonymphae, assembly GCA_943372155.1. Lineage (GTDB taxonomy): Bacteria > Elusimicrobiota > Elusimicrobia > UBA1565 > UBA9628 > GWA2-66-18. Next base: position 2,125 of record CALRXP010000207.1, on the reverse strand, counting down.
CCGCCTCATGATCGAAGACAAGACCCCCGACTTCCGCGGGCAGGCCATCAAGGGCTTGGCGGACGCGCTCGGCTTGCCGGTGGACAAGGTCAAGGCGGCCGTCAACACCGCTTTCCATGAGAAGGGCTGCGACGCATTGCACACCATTGCTGAGTCGCGCATCCCGTACCGCGAAGAGCTTCTCACCCAGGAAGATCTTGAAAAGACGATCTTCATGATGGGTTACGATTATCTGCTGTGGGGCCGAGAGTTGTGCAAAGAAGGGCTTCTCTCGAAAGATGCCCGGCTGGTGGCGATGACCTCTGAAGGAAACGAGGTGGCGTGGAAGGGCTATGCCGCCGTCTCCGCCGCCAAGACCGCGCTCGAGGCCTCCTGCCGCGCGATGGCCGTCGAGCTCGCTCCTTACGGCGTTTCCTCCTACATCATGCAGGCCGGCATTACCGACACGCCCGCCGGCAACGCGATCCCGAACTTCGACCTGATGAAGGCGCAGGCGCGCATCCGCAATCCGTTCCATCGCCTGACCACGCCCGAGGATGTGGCGGAAACCATCCTCGGACTTTGCGGCCCGACCTTGCGCTGGGCCAACGGCGCGATCATCCGCGCCGACGGTGGAGAGGCCATCTCCGGCCTCGCATGAGCAATCCTTTCCAGATCCTCGGCATGGGCTGGGCCCTGCCGAAAAACGAGATCGACAACGATTTCCTGCACAAGGAAGTCGGGCTGAAGAAAACGCCCGACTGGTGCATGTCGCGCCTCGGCATCCAGAAGCGCTACTCCGTCCTGTCGCGCGAGTACATCGTCAAGACGCACAACAAGGATCCCCTCGCGGCGATCGTCCACGCCCGCTCGCTCGGCGAAACGCCGGTTACTATGGCGGTGCGCGCAGCGCAGAAGGCGATGGCGCACTGCGACGTGAAGCCCTCCCAGATCGGCATGGTCGTCGTCAACTGCGACCTCCCCTTCGACCTGGTGCCCGGCACGTCGAATTACATCGCCAAGGCGCTCGGCATCGGCCCCGGCCCGCACATCGACATGAACACCGCGTGCTCCTCCTTCGCACGCCACATGATGTACCTCGGAGACTTGCGCGATCAGGCGTGGCCGGAGTTCGTGCTTACCATCCAGACCGGCGCCTACACCACTCGCACCGATTACTCCCCCGAAAACTTCGACGGCTACATCTGGGGCGACGGCGCCGCGGCTCAGATCTGCTCGCTCAAGCATAAGGGGCGCCTCAAGGTGGAGCCGATCGTTTTCGGCACCGACCCGCAGGGCGCCGACGACGTGAAGGTGGACGCGACACGTCATTTTTGGCAGGACGGCTCGAAGGTTAGGGAGTTCTCGATCCGCCGCACCGTCGAGATGTTCGAGCAGATCGCCGCGGCCAAGAAGCTGTTCGCCGAGGACGTGTACACCGTCACGCACCAGGCCAATTTCGTCATGCAGGAATCGATCATCGGGCACCTGAACCTGCCGAAGGAGCATCACATCAGCAACGTGCAGGTGCAGGGCAACATCGCGTCCGCGGGAATGCCCTCCGCCATCGCGCAGAGGCTCGACAAATTAAAGAAGGGCGACCAGATCGTCTATGCCGTCCTCGGCGCCGGCCTCGCGTGGGGCGGCGGATATATGGAGGTTCAGTAATGTCAGATATCGCGGTCGTTACCGGAGCCTCCGGCGGCATTGGTGCCGCCATCGCAAAGATGATTTCCGTTAAGTCCGAAGGACAATTGACCGTTTGTATTCACTACAACGGCAACAAGGCCGCGGCGGATGCGCTCGTTAACGAGATCCCCAATTCGTTCGCCGTTCAAGCCAATTTATCTTCGGCCGAAGGCCGAAAAGCTCTCCTAGACGCCGTGCTGGCGAAGGGCTCCCCGTATTGTTTGGTCAATAATGCCGGCATCGACAAACCTCACGAGCCGGCCCTCATGGTCTCCGAAGAGGCCTTCGACAAGCTGATCGCGACGAATCTGAAGGCCCCCCTCTTTCTCATGCGCGACTTCGCGAAAGAAATGGCTCGTAACGAGTCCGGCGTGATCGTGAACATCTCCTCGATCTTGGCTCAGAAGGCCGTGATCGGCTCCGCCGTGTACGGCGCCAGCAAAGCGGCCCTCGAAGC
>CALRXP010000206.1:0-5351 GCA_943372155.1 Candidatus Endomicrobiellum trichonymphae | reverse complement strand
TCTCCGCAACCCATGATTCTGACGCGCGCGCAGATGATCAATGGAGTACAGCGCAACGCCGGAGACGTCATCTTCATGGACGCCGGCGCGCTCTCGACGCACAAGAGCCTGTGGCAGACTCCGGCGGATCTGGCGGGCCAGGTCGCGCGGGCACGGATTGCGGCGCTGCGTGCCCAGCCCGGTGAGGAGTTCCTGACCATTGAGGATCTATACGGGAAAATGGGCTCCGAGCGCTACGAGGCGGTCAAGGTGGAGGGACTGCGCGCGGCCGAGAGCGCCGAAAAGGTGACCGCAGAGCACCGCGCGGCGGCGGCCAAGCCGTAACGCTTCGCCCCCCTCCTAACGTCTTAAAACAGGGTTCCAGATCGGCCGAAAAAATGGGCTAATAGACGTGATGCCCCTTTTGATGGAAGATCAGCTCGACACCGACGAATCCCCTCGCCCCGCGCTCCCCAAAACCCCGGTTTTGATCACCGCCGCGACGAAATGGGAGTATGCCCCCCTCGCCAAGGCCCTCGGCCTGATCACGGCCGCCTCCGACCGGGCCGAAGGCATCGTCGCCGGCCGCAAAGTGACCCTTCTCAAGACCGGCATGGGCGCCAAGAACGCCGCCGACGCCCTGGGCCGGGGCTTCATTCCGGCTGATTTCGGCCTGGCCATCTCGGCCGGCCTGTGCGGCGCCATGCAGAAGGAAGCCAAGTGCGGCGACCTCGTGGCCGACGCCCGTGAGGTCGACCTCGACCTCGTGAAGCCCCTGCGCGAGACGGCGCTCAAGCTCGCCCTCCCCTTCCACTTCGGCAAGATACTGCACACCAACATCGTCCTTCAGCCCGCCGCCAAGAAGGCGCTCGGCGAAGAGCAGCGCGCCCTGGCCTGCGACATGGAGTCCGCCTCGCTGCGCCGCTGGGCCGATAACAAGACGGCCGCCATCGCCGTGCGCGTCGTCCTCGATGAGATGAACGAGTCTCTGCCGGCCGACGCGCCCGAAGGCGAGGACCTCGCCGCGCTCGCGCGCTTCGCCGCGACGCACGTCACTTCGCTCCCCTCTTTGATCGGCGTCGGCCTGCGCTCCTCGCGCGCGATGAAGACGCTCGGAACCTACCTCGTCGCTTACCTGGAGGCCATTTGAACGCCACGCTTTCCCGCTCGATGGAGAAGAACACCGCGCTCGTCGACGCCGCGATGGAGAAGCTTCTCGCCTCCACCCCCGACCTGCCCGAGTCCGTGCGCAAGGCCATGCGCTACTCGCTCTTCGCCGGCGGTAAGCGCCTGCGCCCGACCTTGGTCTTAGAGGCGGCGGAGTGCTGTGGCCTGAACGCGAAGAAGGCGCTCAAGACCGCCGCCGCGCTCGAGATGATCCACACCTATTCTTTGATCCACGACGACCTCCCCGCGATGGACGACGACGATCTGCGCCGCGGTAAGCCCACCAACCATAAGGTGTTCGGCGAGGCGATGGCCATCCTCGCGGGCGACGGCCTGCTCACGAAGGCGTTTGAAGCCGCCGCCGAGAACGCCGCGGACCTGAAGCTTAAGGGACCCGCCGCCGCCGAGCTGATTCGCCTGATCGCCTACGGCGCCGGAGCCGAGGGCATGGTCGGCGGCCAGGTGGCCGACCTCGCCGCCGAGGGCATGAAGAAGAAGCTCTCGAAGGCTGCCGCCGCCAAGATGCTCGAGGCGGTGCACCGCCGCAAGACCGGCGCGCTCATCGTCGCCTCTCTCGACGGCGGCGCCGTGCTCGCCGGCGCGACGCAGTCGGAGCGCGAAGCGCTTCGCTCGTACGGAGAGTTCATCGGCCTGGCGTTCCAGATCGCCGACGACGTGCTCGACGTGGTGGGCGACAAGAAGAAGCTCGGCAAGCGCGGCAGCGACGTCGCCAACGACAAGCTGACCTACGCGAGCCTGTACGGCGTGGACGGGGCGCGGGCGAAGGCTCGCGCGCTCGTCGAGATGGCGCACGCGAATTTGAAGCCGTTCGGCCGCAAGGCCGAGACTTTGCACGAGTTGGCCGACTACATCATCACCAGGGATAAATAGACTATGGAACTTCTCAAAGACATCAACGGCTCCGCCGACCTCAAGAAGCTCAAGCCTGAGCAACTGCCTCAGGTGGCGAGCGAGGTCCGCGCCTTTATCCTGGACACCGTGTCCAAGCTGGGCGGTCACCTCGCCTCCAGCCTCGGCTCGACCGACATCACGGTCGCCCTGCACTATGCGTTCGACACGCCCAAGGACCGGCTCGTGTGGGACACCGGCCACCAGACCTACGGCCACAAGATTTTGACCGGCCGCAAAGAGAAGATGGGCACCATCCGCCAATTCGGCGGCTTGTCCGGATTCTTAAAGCGCTCGGAGTCGGAGTACGACACCTTCGGCGCGGGTCACGCGTCCACCGCGATCTCGGCCGCGCTCGGCATGGCCGTCGCTCGCGACCTCAAGGGCGAGAGCAATAAGGTCGTCGCGATCGTTTCCGACGGCTGCATGACCGGCGGCGAGGCGTACGAAGGCCTGCAGAACGCCGGCCAGGTCCAGACCGACATCATCGTCGTCTTGAACGACAACCAGATGTTCATTTCCAACCGCGTCGGCGCCCTCGGCACATTCCTGTCGAAGCTCTTGACGATGGGCGCGGTGCGCAACGCCGAGCACGAGGTCAAGAAGTTCCTCGCGCGCTTCCGTTTCTGGGGCGAGTCGGTGCTGCGCCTGGCCAAGCGCGCCAAGGTGCTCCTGTTCCCCGGCATGCTCTTCGAAGAGATGGGCTTCACCTACTTCGGACCCGTGGACGGCCACGACGTCGAGCAGCTGGCGTCGGTGTTCGCGCACGTGAAGAAGCTCAAGGGCCCGATCCTGGTGCACTGCGTGACCAAGAAGGGGAAGGGCTATGCCGCTGCCGAGGATGACCAGTACACCTGGCACGGTCCGGGCAAGTTCGACGTGGCGACCGCCAAGATGCTCAAGGCGCCCATCACGAAGACGCCGCCCCCCAGCTACACCGCCGTGTTCGGCGCCGCCGTGGTGAAGGAAGCGACCAACGACCCACGCATCGTCGGCATCACCGCCGCGATGCCCGAAGGGACGGGCATGGACAAGTTCCGCGACCGTTTCCCGAAGCGCTACTTCGACGTGGGCTTGGCCGAGGAACACGCGGTGACGTTCGCCGCGGGCCTGGCGACCGAAGGCTACCGTCCGATCGTCGCGATCTACTCGACCTTCCTGCAGCGCGCCTACGACCAGATCGAGCATGACGTCTGCCTGCAGAAGCTGCCGGTGATCCTGTGCCTCGACCGCGCAGGCCTCGTCGGTGAAGACGGCCCGACGCACCACGGCGTCTTCGACTACTCCTACCTGCGGATGATCCCGGGCATGACCGTCATGGCTCCGGCCGACGAGAACGAGTTGCAGCACATGCTGCGCACCGCCATCGAGATGAACGCGCCGGTGTCGATCCGCTATCCGCGCGGCAACGGCGTGGGCGTCACCATGGATCCCGAGGCCAAGTCCCTGCCCGTCGGCAAGGGCGCGCGCCTCAAGGACGGCACGGACGTCACCTTGCTCGCCATCGGCAACCGCGTGCACCCTGCGCTCGAGGCCGCTCAGATCCTCGAGGACAAGGGCTACAGCGTCGGCGTCGTCAACATGCGCTACGTCAAGCCGATGGACGTCGAGCTCCTCAAGGAATGCGCCGCCATGACTCCTCGCCTCGTCACCATCGAGGACAACGTCATCCAGGGCGGCTTCGGCTCGGCCGTCCTCGAGGCCCTCACCCCCGGTCGCGCGGAGGTCCTGCGCATCGGCATCCCCGACGCGTTCGTCGAACACGGCGCGCCGCACCTGCTATACGATTCGATCGGCCTGTCCGCCCCCAAGATCGCCGAGCGCGTCGCCGCGTGGCTTCCGCAGAAGTCCCGCGCCGCCGTCTGATTCCAGGAGACATGACCATGCCCACTTCCTCCCCCTCTCAAATCCGCATCGAGAAGCTCGTGATCGCGAAGATCCGCGGCTTCTGCGCCGGCGTCGTGCGCGCCATCGACGTCGTCGAGCAGACCCTCGCGATCTGCGGCAAGCCCGTCTACGTCCGCCACGAGATCATCCACAACCGCTACGTCGTCGACGAGCTTCGCGCCAAGGGCGCCGTGTTCGTGGAAGACCTCAAGGAAGTCCCCGAAGGCTCTTGGCTGATCTTCTCCGCCCACGGCGTCGGACCCGAGGTCGTCGCCGAGGCCCGCGCGCGCAAGCTCAAGGTCATCGACGCGACGTGCCCCCTCGTCACCAAGGTTCATCTTGAGGCCATCGCGCTCGCCAAGCAGGACTACACGATTGCTTTGATCGGCCACCGCGACCACGTCGAGACCATCGGCACGCTCGGCGAGGCGCCGGAGCACATGATCGTCGTCGGCTCCGTCGAGGAAGCCGAGAAGATCCAGGTCCCCAACCCCGAGAAGATCGCCTACCTGACGCAGACGACCCTCTCGCTCGACGACACGCGCGAGATCGTGGCCGTGCTCAAGCGCCGCTTCCCTAAGCTCGGCGCGCCCAAGAAGGACGACATCTGCTACGCCACCCAGAACCGCCAGAACGCGGTGAAGGCGATGGTCCCCACCATCGACCTGCTCCTCGTGCTCGGCGCCCCGAACAGCTCTAACTCCAACCGCTTGGTCGAAGTCGCTTTGGCCAAGGGCGTGAAGTCCCGCCTCATCGAGCGCGCGGCCGACATCAAGGATGAGTGGCTCGAGGGCGTGAAGACTCTCGGCCTCACCTCCGGCGCCTCGGCCCCGGAAATCCTGTTCCAGGAAGTCGTCACCATGGCCAAGGATCGCTTCGGCGTCAAGATCGTCGAGGAAGTCGAGACGGTCGAGGAGAACGAGCATTTCGGCCTCCCCGCCGAGCTCGTGAAGATGATCAAGGAGAAGAAGGCTTGAGCCGGCCGGGTCAGTGGCTGCAGCCGCGCCACGGCTCGAAAGAGGCCTTCGACAAGGATTTCCCCGCTCTCGACACGGGCGGCTTGACGGTCGCCTGCCCCGGGTGCAAGGAGACGGTGACCTTGACCCGCAAGTCCCCGCAGGGGAAGGTGGGCGGCTGGTGCAAGAAATGTAACCGAGGAGTTAGCGCATGATCACCCCCATGACCAAAACTTTGACCGAAGAGCTCGTGATCGAGACGCCGGCGATCGAGCCCGAGACGACCGAGCTGCCGCAGGAGGAAGTCGATCTCCGCAAGATCCCCAAGCGCGCCCCGCCCTCCAAGGGCATGTGCATGCGCTGCGGCGAGAACAAGCCCATCAACCGCCTGATGCTGTGCTATCCGTGCTGGGTGAAGAGCCAGCTCGAGAAGGACGGCTGGAAGGAAGGCGA
>CALRXP010000205.1:0-5380 GCA_943372155.1 Candidatus Endomicrobiellum trichonymphae | reverse complement strand
GGGGGATCCTTCGCTCACCGAGATGTTCGCGGCGCTCGAGCGCCGGCGCCCGGGCTCGGTGCACTTCCATCGACAATTCGACGAGGCGTTCGCCCACCGCATCTACGCCGCGTCCGACATCTTTCTCATGCCGTCGCGCTTCGAGCCGTGCGGCCTCGGCCAGATGATCGCGATGCGCTACGGTTCGGTGCCGGTGGTCTCCCGGACCGGAGGGCTCAACGACACCGTTTTCGAGACGGCGAGCGAAGGTCGTCCGGCCAACGGCTTCCTCTGCGAACCCGGCGACGGCGCCGGCCTTGCCGCCGCGTTGGACCGCGCCTTGACGGAATTCTCCGGACCTCAGTGGAGCGAGCGCGTGAGGGCCGGGATGACCGCGGATTTTTCGTGGGACCGCTCGGTCGAGCTCTACCTCGACGTCTTCCGAGAGGCCGCGTCGAAGTGAAGCCTCACCGTTCTCGTCCGGTCCTGCTCGCGGTCCTGGCCGCGGCGGCGGTGTTCCTGGTGTGGGAGACTCGGACGGTCCCGGAGCGCGCGGTGCTTCCCGCCGTGGAGGCCGACGCCTTCGCGGCGCTGACGGGCCGCGCCGCGTCGGCCACTCCCGAGCTGTGGGAGCGGTTGAAGGCGATGGGCGTTTCCGCGGTCGTGCTTCGGGAAGAGACCGCGGCCGAGCTCGCGGCGCGGGGGGAAGTCCTCCTATTTTCGCGCGCCGAGATCGAGAAATGGCGGGCGCTGGGCCTCATCGCTCCCGGCGGAGGACTGAAGCCGGACACGCTCTGGGCCAAGGACGCGAAGTCCCTCACCCGATTGGCCGACGCGCTGGCCGCGCGCGGCATCGACGTGTCCACCGCGTCCGCGGCCGGCGGGCGGACGCTGGAGCTGCCGCTCGGGGTTGATCTCTCGCGGGTGCCGGCGGGCTTCGACCCGGAGACCGTCTCCGTCGTCTCGGCGGCGGGCCTGATCCCGGTCGCCGCTTCGACGAGCCCCGTCGTCGCCGTCGCCGGACGCCGTTTCTGGATACGGACCTTGCCCGCGACCGCGCGCGCCCCCGAGCTTTTGCGGGCCGTGCACGGGAGGGCGCTGCGGCTTCTCGTGCTCAAGCCGTTTCCGGGCCTCGGGCTCGACTCCAATCTCGAAGGCCTGCGCGGAGCGCTGAAGATCGTCAAGGACGCGGGCTACGCGACGGTGCCGCCCGCCGGCGCGCAGGCCGGTGCCGCGTCGCGCACGGAAAACGCCGCGCGCCTGTTTCTGTTTTACTTGATCGGCCTTCTCGGGCCGTTGCTCGCCGCGCGGGCCGGACTGGGCGCGGAGCGTCTGGCGCGGGGCTGGGTCGCGGCGCGTGCGCCGATCGCCGCTCCGGTGCCGGAGACCGTCGCCGGCCTCGCGGCCGCGTGGGCCGCGGCGTCCGCCGCCGGGCTGCTCGCCGCCGCCGCGCTCGCGCCGGAGCGCCGCGAGGAGCTGGCTCGCGGCTGGACCATTTGGACCTTGTCCGCTCCGATGCTCGTCGGCGCGGTCGCGTTGTTCGGCTCGGCCGGGCCCGCCTTGCGCTCGCGCTGGCGAGGCCCCCTGCGCGTGCGCGATCTCGCCGCGGTTTCGCTGCTCGGCGTCGTGCTGTTCGGGTTGTTGGCGCCGCGCGCGGCCCTTCGTGCGGCCGGGATGTGGGAGTCGGTGGATCGTTTCTCCGCCGCCGCCGACGCGCTGTGGTGGTGGCCGTGGCGCTGGCGGGAAATCCTCATCGGCACGCCGAGCCTGACGCTCGCGCTGATCCTCATCGGCAAGCGCGAGACCGCGGCCAAGGACGGCTGTTCGACGTGCGTGCCGAAGTTCCTTGGCGATCCCCGCGGCTGGCTGGTCTTCGGCCTGCTCGCTCCTTCGGGCGCGGTGGCCTCGATCGGCGCGGGCGGCGCGCCGGCGGCCCTGGCCTTGGCTCACGGCGCGGCCTCCTTAATCCTGGGAGCCTTGCTCGGCTTGGCGCTGGCGAGCCTGAGGGCCCGTATAGAGGAATGGGTCTTTGGTCCTACGCATACAGGTCTATTGACCTAGAAACGGCCTCGTGGTAGAATCAGGCCGTGAGACAACTGCTCCCGGCGCTCGTCGTGGCGGTCCTCGGTTTCTCGTCGGCGAAGGCGGATCCTCCCGCCGCTCCGAAGCCCTCGCCCTTCTCCAATAAGTCCTTCGGCGACGGCGGCGGGTACAAGCACCCCGACAGCGAAGTCTCCGACTATTTCGAGAGCAAGCCGCAGAAGCCCGCCGAGCTCAAGCCCGAGCATCAGGGCAAGATCGAGCCCGCCAAGGCCGAGCCCGCGAAGCCTGAACCCGCGAAGACCCAGCCCGTGGCGGCGAAGCCCATCAAGATCAATCCCGACATCCGGCCCGTCGCAGACATTCCGTCGCGGCCCCGTCCTCGTCCCTTCGCCGTCCCCGCCGCGGAGAAGCTGAACGACGCGCCCGCCGCCGCGAAGACCGAAGCGACGCAGGCGCCGAAGGCCTCCGCCGCGACCGTCACGGGCGGCTCGGACGACACGGCCAGCGACGACGCGCGCCGCGATTACGAGGCTCGCCTGTTCGGGGCCCCCGCCGCGCCCAGGCACCCCGGCCTCGCCGGCGACGAAAAGGTTCTGCCTTTGACCGATCACGGCACCGCTCCATCCACGGGAGAGGGCATGTTGTTCGTCTCTCTGGAGCTCGACGCGAAGGAAGCCGGGTCCCTCCGCGACGCGGTGGCCGGTCTCGGCGCGGCGGCGGCTTTCCGCCCCGACGCGCGCTTCCAGCCTCTTCCCGGCGAGGCCGGCTCGGTGCGCATCAGCGGCTGGCTCCCGGTTTCCCGCCTCGGCGACGCGATCGCCCGTCCCGGCGTCAAGCGCGTCGCCGTCGAGCGCGGCACCCGCCCGGCCGGCGACGAGCGCCTCACAGGCGATTATCTGCTCAAGCTGCGCGTGACCGACCCCGCTAATCCCGAGGCGTCGATCGCGGCGAGCGTGCGCGACTTGGCCTTCCAGACCGGCTTCAAGCTCGACCGCGTGTTCGGCTTCGAGACCGTGCCCGGTTCGGGCGCCACGGCCTTCGTGTCCGGCACGATGCCGGTGTCCCGTCTGTCGAAGGCTCTGGGCATGCCCGACGTCGTTAAGGTCAGCTCCGCGCTCTCCGCGGCGGAGACCGCGTCCGAGGCCGCCGCGGCGGCGAAGCCTCCGGTCAAGAAGGAAGGCTTCCTCAAGTACGTGATGACGCGCAGCCTCTGGCTCGTGCTCCTCACGGTGCTGCTCGCCCTGCCCACCATAGGCGACGTCGTCAAGCGCGGCCTGTCGGTCTTCGTCCCCTACCGCTGAACGCCCGCATTTCATAGAATCGGGCGCATGACAGGCAAGGCTCGTCTGGCGTCGTTGTTCGCGCTCGCTGCGGCCGCCGGGCTCGCGGGGGAAACCCTCCTGCTGGCGGAGCGTCTCTGCACGCGCCTCGAATCCTCCCTGCGCGACGATTTTCGGGTGGTCCTGTTCACGCGTGCGTCTCTGGAGGAGGCCCGCGCCAAGGTCCTCGAAGAGAAGATCCGCGCCGCCTCCGGGGTCGCCGATGTTCGCTTCGTGCCGGCGGACGAGGCCTTGGCCGCCCTCAAGCGCGACGATCCCGAGCTGGCCGAATCGGTCGCGCTCGTCGGGGACAATCCCCTGCCCTCGGCGTTCGAGGTCCGGCCGGCGCCCGAGGCGCTGACCCATCTCGGCGCGTGGCTCGACGGCGTGCAACGTCTGGCCGACTGGTCCGACCTGCGCTATAAACCCGGCGAGGTCCAGGCGATCTTGCGGCTGCGCTTCTACGCGCACCTCCTGCGCATGACCTTGAGCACGTTGTTGTGCCTTCTGGCGGGCCTCGCGCTGATCGCGCTGAGCTCGTCGCTGCGTCCGCGCCGCGAGCCGGTGCTGTGGGCGCTCGGAGGCGGCGCCGCGGGCGCGGCGCTCGCGCTGGCGATCTCCTGGCCGTTGCACCGGGACGAGCTGCTGTGGGCGCGGCCCGAGCCGGTCGCCCAGCTGGCCTTGCTGGCGGCCTGCGCCGCTCTCGGGTGGTCCCTGTCGCTATGGCGCGCCGAGTCCTGATTCTCGCCGGTCTGCTCGCGCTCGGCGCGGCGCCGGCGTCCGCCCAGCTCAAGGCCAAACGCAAAGAGCTGTCGCGCATTCAGACCGAGCTCAAGCAGACGCTGAAGGAGCTCGACGAGCTGCGCGACGCGGAGAAGGAACTTGGCGCCGACGTCAAAGGCCTCGAGAGCCGCGACGCTCAGTCGCGAAAGCGCGTGGACGCCCTCCAGTCCGATATCCGCCGTGCCGAGTCCCGGCGCGCGGACCTGAAATCGCGTCTGGACGCGGCGAAGAGCGTCGCCGGTTTCTGGTCGGCCGCAATCGCCTCCGAAGCGGCCCGGCACGCCGCGCTTGGCGCCGCCCGTTCGGAGGCGTACGGCACTCGGGAGCTATGGGCCGAGGAGTTTCGTCGCTCCGCGATCGTGGAAAAGGCGCGTCACCTGCGCGGCCTGCACGGCTTTCGGATGAAGACCGAGGAAGCCGCCGCCGAAACCGGGCGACGCGCGCGAGATCTCGATGAGAGCCGGCGCCGCGCCCAGACCGAGCGCGACGGCCGCCGCCGCGAGTATGAGGAGAAGAAGGCCGCGCTCGAGGAGACCCAGATGAAGGTCGCCGCGGCGTCCCGGCGCGCCAAGGAGCTGGAAGAATCCGCGAAGGCGATGGCCTCCTTGCTCGACAAGATCGGCAAGGCGGGGAAGTACCGCAAGCAGGGCGTCGTCGCCCGGCTCGACCGTCCGGCTCATTCGCTTCCGTGGCCTGTTGAGGGGAAGGTTCTGCGCCCGTTCGGCCGCGAACGCGACGAACAGCTCGGCACCTGGACGGTGCGCCAGGGCGTCGTCTTCGCCGCGGCCTCCGGAAGCGCAGTCGGCGCGATCGCTCCCGGCAACGTGATTTTCGCGGGTCCCTTCCGCTCATACGGCAAGGTCGTGATCGTGGACCACGGCGGCGGCTTTTTCAGCGTGTACGGCGAGCTCGGAGAGATCGTCAAGGAGAAGGGCGACGCCGTGCGCTCGAGCGAAAAGCTCGGGACCGCCGGCGACAAGATGTATCTGGAGATACGGCGCGGCACTGAGGCGCTGGATCCGTCGGATTGGCTCGTCAAGAAATAGGGAGAATGGACATGAAGCGCATAGTGATCGCGGCGTTCGTCGCCGCTCTGCTCGCCGCCCGGCCCGCATACGCGGCGAATGCGGACAAGACCTACGAGCAGCTCAAGCTTCTGGTGGACGTCCTGGGCTATGTTCAGGACAACTACGTCGACGAGCCCGAGGCCCAGAAGCTGATCTACGGCGCCGCCACCGGCATGATCCGCACGCTCG
>CALRXP010000204.1:0-5403 GCA_943372155.1 Candidatus Endomicrobiellum trichonymphae | reverse complement strand
TTCATGGTGGACTTCGAGAGCGAGTGCTTCAAGCTCGGCATCCCGCTCAAGACCCGCCATAACGAGGTCGCGCCCCACCAGTTCGAGTGCGCGCCCGTCTACGAAGAGGCGAACGTCGCCGTCGACCACAACCAGCTCGTCATGGACATCATGAAGCGGGTCGCGGAGCGCCACGGCCTCGCCGCCCTGACCTACGAGAAGCCCTTCGCGGGCGTCAACGGCTCGGGCAAGCACAACAACTGGTCGCTCGGCACCGACACCGGCAAGAACCTCCTCTCGCCCGGTGCGACGCCGCACGATAACCTCCAGTTCCTGACCTTCCTCGTGTCCATCATCAAGGCGGTTCACACGCACGGGCTCCTGCTCCGCGCGGCGATCGCCTCGTCGGGCAACGACCACCGCCTCGGCGCCAACGAGGCGCCTCCCGCGATCATGTCGATCTTCCTCGGCGCCCAGCTGACGAAGGTCCTCAACGACCTCGAGAAGGGCGTCGTGACGAAGGGCACGGACCCGCAATGGATCGAGCTCGGGATCAACCACATCCCGGCCGTGATCAAGGACAACACCGACCGCAACCGCACCTCGCCCTTCGCCTTCACCGGCAACAAGTTCGAGTTCCGCGCGGTCGGCGCGTCGGCCAACAACGCCATCCCGATGTCGACCCTCAACTCGATCGTCGCGGCTCAGCTCATCGCGACGAAGAAGGAGATCGACGCGCTCCTCAAGAAGGGCAAGACCCTGAAGGAGGCCGTCACGACCGTCCTGCGCGCGTACTACACCGAATCGAAGGCGGTCTGCTTCGAAGGCAACGGCTACTCGGAAGAGTGGGTCGTCGAGGCCAAGAAGCGCGGCCTGCCCAACGAGAAGACCACGCCCGCGGCCCTCAAGGGCTTCGCGCTCAAGAAGTCGGTCTCCCTGTTCGCCAAGCTCGGCGTTCTGACCGAAGAGGAGACTCACTCCCGCTACCACATCCTCCTCGAGAAGTACGCCAAGGACATCGACATCGAGGCCAAGCTCATCGCCGAGATGACGACGACGCTCTTCATCCCGGCCGCGATCGAGTACCAGAACGAGCTGGCGAAGACGCTGTCTTCGCTCTCGGCCAACGGCATCAACTCCCCGGCGCAGGCGTCTTTGCTCCGCTCGGTTTCCGAGAAGGTGGAGCGCGCGCTCATCGGCGTGGACGAGCTCAAGGCCGAGCTCGCCAAGGCCGACGCGTTGACCGACGTCGAGAAGCGTGCGTTCGCGTACTGCGACAAGGTCAAGCCGTACTTCGACAAGGTGCGCTCCGAAGTGGACGCCCTCGAGCTTCTGATGCCGGCCGCTTCGTGGCCGCTTCCGAAGTACCGCGAAATGCTTTTCCTGATGTAAGAGGTTAAATATGCCCGGTAAAGACGAGATTCTGAAGGCGCTGTCGACGTGCATCGAGCCGGAGCTTCACAAGGACATCGTGACGCTCGGCATGGTGCAGAATCTCGTCGTGGAAGGGGGGGTGGTGAGCTTCGACTACGTGCTCACCACCCCCGCCTGTCCCCTCAAGGGCATGATGCAGCTTGAAGCCGAAGAGGCGATCAAGAAGGTCGCCGGCGTGAAGTCGGTCAAGATCAACATGACCGCCTCCGTCAAGAAGGACGCGCGCCTGGAGAACATCCTGCCTCCCGGCGTTAAAAATCTCATCGCCATCGCCGCCGGCAAAGGCGGCGTGGGCAAGTCGACGGTCGCTTCCAACATCGCCTGCGCCCTCGCCCTTGACGGCGCGCGCGTCGGCCTGATGGACGCCGACATCTACGGCCCCAACCAGCCGCAGATGATGGGCGTCTCCAACTACAAGCCGCTCGCCGGCGCCGACAACAAGATCGAGCCCGCCGAGAACCACGGCGTGAAGGTCATGTCCATGGGCTTCCTTATGGATCCCGACGCCCCCGTCATCTGGCGCGGCCCGATGCTGCACGGCGCGATCTCCCAGTTCCTCAAAGACGTGAAGTGGGGCGAGCTCGACTATCTCGTGCTCGACCTGCCGCCGGGCACCGGCGACGTCCAGCTGACGCTCTGCCAGACCGTGCCGATCGCCGGCTCCGTCATCGTCACGACCCCGCAGTCGATCGCGCTCTCCGACGTGCGCAAGGCCGTCGCCATGTTCAAGAAGCTCAATGTGCCCATCCTGGGCGCGATCGAGAACATGTCGGGCTTCGTCTGCCCTCACTGCTCCAAGGAGAGCAAGATCTTCGCGGAGGGTAGCGCCGCCTCCCTGAAGAAGAACTGGGGAATCGACTTGCTCGGCACCATTCCTTTGGATCCGAAGATCGGCCAGTGCTCGGAGGACGGCAAGCCGCTCGTCCTCTCGCACCCCGACTCCGCTCCCGCGAAGGCCTTCCGCGAAGCCGCCCGCAAGGTCGCCGCTCAGGTCAGCATCCGCAACGCCACCACTAAGCCGCTCGAAATCAAGCTCGTCAAAGCCTAGGAGACATCAACATCATGACCACCGCCACCGCCACGCCGGAAACCACCCCGATCGCCGTCGGCGCCGTCGCCCCCGACTTCAAGCTGCCCGATTCCGAAAAGAAGGAGTGGACGCTCTCCGAGTTCAAGGGCAAGAAGCCCGTCGCCCTGTTCTTCTACCCGCTCGACTTCTCCCCGACGTGCTCCAAGGAGAACGTCTGCTTCTCCCAGGACCTCTCGCGCTACGAGCAGTTCGCGCAGGTGTTCGGCATCTCCGTCGACTCCGTCTGGTCGCACAAGGCGTACAAGGCGCAGATGGGCCTGAAGCACACGCTTCTCGCCGACATGCACCGCGCCGCGATCAAGGCCTACGGCCTGTTCCATCCCGGCGGGAACATCTCGCAGCGCGCCACCGTCCTCATCAATAAGGACGGCAAGGTCGCTTGGGTGAAGGTCGAAGGCGACATCACCAAGGAGCGCGACTACAAGGAGCTCGAGGCTCAGCTCGCGAAGCTCGCTTAAGTCTTAAGACCCGAATAAAGGCGCCTCCGCCCGTAAGGGCGGGGGCGCCTTGCTTTTCGGGAGTCCGCGCCCTATCCTTAGGCGCCGCGCGGAGGATGGGTGGATAAAGAGAAGCTGTGGTGCTGGGCCCCGGTTGCCGTGGCCGTCGTGCTGGCCGTGCTGTGGGTGCGCCCGTGCCGGCGCCTGCCGCCCGACGATGAGACGAAGGCGCGGGCCAACATCGTGCCGCTCGACGTACGCGACCCCACCACTTTGATTTTCGCCGCCGGGCCGGAGAGAAAGTGATGAGCCTCGACACCCCTTGTCGCAAACGTCTGGCCGTCGTCGCGGCGGTCCTGGCGGTGTTCCTGGCTGCGGGTTGGGCTAAGTGCCGCCAGGATCGCCGCTTCGCGAGCGAACTGATGGAGAACCGCTACCGCGCCGTCGCTGTGCAGTTCGACGGCTGGCAGATCCGCCACATCCGCGCGGGCGATCGCGTCGACGTGACCGCGACGTTCGAGGCGCTGATGGCCGGCGGGTCCAAGCGCAAGGTGACGGCGACCATGCTCCAGAACGTCAGAGTCATGAAGGTGGACCGCGCCTGGAGGCGCGGGGAGAAGGGGACGCTCGTCCTCAAGCTCAATCCTGTCGAGACGCAGTACGCCTTCCTCGGGCCCAGCCAGGCCGACCTGGGCGTGGCCTTGCGCAACAGGGGCGACGACGAGATGTACCCGATGGAGATGTCGAGCTTCGCGAAGTTCTTCCGCTGAGGCCTACGGTCCGTAAAGGCCTTCCTCGGCTTCTTCGGTCATGAAAAAGAGGCGGTACTCCTTCGTCGCGAAATCGCTCACGATCATCATGCGGCAATGCTCGGGGGAAGGCGGCTCCTCGATCGCATAACGCATCGGGGTCTTCGGCTCGGGCTCGAAGAACTTATCCCAGTAGGCTTGGCCCCAGCCGTCGCGCTCGCGACCGTATTTGAAGTAGGTCGCCTTGAACTCTTCCTTCGTCGCGGGCTTCAAGATCCCGGGAGGGGAACGCGCGCGGGCGCCTGGGCGCAGAACGGATCCACGTCCTTGAACTTGTCCGTGACGAAGTCCTTCGTCGCGGGATCGAAGTTGTAGCGCGACATCCAGCCGAAGCAGTGGATTGGGCCGCCGTTTTCGGGCGCGACGCCCTCTCCGGCGGGATCGCCGGTCGTCGGCACGTCCTTGAGGCGATACACGCAGGTGCGGAAGTCGAGGGAGGCGTTCAAGACGGAGAGCACGGTCCCGGTCTCATCGAGGATGGACTGCCCGTTGTCGGGCAGGTCGGCGACGTAGGCGAGGGTCGCCGAGGAGACGTCCTTCAAGAACTCGCGCGAGTCGGAGCGGTCGAAGTACTTCCGGTCGGCCTCGAGGCTCGCGGCGTCGGAGCGCAGGCGCAGTCGGCCCTTGGGCACGTACATGAGGTCCTGGCGGCCCGCTTCTTCGGGGTAGGAGACGTAGAGCGGGTCGAGTTCGGTCTGGTCCACTTCGTAGCCGGGGTGATTGAAGACGACACGCGGGCCGCGCAGGTGGCGGACGACGTCGAAAACCCGCTCGATCAACGCGCCCGTAGCTTGGGTGTAGCGTTCGTGATAGACGCAGCCGCGGATGAACTGGACGATGCCGTACTCGCGCAAGCAGTCGGGGGCGGTGGTCTCGAGCACGGCGCCCATCTCGGTCATGCGCGTGGCCTCGCCGTTCTTCACGCTGTCGCGGATCTCGTAGTCGAGGACGGAGAAAGCCTTCAGGCCGCACGCGCCGGGAGCGGGAGCGGGGAACGTTTTTTGCTGGAGGCGGGGGATGATCCCGTCTCTGACCTCTTTGGGAGCCGGCTTCACGGCCTTGGGCGTCAGGCGGGCGGCTGCGGACGCGGCGGCGACCGTGGACTCGACCTGCGCGTCGAACGTCTGCGCGGAAAGGGGAACGGCGAGGAGCAGAAGGAGCAGGATCATCGCGGTCTCCAGCCCGGGAGGTTCCGGGCGTCGTTGCTGTGAGCGATCTTCAGGGCCTCGAGCACCGTTTTCTCGAAATCGGCGCGGGTCGGATACGTGGCGACGCGCTCGCGGAAGAACTGCGCCCACGCGAACTCGGCGAAGGGAACGTCGGTCTTGACGTAGCCGCCGCGCTTGCGGACCTGCCAGGCGACGCTGCGGAAAGGATCGTCGGACATGCTCCGGACGTCCTCGGGGAGGTGGTTGGGGTCGTGGGGGCCGACGCCGAACTGATCTCGGTCGTAGAAAAGGCCCATGGCGCGGGTCACGGCGTAGTATTTATCTCGGGGAAGAGCCTTGATGCGGGCGTGCATCTCGTCGTCGAAGTAATTGTGGGTGTAGACGTCTTCCTTTCCGGCTTCCCAGGTGGCGCGGGCCTCGTGGTGATGATCGACGGGGCGCTTGCGGCCTTTGTAGTCCTCGAGGACGGGGACGGAGCGTTCCTT
>CALRXP010000203.1:0-5413 GCA_943372155.1 Candidatus Endomicrobiellum trichonymphae | reverse complement strand
CATCGTCGCACAGCTCGGCGGGGCCGACTACGGACTTCTGTCCCTGTCCGTGCTCGCGCGAGCGGACGCGGAGATGGCGCTTGAAGTTCCGAAGTCGCATTTCATGCCTATTCCCAACGTTGAGTCAGGCGTTGTCGTGCTGACGCGACAAAAGAACCCGCGACTGCCGAAGGACGAGGAGAAGGCGTTTTGGCGGATCGCGAAGATCGCCTTCTGCCAACGGCGTAAGATGGCGGCGGGCGTGATATCGAAAGGATTAGGAGTACCTCGGGCCGATGTGGACGCGGCATTTAAGGCCGCAGGCCTCGACATAGCCGTGCGGCCGGAAGAGATTCCGTTCGATGCATGGCGGGCGCTCGCGCGCTCAATGTCGGTAAATAGAAGAACAGCGGTCGCCGTAGGCGCCGCGGTCTTCATCGTCTTTTATATGACCGCGCCTTCGGCGCGGTTTCTTCAGTGGGACGACACGAAGAATCTGATCGACAACGACAAATGGCGGGGGTTGTCGTGGGAACATTTGAAGTGGATGTGGCAAACTCGCCACTACGGTCCGTGGCAACCGTTGTCGTGGTTTTCCTGGGCCTTAGACTTCAAGCTGTGGGGTCTTAACGCCGAGGCCTTCCGGCGAACAAACATCGCGCTTCACGGTATCACCGCCGGCCTTTTTTTCTTGGTATGCCGTCGATTGCTCCCGCGTGAAAAACACATTCCGTACGGCGCCGCAGGCGCCGCGTTGTTTTTTGCATTGCATCCGTTGAGGGTTGAATCCGTTTTGTGGATCACCGAACGAAGAGACGTATTATCCGGTTTGTTCGCCGTACTCTCCGTTTATTTATGGTTGGGGGATCGTTCCAGGAGCTCCCTTCTTGCCTTCGTGGGCGCCGTGCTTTCAAAGGGAACCTCCATTGCCGTGGTGCCGTTCTTGTTTGCAATTGACGTTGCCGTTCGACGCCAGGATCCCCGGAAGTCGGTCGTGCGAATACTCCCACACGCCGTCGTCGCCCTTTTCGCGGCGTGTAAAAACCTGGGGGGCTTTCACACGGGAGATCTGCAGGGCCTGAGCTTGAGCGTGACGGATCGATTGCTCGTCGCGGGGGCCGGCGCGTGGCTGTATGTCAGCAAGACGATTCTGCCGTTAAACTTGTCGCCTTACTACCCGCTATCGTTAAACGTCAACGACATACGGCTGGAATCGTACCCCGGAGCATTTTTAGCGCTGCTCGTAACGGCAGGATCCTTTCATAAATCCGTCCGATCGTGGGCGGTTCCCGTGTGGTTCACCTTTCTTGCGGCGATCGCGCCCGTCTCGGGACTTTTTCAGGCCGGACGTCAGGCGGCGGCGGACCGATATTCATATCTCGCGTGCATGCCCTTCGCGGTGCTGTTCGGGTTGGGGATTGAGCGGCTCGAGGTTCGGCGGCCGCGAACGGCGGCCGCCGTGGTTGTTTCGACGATCCTCTTGTTAACGACAACGACAATCTTCATATCTCAAATCTGGCGCGATGACATTAGTGTATGGACTCGCGCGACGACCCTTACGCCGACCGCGTATCTCCCTAATTCGAACCTTTCGGTCGCGTTGCTTGTCGCCGGTCGCGGCGACGAGGCGATCCCCTATCTTAAGAACGCTATCAATCTTGAACCTCGCGACGCGGAAGCTCGCGTTAATCTCGCCGCGATTCTCGCGGCGCACGGCGATACGCCTTCCGCCATCGATCTCTTTCAGCAGGTCGTCGCGCTTCGTCCCAGCGATCCTTCGTTCGCGTCCGCGCGCTATAACCTCGGAATTTTACTGATCAATACTGGTCATAAACACGACGGCCTCGCGCATATGCGCGAGGCCGTGCGTTTGAATCCGTCTCTGACGCGACGTTAACCTTTGATCTTGGCCAGCAGCCGTTCGGCCTCGCCTTGGAAATCCTGAGCGCGTGAATCCACGTCGCGCGAGTTCCGGTCGAGATCCATGCCTTCGAACGTGAACCCCGCGCGCATCAGGTCGAAGTACGCGAACCGCGCGTCGTTCATCAGCCAGTTCGTCTCGTTCTTGAAGCGCCGCGCGTTGTCCTGCAGGCGCGTCGCCGTCTGGATGAGAGTCTCGTCCTTCTCGGCCTGCGCCGACAGGTTGCGCAGGTCGTTGAGCCGCCACTGCGTGTCGCGCGTGATTTGACCGAGGTCCCGCGTGAAGCGCTGGAGGTCCCAGCGCAGCGAGGGATCGTTGTCGGGCTGACCGGGCTGGCCGGGGCGGCCGGGCTGTCCGGGGAAGCCGGGCTGGCCGGGTCGTCCGGCGGTCATGCCGTGACGGCGCACGCGCTGCAGCAGCCAGCGCAGGTCGTTGCGCAGGCGGGAGGTCTCGCGCTCATAGCGCTCGAGGTCCCAGGAGATCGAGTCGATTTGCGGCCCGATGTTGCCGGCCTTGGCCTTGACCTGCTCGGCGCGCAGCGCGGCGACCGACGACTGGATCTGCGCGACGGAGAACTCGAACGAGGGGATCGCGGGCGTGGCGCGGGCGGAAACGGCGGTGAGGAAAAGGACGGCGGACAGGATTCGGACCATTAGACCTACCTCCTAGCCGGGCCCTTGGACCCAGTGTCGCGATTCTAGCGAGGAGAGTAGTTCGAAGTCAAGACGGCGGGGAGGGTGAAGTTGAAGGCCGAGCCCACGCCGGGCAGGCTTTCCACCCAGATGCGGCCGCCGTGAGCGGCGACGAGCCCCTTGCAGATGGCCAGGCCGAGTCCGAGGCCTTTACGCTTCTGGGTGTTGTCGCCGGACTGGTAGAAGCGGTCGAAGAGCATCGGGAGGTCCTCGGCGGGGATGCCGGGGCCGGTGTCGATGACGCTGAACCGCACGAATTCGCCGTCGCGCTGGGCGGTGCAGTCGATGGTGCCGCCTTCGGGGGTGAACTTGAGGGCGTTGCTCAAGAGATTGCCAAGCACTTGGAGGACGCGGCGGGAATCGGCGTTGACGAGCAAGGTGTCGCCCACGGGGCTGCGCCAGTGCACGCGCACGCCGCGGCGGGCGGCTTCGAGCTCCACGGACTCGACGGCTTCCTGGAGCAAAGTCGCGCCGTCGATGGGGTGCTGTTCGACGGTGAAGCCGTCGGATTCGAGCCGGACGGCCTCCTGAAGGTGGTCCACCATGCCGATGAGGCGCTCGGCGTTGGAGAGCACGGCCTTGAGCGCCTTCTGGATCTCCTCGGGGCTGACCTGCTCCTTGGTCAAATAGGAAGCGTAGCCGTGGATGACGGAGAGGGGGTTTTTGAGCTCGTGCGCGACGTCCTGCATGAGCCTCGTTTTGGCGTCGAGGCGGTCCTTGAGCTCGGCGAGGCGTTCGTGGGCGCTCATAAGGTAAGTAAGTTCATTGTAGCACGGTTTCCGGCCTTTTTAGTAGGATGAAGGGCGGTTCGTTACCGCCAATTTTCGCAGGAGGAAGCACCATGATCGACACGTCCCAGTTCCGCAACGGTCTCGTTTTCGAAGACGAGGGCCAGATTCTCCAGATCATTCATTTCCAGCACCACCGTAAGTCGCAGTCCGCGGCCGTCTACCGCACGACCTTGCGCAACCTCGCCAACAACGCCGTGATGGAGCGCTCTTACGCCTCCGGCACGAAGTTCCGCGACGTCCCCGTCACCAAGCGCGAGAAGACCTACAGCTACGACGAAGGGACCAACTGCGTCTTCATGGACAACGAGACCTACGAGCAGATTCACTACCCGAAGGAGCTCCTGGGCGATCAGGTCAAGTTCCTGCGCGAGAACATGGAAGTGCTCGCCGTCTACGTCGACGACAAGCTGACCGGCATCGAGCTTCCCGCCAACGTCGTGCTGACCGTGACGTCCACGGTCCCCGGCGTGAAGGGCGACTCGGTCTCCAACATGGTCAAGCCCGCGACGATGGACACCGGCCTCGAGATCAACGTGCCCCTGTTCGTCAAAGAGGGCGACAAGATCCGCGTGGACACCCGCAACTCCTCCTACGTCGAGCGCGTCAAGGAATAAGCCCTTGATCAAAGGCGTCATCTTCGACATCGACAACACGCTGACCGACTTCATGAAAATGAAGTTGACCGCGGTGGACGCCGCCGTCGAGGGGATGATGGACGCCGGCCTGCCGGGGAAGAAGGCCGACCTGATCAAGGAGTTCCTCGAGCATTACTGGAAAGAGGGCATCGAGGACCAGAAGATCTTCGACAAGATCCTTAAGTCGAAGCTCGGGCACATCGACTACAAGATCCTGGCGAGCGGCATCCTGGCCTACCGCCGCTCCAAGAGCGGCACGATGACGCTGTACCCGCGCGTCAACCAGACCTTGATGGAGCTCATGAAGATGGGCATCAAGCTGACCGTGCTCTCCGACGCGCCGAAGATGGAGGTGTGGCTGCGCATCGTCAGCCTCGGCCTGCATCATTACTTCGACGAGATCATCACCTCCGAGGACTTCGGCGTGAAGAAGCCGGACCCCAAGCCCTTCCGCAAGGCGCTCGAGGTTCTCGGCACGAAGCCCGAGGAAACCTTTATGATCGGCGACTGGCCCGACCGCGACGTGAAGGGGGCCAAGGCCGCCGGCATCCGCGCGGTGTGGGCCAAGTACGGCGACACGTTCGGCACGAAAGAGTCGGGGGCGGAGTTCGACGTCAACGACATCTACGAGCTGGTCGGAATCATTAAGAAGGAGAACGGCGTTGCGGCTTAGCCGCCTGCTGATCGCGGTTCTGCTCGCCGCGTGCGCGGCCTCCGCGCGCGCATTCCGCACCGAACGTCTTTCACCTGCCGGATTTGGCCCAGCCGCGGCTGGTGTCCCGTCCGGAGGTCTGGAGGTTGCCGCTGAGCAAGTTCTCGTGCGCTTTTCGACGGCGGCCACCCCTTCTCAGAAAGCCGCTGTCTTGGCGATGGCCGGAGGCGTCTCCCTAGAGTCTCTGACGATTCCGGGATGGTCATTGATCACCCTCTCTTCGGGAGTCAGTGTCGTGCCTGCTCTCAACGCTTTGCCCAACATGCCGGGTGTATTGCAGGTCGCTCCGAACCGAACGTATTCGTCGAACGCTTATCCAAGCGATCCTCTCGTGTCGAGCCAATACAACCTGAACAACACTGGGGCCTTCGCCGCCTGGGATTACGGCACGGCGTCGACCGGCAAGACGACGATTGCGATCATCGACACCGGCATTGACGGGACTCACCCCGATCTGGCGGCCAAGCTCGTCAACGCGAGCGCCGCCATCCGCAGTCAGAACATTACCAGCGGCGGCGTCGTGACGGGCGTCCATCCGCCTACGGACTCATGCGGGCACGGGACGCAGACGGCTAGTGTGGCGGCGGCGATTACTAACAACGGCGTGGGAATCGCCGGCGTGGCCTGGGGCGCGCAACTGATCTCGTTGAATGTATTCTTCTCAGGTTGCGGCACAACGACGG
>CALRXP010000202.1:0-5427 GCA_943372155.1 Candidatus Endomicrobiellum trichonymphae | reverse complement strand
AGAAGGCCATCGCGTTGAAAGCGGCGGGCCAGGATCCGCAATCCGCCTATCACTACGACCGCTACAAGAAGGCGAAGGATTCCGCCGACCAAAAGGAAGGCCAAGCCAACCAGCTGCTCTCGAACATGAATAACGCGACCCAGAACTTCAACGCCAATCCGGGGCAGACGCCGCAGTGAGGTCGGGCTACCGGGTCTCGCGCTTGGGCCCCGCGTAGGCCTCGAACACGGCGCGGTGGCCCCGGAGAGACATCGTCCCCCCCCGCGTGTAGTATTCCGAGACCCACTTCAGAAGGAAGTCGAGCTTGGAATCCTGCTCCGCCTTCGAGACGTACTTGGAGGGCTCCCACGGCCGCGAGCGGCAATGCCGCAGGCACACCTCTTCGCCGGGGTTCATGAAAATCAACTCCGGCTCCCAGCGCAACGTCGCGGCGATCAGGTCGGAGTAGCAGCCCTCGATGATCCAGCCCGCGCTGCCTTTGCAGAAGGCGTTGAGGTCGGCGAGCGCCGCTTCGGGCGCGCGCGGCACGGCGATCTTCTTGGGCTCCCAGACGATGGAGTCGAGGTCGAGAACGGGCGCGAAGTATTTCTCCGCCAGCGCCTTGGCCAGCGTGGATTTTCCCGAGCCCGAGTTACCGAGGATCGCGATCCGCTTCAAAGCCGGTACAGCATCCAGTACACGGTCACGCCCGTGACCGAGACGTAGAGCCAGATCGGGAAGGCCCAGCGCGCGGCGCGGCGATGCTCCTCAAAGCGCCCCTTGGCGGCGAGAAACAGCGTCCGCAGGATGATGGGCAGCACGACGACGGCCAAAATCGTGTGCGTGAGCAGGATCGTGAAGTAAACCTTGCGGATGAGGCCGGTCTTCTGGAAATGAACCGAGCCCACTTGAAAGTGATAGTACAGGTAGCACGCCAGGAACGCCGCGGAGCACAGGAAGGCCGCGACCATGGTCCAACGGTGCGCCTCCCGGCGGCCCGTCTTGATCAGCGCCCAGCCGAGCAGGAGCAGGACCGCGCAGGTCCCGTTGAGCATCGCGTTGAGGGCCGGGAAGCTCGCCAGTTCCAACTTAGCCGACTTCCTCGACCTCGACGGAGGCGTGCTTGCCCGAGGTCGGCGCGGGACCGGTGTTGAAGCGGGGCTTGTGCTTGGCGACGAAGGCGCCGGCGATGTCCTGCAGCTCGGCGACGTCCTCGATGTCGGCGGAGGCGACGAAGTCGAAGTAGATGTCGGGCGAAACGCCGAACAGCTGCTCGCGCGTCGGAGAGGCCTTGCTGTCCATGTGCGCGGCGAGCGACTCGTACACCGAGCCCGTCAACGCCACGCCGACGAACAGCACGTGGGGGTTGCGCTCTGCGTCGAACATGACGAATTCGTAGACGCCGGGCTTGTGCGGGGCGTGGTCGGGCAGGGCCGCGGGCTTAAAGCGGTAGCAGCGCTCGGACATCGCGATGCGGAATTTTCGGGCGGCCATGGGCGGACTCCTGGTGTCTTAAGCTTTCTGCGGCGTGCGCCACAGGGCGCGGCCGACGAAGAACGGA
Organism: Candidatus Endomicrobiellum trichonymphae; assembly: GCA_943372155.1. Classification (GTDB taxonomy): domain Bacteria; phylum Elusimicrobiota; class Elusimicrobia; order UBA1565; family UBA9628; genus GWA2-66-18. The sequence continues at coordinate 3,887 of CALRXP010000202.1, read as the reverse complement.
CCGAGATTCTCGATGTACTGCGAGGTCTGCACGGTCGGGCGCATCGCCTCGACGAGCTGGGACAGCGGCGCCAGCTCCTTGCCGATCAGGCCGATGACGAAGTCGTTGTCGTTCTTGTCGAGCCCGTGGCAGGCCAGGCGCACGTCCGAGGCGACGCCCAGGTCGCCGAACTGGCGGCCGATGACGCCGTGCTCCTTCAGGATCGGGCCTTGCTCGGCGCGGGACAAACGAGAGAACGCGCCGTTGCGGCGGAGCGGATACCAGATCGCCCAGGGGGTGGCAGGATCGGTCGCCATGCGCTTGGGCCGATGCAGGAGCCAATCCTCAAGCTTGGGCTCGTAGCCGATCGAGTAGGTGCGGCCGAGCATGGAGAACTCCTGCTTGACCTTGAGGTCCTTGAACGGGCCGGAGGCGAGATCGCGGCGGAGCTTGGTGACGAGCAGCTCGGGATTCTCCGTCATGGCGAGCACGGCGACGCCCGTCGGATCGTTGACTTCCTCGTAGAGGACGCAGTCCACGCCGCAGCCGATGAGGCCGTTGATGAGCGGCTGGGTGTCGCGGCAGCCGCCGAACGCGGTCAGCTGCATGAAGAGGCGCTTGTCGGAAAACTGCGGCTGGCCGTCCTTCGGGCCGCCTTTCTCGCGAAGATCGAGCGCGGGAGTCTCGGACGGCTGGGACGCGGGGGGCTGTTGCGGGTGGCTCACGACGACAGTTTACTTTTTACGGTCGCCCCGTGTCGAGGCTTCGTCCTTGTCGAGCTTCTCCAGCGCGGCTTTCGCGTCGGACTCGACCGACGATCCTTTCGGCGCCAGAGAGAGCGCGCGCTTCCATTCCGTCCGCGCGCGGTCCGTATCGCCCTTCTGATAGTGGATGAGGCCGGTGAAATAGACCTCGAGGGCCTGATGCTCGTCTTTCTTCTCCGTCCCTTCCTTTAGATCCTTGGGCGCCTTATCGCCCGTGACGGGGGCCGTGCCGTAAAGCTGATTGATCTTAGAAAGACCCGCCTCCGCGTCTTTCGCGGCGTCGGAGCCCGCGGGCGCCAGGCGCTTCGCCTTGGTCCAGGCCTCGCGCGCTTTCTCGTAATCGCCCTTCTGGTAGTAGATCACGCCTTCAAGATAGGCCTGGCTGGATTCGGGGCTTGCCTGAGCCGGGGTCGGCCAGGTGTCGCTCGCGGGAGGCGCCGCCGTCACGGGGGCGTCGGCCTCCGGAGCCTTCGGGGCGCCGGCATCGAGCACGGTCAGGCCGAACTCGCAAAAATCATGGGTCTCGTCGAGCTCGCGGCAGGCCTTCCATTCACGGCGCGCGTCTTCGGCGCGCCCGCCGCGGAAATGGTCGAATCCGGCGAGAAAGTGGGCGTCGGCGCGCAGGCGCACGGCGGCGTCGGAGGCGCGCACGGACAAAGCGGTGAGCAAGGACAACATCAGGAAGGCGGCCAGGGCGGGTCGGATCATTGCGCCAAGGATAGCTTCCCCGGCGTTACGGATTCAAGAACTCAGTTGAGCAGCTTGTCGATCGACGCGACGAGGTCGTTGAGCTCGAAGGGCTTCTGCAGGAAAACGTCGCAGTTCTTGCTCAGGAAGTCCTGCTGGGAGGAGCTCAGCTTCTTGCCCGAGATCGCGACGATCTTCATTTCCTTCGTCGCCGGATTGGACTTGAGGATCTGGCAGACCTGGAAACCGTCCATGACGGGCATCAGCAGGTCCACAACGAGCAGATGCGGCAGGCGCTTGCCGATCAGCACGAGCGCGTCGACGGGGTTGTTGGCGACCTGCACCGTGTAGCGGTCCTGATGCTTCTTGAAGCCCTTGTCGAGCAGGCGCGTCATCATCGGCTCGTCGTCGAGGATCAGGATCTGCTTATGCGCGTCCTCGATGTTCGCCGGAATCGGCATCTCGTACTTCTTCATGAACACGACGAGCTCGGAGAGCGGAATGCGGCGGTGGCCGCCGGGAGTCACGCGGGCCTTGAGCTTTCCCTTGTTGACCCAATTGATGACGGTGGTGTGGAATACGCCACACAACCGCGCGACTTCAAAGGTGGTGAACGTCTTCTCGCCGAATTCTCCGGTGGGCATGGCCCGATGGTAATACTTTTCCCCCCTAGGCTCAATAGAGCATTAGGCCCAGAGATGCGAAGGTTTTGTGTGCGCGCAAGAGGCCTAAGCGAAGCTAGGCCGATCGGACCTGGACGCTTCCCTGAAGGGCTCTAGTGCGACGCCGATGTCACTGGTATCATTATGCAGGTGATTTTAGCCCTTCTTGCCGCGGCGGTCCTTTCCTCTTCATATGCATCCGCTGAGGCGCCCCCCTCCCCCCGCCCCCTCCCGGTCCTGATTCGCGAGGCCTCCGCGGCCAACGACCTCCCCGCCCTCGACCTGCTCTGCGCCCGGACCGCGGCGCTCCGTTCGGCCAATGAATCGAAAAAAGACCCTAAAATCGCGGCGGAACTGGCCGAAGCGGACAAGCTGATCAAGCAGAAGAAGCTTTGTCCGGGCGGAGCGTTCATCCCCGCCCTCGTCCCCGCGGAGGGCGGCGACCGGGACGGCGCCGACCTCCTGCGACGGGCCGGCACGCGCATCGCCGAGTCCATCGGCGACACTTCCGAGCCCGCGGCGCTGTTCGACGGCTCCCGCCGCCGCGACCGCTCCAAATCCGGGCCCGATGCCTCGAAGGGCCCCCAGGGGCGGATGCTGGTCGCCTCCAAGCAGACCGACGCGCCTCCGCTGCCGCCGAAGCCCCGAAAAACCGCCGCCCCCGAACCCGCCCCGGTCGAGCCCAAGCCGAAAAAGGAATATTGCAAATCCAACCTCGAGGGTTACCTCACCGAAAACGATCCCGTCGTGCGGCGCGACATCCTCGGCAAAGCCTCCTCGATCCTGCTCATACGCGTCCGGGCCGACGACGCGGACGACAAGAAATCCGGCTGCTTCAGCTCACGGATCGACGACTTCATCTCGAAGAATCCCCGCCGCTCCGAGATTTCCTGCGTCCGCACCACCATGGACGCCTCCGGTGAGCTCGTGCTGACCTATTCCGATAAGTCGGGCAAATCCAAGGTGGAGAAGTTCGGCCTCCCCGACGACGCCTGCACCGGCGCCCCCGCGCCGGCGCCCGTACCCGTCGAGGAAAAGACGAAGCCGGCGCGCCCCTGCAAATCGAATCTCGAAGGCTACCTGGCCTCGACGGACGCCGGTGAACGCCGAGAAATCCTCGACAAGGCCGGCGCGCTCATCATCAAGCGGGCGGGCGTCGCCGATGAAGACGACGAAAAGGCCTCCTGCTTCAGCTCCAAGGTCCAAGAGTTCCTGGGCAAGCGTGACGTCTCGTGCGTGCGCACCGGCGTCGACAAATCGGGCGTCCTGACGCTCACCTACACGGACAAATCGGGCAAGGACGCCGTGAAGACCTTCGGCCCCATCGAGAAGCTCAATTGCAAGGTGACCGTCGCCCCGCCGCCCCCGGCCCCCAAGGCCCCGCCGGAGAAGAAGGTCGTCAAGACGCCGCCCCCGATACCGGAGCCGAAGCTGGTCGAGCCCGCGCCCGTTTGCCCCACCAACATGGAAGGCTACATGGACGCGCGCGGCAGCGGCGCCAAGGAACAAGCCATCATCCATAACGCGTCCGCCGGCCTGCTCGAAAAGCACCCGGTCTCTTATAAGGGAGGCGGCAGCCGCGTGGATGATCTGGCGTTCTGCCTGGGTCGCTACCTGAACATGAATCCGACGCCCGACGCGTCGACGTGCCTTCTGGTCTCGGTCGATTCCTCTCGCTTCGTCAACTACGGCTACACCGACCGCGACGGCAAGCGCGTCGCCGGCCGAGCCGGCGAACTCGACGAGTGGGCCACGCGCGTCTGCGTACCCTATGTCGGCGGTCTGGCGCCGGGCG
>CALRXP010000201.1:0-5481 GCA_943372155.1 Candidatus Endomicrobiellum trichonymphae | reverse complement strand
GTGTAAGCATGCACCTTCTCCGCGAAGTGCTGCTCCTTCGAGATCGTGGGGAACTTCGCGGCGGGTATCCCCGCGAAGTTCAGCCAGTCTCGACCCTCGGTCATGTCGAAGGGAGCCATCACCACGTCGCCGGCGCCTATGTCGATGTGGAACTCCACGAAGGTCCGGGCGTCCATACGCGCTTCGACCGGGAAGCGCGCTCCGCCATAGGGAGCCGCATCCAGGTCTCTCATGAGCGCGCCGACCTCGAAGACGAAGAAGTCCGCCAGGTCCGCCGCCGCGGCCTTTTCAAGAGCCGCGAGGATCGCTTCGTGCAGAGGCTTGTCCTTGCCCAACACCTCGCGCAGCGCCATATCAATATCTTTGGTCACGCGGGCTTCTTTGATGCGAAGCTCCAGGGCGTAGCCGCCCTTGAGTATCCAGGGAGCGTTCGCCTCCGCAAAAAGCCTGGCCAGAAATCGGTCGAACGCGACCTCGCGCCGGAGGCGCTCGATCGGGAGCTTTTCCTTTTCGGCGATCAGCCTGAGTCTGTCTTCCAAGGCGCGGCGGAACGCCGTCGCGGTGGCGTACTTCTTGGGCTTCTCCATCAGGTCCCCTGCATGAACGCTTCGAGCTTCTTCTTCACGTCGTCCGATATTCCGGTCGCGGCCGCGACCTTCGACCGGCTGATGAGCCCGCGCGAAGCCGCTTGCCGCACGGCCTGCTGTAGATGGTCGGCGGAGATATCCCCCGCCGCGATGAGGTCGGCGATCGCTTTCAGCGGGCGCGTCACACGGAACCCCTGCATGACCTCGATCTCGTGATCCTGCAGTCTACCGCGATGCAGGACGAGAACTCCGGGGATCGGAACGTTCCTGCGGAATTCCGGCGGCACGGTCATATGCAGCTTGGCCGGCATGAGATCCGACAGGTTGTAGACGCTCAGCGCGGTCTCGTGGGAATAGACTCCCTGAGGCTTATCCGACCGGTCCCGAGACCACAGCGACCAAGCGATCATATCCGGGTGCTCGGCGACGGGAAATTTCGAGAGGCGATAGACTCCGCGGCTCTCCCGAATCCAACTGCCGGAGCGCACGTGGTAGTGGTGGTTCTTTTTGTCGAAGCCGGCCGTCTCGGCCTGTTTCGCGGTGAAATAGCCCTGCTGCCCCTCCGCGATTGCGAAGAGGTGCTCAGAGGATTCCTTGTGGCGATGGAGTATCGTTGGCATACACAAATACCGTAGTTCCTACGGATATTATGAGCCAAATACGCAATTTAATCAAGTGGCAAGCCGCCTCACACAAAAGCCGTAAATTCTGCGGTGTTTGTGCTTCACACCGTACGCAAGTTCAAACGCTGTAGAACAGGGATTGCTTCGGCTCGAATCGGACCGCCTGGTCCAGGTAGGCTTGGACCGACTGCGGAGAAGAGTGGCCCAACTCGATCTGCAGCTGGCGGAAGGTGAGGTGCGTCATGGCGCGGTGCATCGCGAAGGTGTGCCGCAGGTCGTGGAAGCGATAGTCCTTGAGCTCCGCCAAGTCGCGAACCGTCCCGAACACGTGGTCGATGTGGTCGCTGTTGCACGGCTGGCCGTTTCGCTTCGTGAAGAAGTAGCCGGTCTCGGGATGCGGCTTGAGACGCCGCAGGAGGCCCTCCAGCCGGGGCCCGATTGCCCGAAATGCTCCTGGGGCGGGTCGCCCAGAAACTGCTTGAACAACTTCGCGGCCTCCGAGCCTTGAGTCACCACCGCCGACCCTTCCTTCACCAGCGACCCCGTCCGATCCAGCACGACCCGGTAAAGCGGTACGCGCGATCTCTTCACCATCAAAGCCGCCGTGGATTCGTTGGCTACAAGCGCCGTCACCGCCTTCCCGTCCTCTCCGACATTCACGCAGGTCTTGTTTTTCATAACCACCTCTCGACCGCCCGGAGGGTCGAAGGCGGCCGAGGAGCGTCGAAGCGGCGAGGAATAAATGGGGGTCCCCCGGAGAACCGCCCTCGGCGCAGCCGAACTGGCGGCCCCGGCGCGGCCGGGCTGACTGAGAAAGTGGAGCTAGCAAGGCTAGGCCATTTCTCAGTTTCTGCGAGAGGGTGACCGTTTATGCCGGAGCCGCGGCGGCACTCACTCCTGGCCGGCTGAGCGGGAGGTGGTTATGAAAAACAAGACCGGAGGATATTTAGGAGGAGCGGACGGGAAGGCGGTGCCTTAGAGAAAGTCGAATATTTCGGCCACCATGCGGTGAGGCCTTTGGAGTTCTCGGGGCCCTGTCAGCCGCTCGGCAGGGAGGAGCGTCCGCGGACCGATCCGCGCGCCCCGGCAGGGGCGGAGAAATCCCAACTATGGCTTAAGAAGCCACCGCAGCGTCCTACGACAGAAGCCGCAGGGCGTTGAAGATGACGATCAACGAGACTCCCATGTCGGCGGCGATCGCGCTCCAGAGCGAGGCGTGCCCGAGGAAGGTCAGGACGACGAAGACGACCTTTGTGGCCAGCGAGAGCGCGATGTTCTGCCGGATCACGGAAAGAGTGCGGCGCGAGTGGCGGATCAGCCACGGCAGCTTCGACAGGTCGTCCGACATCAGGGCGACGTCGGCCGTCTCGATCGCCGCGTCGCTGCCGGCCGCTCCCATCGCGATCGCGAGCGTCGAGGCCGCCATCGCGGGCGCGTCGTTGACCCCGTCGCCGGCCATGGCGACGGCACCGTAGCGCGCGACGAGCTTCTCGATCACGGCCACCTTGTCCTGAGGGAGCAGCTCCGCGTAGACCTCGTCGATGCCGAGGTCGGCGGCGATGCGCTCCGCCGTGCCCTTGTTGTCGCCCGTGAGCATCGCTATGTGCTCGACCCCCTCCCGGCGCAGAGCGGCCAAGGCTTCCTTGGCCTCGGGGCGGACTGTGTCCGCGAGCGCGATGAAGCCGCAGGCGTGCCGGTTGTCCCCGATGATCACGACCGTCCGGCCGGAGGCGGTCAACGCCTCGAGCCGTTCGTGTACTTCGACGGTTTCCTGCTTGCGCTCCTCGAGGTAGCGGTGTGACCCGAGCCAGTAGCGCGCCCCGCGCACGGTGGCGGTAGCGCCCTTGCCTTGGATGATCTGGAACGCCTCGCCCCCCGCGGCCGCGACGCCCTTTTCACGGGCATACGCGACGATCGCCTTGGCCAGCGGATGATCGCTGTGCGCTTCCATCGCGGCGGCCGTCTCCAGGAGCTCGCGCTCGGTGTGCCCGTCGAGCGCCACGACCTCGACGACCGCGGGCTCCCCCTTGGTCACGGTCCCCGTCTTGTCGAGCGCGAACGCCTTCAGCCGCGCGGGAACCTCCATGAAGCTGCCGCCCTTGACCAGGACGCCCTGCTTCGCCGACGCGGCCAGCGCCGCGACGATCGTCACCGGCGTCGATATGACAAGCGCGCAGGGACAGCCGATCACGAGCAGCACGAGGGAACGGTACAGCCAGGGCGTCCAAGCCGCTCCGAACGCCAGCGGCGGGACAAGGAGGACGAGCAAAGCCAGGATCATGACGGCGGGCGTATAGATTCGGGCGAACGAGTCGACCCATTGCTCCGACGGCGAGCGCTTGCTCTGCGCCTCTTCGACCAGCTTCACAATGTGGGCCAAGGTCGTGTCGGCGGCCGCCTTCGTCGAGCGGACCTCGAGGGCCCCGTCGCCGTTGATCGTGCCCGCGAAGACGGATGCTCCGGGGGCTTTCGCGACGGGCATGCTTTCGCCCGTGATCGGGGCCTGGTTGACGGCGCTCTCGCCCGCCACGACCAGCCCGTCGAGCGGGATCTTCTCGCCCGGCCGGACGACGAACACGGAGCCGACGGAAACTCCCGCGGCCGGCGTCTCGCGCAGGGAGCCGTCTTCGAGCTTGAGATGCGCCGTCGTGGGCGACAGCGCCATCAGCGCACCGATGGCCTTGCGCGCGCGGCCGATGCTCCAGGACTCGAGGAGCAAGGCGAGCGAGAACAGGAACGCGACGGTGCCCGCTTCGAACCACTCTCCGATCCCGATCGCCCCGGCGACGGCGACCGTCATGAGAAGGTTCATGTCCGGCCGCAGGCTCCTGGCTGCGAACCAAGCCTTGGGAAGCAGAAGCCAGGAGCCGGCCAAGATTCCGAGGGCGTACAACGCGCGCGCCGGCAGCGGCACTCCGTGAACGAGCCCGAGGCCCTCCGAGCCGAGGGCGGCCGCCACCCCACCCGCAATCCAAGCGTGGGTCGTGAAGCCAGCGCCGAGAAACGCCCCGCTCGCGATCGTCATCACGGTTCGCCGCGTCCCCGCGTCCTGGGCGAATTCTTCGGCCTGCCCAGCGTCGACCCAAGGCTCGGCGCTCATGCCCGTCCGCTTCACGGCGGAGATGATCTGCTCTGATGAATCGGCGTTCTCTCCCGGCAGAACGGTCATCTTGGCGTTAAGGATATCGAAGGACAGCCGCTCTTCCCCGAGCATGGGACCGAGTTCCCGCTTCAAGGTCGCCACTTCCTCGGCGCAGTCCAATCCCTCGATGCGGAACGCGAGGCCCTTCGACGATTCTTTCATGGATTGATTATACCATACCCCAGTATGTTATAATGCCGCATGGCACATACCATTGAAGACAAACAGGGCCTGCTCAACCGCGTCAGCCGCATCCGCGGCCAGATCGAGGCCATTCATCGCAGCCTCCAGGAAGAAGAGGACTGCAACGACATCCTTCAGATGATCGCCGCCAGCCGCGGGGCGATCAACGGGCTCATGCGTGAGATCATCGAAGGCCACATCGAGTCGCACGTGGTCGACCCCAAGGAAGCGCCGGGCTCCGAGCGCGCCAAGGCGACCAAGACCTTGATCAAGGTCATGCGCACTTACCTCAAATAGCCGGCGGGAGACGATGATGTCCGCGACAAAATCCGCCCACGGCCCGCACGGAGGTCCATTCGTTGAGACCGACGGCGGCTTCATCGAGCTGAGCGTCTTTGAAACAGGCGTTCCGCCCCGCTTCCGCCTCTATTTCTACGACCGCGGCGCCAAACCCCTCGCCCTGCCGAAGGGCACGAAGATCGCGCTGAAAATCACCCGTCCGGACGGCGCACGGCAGGACTTCTCGTTCAAACCCCAGGCGGACTATCTCGAGGCGACCGAAGAGCTGCCTGAGCCCCCCGAGTTCGACGTACGCCTCGAAGTCATCCATCACGGCCACTCTCACTCCTATCGCTCAGGGTTCACCGAGGAGGGCCACTCCCACGGGAACGGCCACGATCATCACGATCACGGCGACGGCCTCCTCGGGCGCCTGCGCGGCCTGTTCGGTCACTCGCACGACGCCGCCGACAAGATCGACGCGGCGATGGAGTCGCATGAGCTGGGCATCCGCACGCTGAAGGTGACCTTGATCATCATGGGCGTCACCGCACTGTTGCAGCTAGGGATCGTGCTCATGTCCGGCTCGGCCGCCCTGCTCGCCGATACGATCCACAACTTCGCCGACGCCCTGACGAGCCTGCCCCTGTGGCTCGCGTTCGCCCTG
>CALRXP010000200.1:0-5486 GCA_943372155.1 Candidatus Endomicrobiellum trichonymphae | reverse complement strand
CCGGCTGTACGTCGTCGACGAGAAGAAGAACATGCTTTTCCTGTACGACGCCTCCGGCAAGCTCATCAAGTCCGTCGGCCGTTCGGGCAGCCAGCAAGGCGCCTTCAGCGAGCCCCGCGGCGTCGCCGTCGGCCCGAACGGCAAGGTCTATGTCGCCGACACCGGCAACAGCCGCGTCGAGATCTTCGACCGCGACGGCAACTTCGTCTATGCCTTCGGCGAGAAAGGCTCTGAGCCGGGCAAGCTGAAAAATCCCGAGTCCGTCGCCGTCGGCGTCGACGGCCGCATCTACGTCTCCGACACGGGAAACAACCGCATCCAGGTCTTCACGAACGAGGGCATCCTGCTTTTCCTGTTCGGGCGCTACGGCAAGGAGCCGGGCCTGCTGAACAATCCCACCCGCATCGCGGTCGACCCCTCCGACAACGTCTTCATCCTCGACCGCAACAACGAGCGCATGCAGAAATTCGACTCCTCGGCGAAGTTCGTCAAGGAGTACTCGCTGCTGGGCAACGATTTCACCGTGGACCAGTACGGCTTCCTGTACGTCGTCGACGGCAAGATGGGCAAGGTCGTCGAGCAGTCCGGCGAAGGCTTCATCATGGGCCGTTTCGGCTCCCTCGGCTCCGGCGTCGGCCAGATGAAGAAGGCCGAAGGCATCGCGATCACGCCCGACGGCATCCTCATCGTCCTCGATACGGGCAACAATCGCATCCATCGCGTTGAGCTCACCAACAAGCTCAAGGTCAAGCCGCTGCCGATGAACCTGCAGACCAAGATGTCGGTGTCCGGGCCGTCGCGCACCTGGCCGTTCTCGGCCTCGGTGCTGGCGCCTTTCGGCGACGATCTCTACGCCTGGCTGCCCAAAGAGAGCCAGTTCGTGCTGATCGACGCGCAGGGCAAGGAAAAGCAGCGCTTCGGCACCGCCAAGGGCAAGGGCGGCGAGGTCACGCGCGGCGTCGGCGGCATGGCGGCGATGAAATCATCGAAGGTCGAGGGTTTCTACGTCACGGACAACCCCAACAGCCGCCTTCAGCAGTTCGCGCTCGACGGCAAGTGGAAGTCGAACGTCGGCGAAGCCCAGGGCTTCTTCGACAGCAAGCGCCGCGAAGGCCGCATGAAGAACCCTAACGGCGTGGCGATCAACGGCGAAGGCGTGGTCTACGTGGCCGACACGGGCAACCAGCGCATCGACGCGTTCAGCCCCGAAGGCGTCTTCCTTTTCGGCTTCGGCCCCAAGGTCGGCTCCTACATGCTCCTTGAGCCGGTCGCGGTCGCCTGGGATAAGGCCGGCTTCATCTACTTCGTCGACAAAGGCCTCAAGCGCGTCTTCAAGTGCGAGCCCTCCGGCGCCTACATCAACTCCTGGGGCGAGGACGGCGACGGCCCCGGCGAATTCAAATCGCCCGTCTCGATCGCCTTCGACGGTCAGAACTACCTTTATACGCTCGACTCGCAGCTGCGCCGCGTCAGCGTCCACACCAAGGACGGCAAGTGGCTCGCCGACTTCTTCGCGGGCGGGAAGCAGGAGCGCGAGCTGCTCGCGCCGATCGCCGTGTCCGTTCAGGGCGACAAGCTCGTCATCGCCGACCAGGGCAAGAGCCGCCTTGTCAGCTACGACCTGCACCCGATGCTGACCGCGCCCGCGGGCGTCTCCACCGGGACCAAGGACGGCATCGTCTCCCTCACCTGGGAGCCCGTCGCCGATCCGTGGACGGGCGGCTACGTCGTGACCCGCGCGACGAACCCGGCCGGCCCTTGGGTCGCCGCCGGCGAGACCAAGACTGAGTCCTTCCAGGATTCCGAGGTCACGCCTTACGAGAAGTACTGGTACCGCGTCGCCACGAAGTCGAAGACGTCCGACGTGGGCCCGGCCGGTCGCGCGATCGACGCGTTCGTCGCGGGCTCCTTCAACCGCTCGCCCGTCGAGATCTCGACGATCACGCTCGGCGACATCTTCGCCGCGAACTACAAGTGGTACCTGCGCAACCCCATGGGCACGGCCGTGCTGACGAACAACGTCAACGTGGCTTTCGAGAACGTGAAGCTCACGTTCAAGCTCAAGGATTACATGGACTTCGGCTTCGACACCGAGATCAAGAAGCTCGCGCCCAAGCAGACCGTCGAGATCCCTCTGATCGCGACGCTCAACAACAAGGTGCTCGACATCAGCGAGGACACGCCGATCCAGGCCGAGTTCACGATGACGTACTTCGAGAGCGGCAAGCAGCAGACGGTCTCGATCACCAAGCCCCTGCGCCTGTACTCGCGCAACGCCATTACCTGGCAGGACCCGCAGCGCATCGCGAACTTCGTGACGCGCAAGGACCCGCCGGTGAAAGACTTCTCCAAGGGGGTCTCGTCGCTCGAGTTCAAGAACCGCAAGGCGACGGCGCTGAACACGCCCGTCGTCAAGGCGATGCGCATTTGGAACGCGCTGTCGGAGTACGGCCTCAAGTTCGTGGCCAACCCCGCCAACCCCTTCGAAACCGCCCATGACGACCCGAATTTCCCGGTCGACTATACTCAGTTCCCCCGGGAAACCCTGCGCAGCAAGGCCGGTCAGTGCTCGGACCTCACGTCCCTGTACTCGGCGATGCTCGAGGACAGCGAGGTCCGCGTCGCGATCCTCGACTACCCCGGCCACATGACGATGATGTTCGACACCGAGGCCGAGGACGCCGCCGAGGCGGGCATGTCTCCCGACCTGCTCGTCGAGCACGAGGGCACGATGTGGGTTCCCATCGAGGTGACCTACGTGGGTAAGCCGTTCATCGACGCGGTGTCAAAGGCCGCGTACGCCTATAAAGCTGAGGCCGAGAAGGGCCGCGTCAAGGTGTATGGCCTCCATAAGGCTTGGGGCACGTACGAGCCGGTCACCATGCCGCCGACCGACTTCAGCCCCAAGTTCCCCGAGGCGACCGCCCTCGAGCGCCGCTACGACGACCAGGTCAACGTGCTCGCCAAGGATCGCTACAACTTCCTGAAGAAGACGTATGAGGCCGACATCCGCAAGAACGGGAAGGACGTGGATGCCCAGCTGCAGCTCGGGATCATCGAGTACCAGTTCGGAAACCGCGAGGCGGCCGTCACCGAGTTCAACAAGGTTCTCTCCATCGACCCGGCCAACGCCTCGGCGCTCAACAACCTCGGGAGCGTGGCCTTCCTTGAAGGCGACAACGTCGAGGCCGAGAAGCGCTTCACTCAGGCCGCGGAGGCGGAGCCGACGGACGCGATGATCTGGCTGAACCTCGTGAAGACGTCTTTGCGCCTCAAGAAGGCGGACAAGGCGAAGGCGATGGGCGATAAGGCGATCGCGCTCGCGCCGAGCTTCAAGCCGGCCGTGGAAAGCCTCATCAAGGGAAGCTGATTTAGGAGGAGGAAAAAATGAAACTGATTCTGACTGCAGTCGTCGCCGCGATGCTCGTTCTGCCCGCGCGCGCCGACGAGAAGGCCGCGCCCGCGCCCGCCAAGGGGAGCTGGTCCGACTTCTTCAAGAACTTGAAGAGCACCCTTTCGCAGTCCGCCGTTGGCGGAGAGCGGAAGAAGGGCCGCAGCGCCCAGGGCGTCGCCGCCGTCCGCGGAGACGACCAGACGAAGAAGAATATCGCCGATCCCAATGAGCCCGGCCTCAAGGGCGACGTCAAGGCGGCCAAGGCGAAGAAGGAGCTGGCGTACGACGCCGAGCTCGAGACGTCCATCGATCAGCTGTCCAAGGGCAAGATCGAGGAAGGTCTCAAGGGTCTTGAGGCGTTCAAGGTCTCGCACCCGAAACACAGGGCCGAGGACGTGGATAAGGCCATCGAGGGCGCTAAGGCGATGCTCGCCGAAAAGGGCGGCGCCGCTCCGGCGACTCCCTCCGCCGCGAAAGAATAATCGAAGCCGGACATAGAAAGGCCCTCGCCGAAAGGCGGGGGCCTTTTCTTTTTAGCGCTTGCCTTGAAGTCGCTTGATGAGGCCCGTCGTGGAGTAGCCCTTCTTAAGGGAGACGATCACAACCTTGCCCGCGTATTTGGCCTCGGGCAGGTCGGAGGGCTTGTAGTCGCCGCCCTTCACCTGAACGTCGGGGCGAAGGCGGGACATAAGCTTCTCGGGCGTGGTCTCGCCGAAGGGCACCACGGCGTCCACGCAACCGAGCGCGGCGATCACCTCGGCGCGGTCGCGCCATTTGTTGACCGGACGTCCGGGCGCCTTGTCGAGGGCGCGCGCCGAGGCGTCGGAATTAATTCCCACGATCAGAAGGTCGCCCTGGGCCTTGGCCTTTTCGAGCACCTTCACATGGCCGGCATGGAGGATGTCGAAAACTCCGTTGGTGAAGACCACGGCGCGGCCTTCCCAGCGCCACAGCTCGCGCAAGGTCGCGAGCTTCTTGAGCGAAAGGATTTTCGCGGTCGAGTTCATTAGCCGTGGGCCAGCGGAGCGTTGGGGAAGAGCTCGTCTTCGAGGATGCCGCACCAGATCTGGATGACCGTGATGTGGGCCTCCTGGATGCGGGCGGTGGAGTCGGAGGGGATGCGCACGCAATGGTCGCACAGATCCTTGAGCTTGCCGCCGGTGCGGCCGGTGAGGCCGATGACGGTCATACCGAGCTCGCGCGCGGCGGCGGCGGCCTTGAGCACGTTCTTGGAGTTCCCCGAAGTCGAGATCGCCACGGCGATGTCGCCGGGGCGGCCCAAGGCGCGCAGGGGGCGCTCGAAGACGTACTCGAAGCCGAAGTCGTTGGCGATCGAGGTCAGGTCGCTGGTATTGGCCGACAGCGCGACCGCGGGCAGGCCGGGACGGTTGCGGCGGTAGCGGCCGGTCAGCTCGTCGGCGAAGTTGATCGCGTCGCAGGAGGAGCCGCCGTTACCGAAGGAGAGCAGCTTGCCGCCGTTGCGGTAGGAGCGCAAGAGGTCCTGAGCGGCGGCATCGATGACGGGAGAGAGCTTGGCGGTCGCCGTGAGGACCTTGGCCGAGTCCTTGAGCTGCGCGTTGATGGTCTTCTTGAAATCAGACATGGGCAGGCTCCTTCTTGTCGAGCAGTCCGGTTTTTTCGATGAAGTGCGTGTCGAAGTCGCCGGCCATGAACACGGGGTGGGCGACGACCTTGGCGTGCATGCCGGCGGTGGTCTTGACGCCTACGATCTTGAGCTCGCCCAGAGCGCGCAGGGATCGGCGCAGGGCCTTCGGGCGGTCCTCGGCGCTGATGATGAGCTTGGCGATCATGCTGTCGTAGTAGCTCGGGATCGTATAGCCGGGGTAGACGTGGGTGTCCACGCGCACGCCCGCGCCACCGGGAAGCTCGATGGAGTCGATGCGACCGGGGCAGGGCATGAAGTTGTTGTCCGGGTCCTCGGCGTTGATGCGGTGCTCGATCGCGTGACAGCGAATTTCGCTCGCGCGCTCCTGGCCGAAAGGAAGCTTCTCTCCGGCGGCGACCTTGATCATCATTTCCATCAGGTCCACGCCCGCGACGAGTTCCGTCACGGGATGCTCGACCTGCAGAC
>CALRXP010000199.1:0-5514 GCA_943372155.1 Candidatus Endomicrobiellum trichonymphae | reverse complement strand
TCCGGCGGAATCGGGATGCGCACCAGATGATCGACGGTCACGGTCCCGCCCTTGCCCGGGCGGGTCTCGGCGATGTAGATCGTTTCCGGGCTCAGATACAGGCCGAGGCAAGGCCCGGACTCCGGCTTGGCCTTGCCGAAGGCCAAAGTGTCGATGAGCTGGTCGATCTTCGGATTGCTCATTCGGTCCTCGCGAACGCGAGATCGACTTTGGAGCCCGCCCCGGACGCGCCGGAGGTCATGAAAATCCGCTTGGAGTCCACTTGATATCGGTTGACCAGGATGCTTGCGACCATCTTGGCTCGCTGGCCGGCGAGAGCGGCCCCGTCGGCCTCGTCCGCGGCGCTGTGGCCCGTGACCTTCAGGTTCTCGAGCGGGTGCGTGGGCACGGCCGCGGCGGCGGTCGCGAGAAGCTTCTCGGACTCCGGCGTGAGCTGATAGGTGCCTTGATTGAAATTCAAAGCCCACTCGGTGGCCGAGGCCTTCGGTGCGGCTTTCGCCGGGGCCTTCGCGGCCGGCGTTTCGGCCTTCTCCGCAGGAGCCTCCCCTTCGGGAGTTTCAGCGGCCGCGGCGGCCTTGGGTTCGGTCGTCCGGGCGGCCTTGCCCTTGTCGGCTTTTCCGGCCTTCTTGCCGCGGACCGGGCGCTTGACGACCTGGCGCTTGACCTTCGCGACCGACGCCCGCGTCGGAAGCTCGACCGCCTTCGGCGCGGCTTTCACCCCGGCGACGAGCGGCTTTTCGGCCGCGCCCGCCATATCGGCGCTCGGCGCGAGCGCGGAGGCGGCCGCCGTCGCGGCGACCTTCTCAACGGCCTGGGTCTTCGTCTCGGATTTCGTCCCCTCCTCGGGAGCCTTGTCGACGAGCATCTTCTCGGTGCCGCCGTCATCGAGAACCTGAATCCAGCGGTGCACGGAGCGCTGGCGGTTCTTGGCGTCCATCGCGGTCAGGATGCACTCGTAGCGACCGGGCGGAAGGGTCTCGCCGAAATAGTTCTGCTTGCCGTTCCAGAAGATCTGGTGGAAGACCGGGCCGCCGCCCACCACGTCCTGCAAGGGCGCGAGCTCCGCGCCGTCTCGGGACGGCTGCAGCAGCTGGAACTTCCAGGACACGAGGCCGGCGGGCGGATCGGACACGGAGAACTCGACGATGACGCCCTGGCCGCGCGCGGGCCGGAAGGCGGGCGGGTAGACGCCAAGCGAGATGGGCGGTCCGAGCTCGTCGCCGACGGCGCTCTCCACGACGAGGCTCAGGGGCTGGTTGTAGACGAAGACGACGACGATGCCCTTGAAATCGGCGAGGCCCTTGGGGATGTCGACCTGGGTGTTGAGCAGGTTGACCCGGACGCGGGGCGGCGCCACGCCGGCGTTGAAGAGGTGCGATGAGATTCCCATCGTGCGGCGCATGTCCATGACCTTGGCGTCGCCCATCGCCGTTCCTTCGGGCAGGATGACGGCCTGCGTCGTGCCGAGGGCGAACACGAGGCGGGTCAGGGGATCGAGAATCTTGGTCGCGCCGGACTGAAAGGCGATGCCGCTCTGGAAGAGCATCGGGGTCGGGATGCCGATCGCCTCGGGATCTCCGTTCTCGCGCATCACGACGCGGATGCCGTCGATCGACTTGATGTCGCCGAGGCTCTTCTCCACGGCGCTACGCAGGCGGGCCCGGATCTCCTTGCGCATCAGCGTCTTGTTCGCCGCCGGCATGTCGTCGGCGCGCGCGCGCGGCGGCGCGGCTTTGCGGCGGGTAGTGGAGCGGGCGGAGTCGTCGTCGATCGAGTCTTCACGGGACACGCGGTTGGAGCGCGCGGCCTCGCCGTCGCTGATCGTCTCCGGGGCGACGCGCGCGGCGGCCGCGGGGTCGGCGCGCTTGATCGGGCTCGCGGCGCCGGGATTGACCGGCTCCGCGACGGTCACGCCGGCCTTCGGGGCCGGGGCGCCGTTGGCGCCGCCGCCGCTGTTCATGCGGTGCGTGATGAGATTGATGTATTCGTTGGCCATCGAGCGTTCGGACGGATCGCCCTTGGTCAAGATTTCCATGAACCGGTCCATCGCCTGGATGTCCTCGCCTTGCTCATAGAAATGCACGGCAATGCGCATGGGACGGCTCAAGCCCGCTCCGCCGCTCTCATCATCTTGAGCGATGACGAAGCCGCGCAGGCCGAACAATACGACGACGATGAGGGCGATTTTCTTCAAAGGCGCGAAATAACGACGTTCCGGACGTGCTTCTCCCGGACAAACTGAATCATAAGGGAACGCGATTGCTGAATTATTACGCGAAATTTACCGAACCGACTTATGGCGTCTTGCCCAAAGCGGTCAAACGGGCGCGTATAGCCGCGTTGCCGGGCTCGATCGCGAGCGCGGCCCGCAACTGGGCCTCCCCCTCCGCCGGTCGCCCGAGGGACAAGTACGCGTTTGCGAGATTGACCCTGGGGGCGGCGCGCTTGGGGTCGAGGGCCACGACGGCCGCGAGCTCCGTCGCCGCCTCCTGCGCCCGCCCGTTGGCGAGCAAAAGGCTACCGTAGACGAAGCGCGCCTTGAGGAACGACGGGCGTTTGGCGGCGAGCGCCGTCGCGCGTTTCAACGAGTTCGCCGACCAGTCGCCTTTCGCGACGTCCGCGTCAAGCGAGCGCAGCTCCGCGAGGTCCTCAAGAATCGGCGCGCGCGGGCGCCCGGATTGCGCCGCGACCGCGTAAAGATTGCGCTCGAGCACGGGCGCGTCGGGCTGGATTTCGACGGCGCGCGTGTAGGCCGACTCGGCCTCGGGCCAGCGCTTATCCATCGTCATTAGATAGCCCAGGTTGTTCCAGTGGTTCGTGTTCTGCGGGAAGATCTTGAGCGCCTCGTTGAGGAGCGCTTCCGCGACGACCTTATTCTTGACCGCGTCGCGGAGATAGAACGCGCTCAGCCCGTTCACCACGGACTCCGACAGCGGGTTCAGCGCCCACGCCGTCTCGAAATACCCGCCCGCCTTGTCGGCCCGGCCGAGCTGGGACGCGTACACCGTTCCGAGGTTGAAGTAGATCTCGTCGTAACCGGCGTTGGCCTGCAACGCCCCCTCGTAAGCCTCGGCGGCCTTCGCGGGCTGGCCGGAGCGGGCGTAGGAGTTTCCGAGCTCGTAGATCGCGTTGACCTCGCGCGGGCCCCACGCGCGCGAGCGCTCGAGCGAGCGCATGGCGGCGGGCATATTCCCCTGCCGGATCTCCTTGAAGCCGGCGAAGTACCACGCCTCGCGCTCCCAGAACCGGACCTGCTGCCAAGCGCTGAGCAAGGCCGCGGAGATCAATACGCCGCCGGTGAGTCGGCGTGCCCACGGCGCCGGGGACCAGGTCCGCGCCGCGCCGCCGTCGCGTGCTCCTCGCCCCATGGCCGAGCCGGCGAGCCACCAGAACATGAACGCGGGAACGGCGAAATGCATCGACACGTTCAGCAGGTTGTCGGCGAGCACCGCCGCCACGCCGGCGACCGCGCCGATCCAAACCGGATCTTCCCCCGCCTTGGTCTTCGCCCAACGCCAAGCCGTCAGGAAGAAGGTCGCCCAGAGCCACAGGAACGCGCCGAGGCCGAGGATGCCGGTCTGGGAGAAGACCTCCAAAATCTCGTTGTGCGAGTTGTTGGCGTGCGTGCGCATGGTGTGGAAGAACGTATACGCGTGAAGCAGATTGCCCTGGTAGAACGGATAGAACAGTTCGAAAAGCCCCCCGCCCTTGCCGAGCAACGGCGACTCCGAGCCCATCATCCACGCCGAGGTCCATATCAGGACGCGCTGATGGAACGGGCTGTAGAAGCCGTCGCGTTTGGCGATCTCGGAGAACTCGGTCAGGCGGCCGACGAAGGTCGGCGTGTAGCCGGAGGAGATGGTGCTCGACGGCCACGCCAACGCCAGCGCCAGCGCGAGGCCGAACAGCAGGCCGACGGCGCGCGGATCCTCCTTGAGGCGGGCGCGGATGCGCGCGGAGATAACGAGGGCCGCCACGCCGACCGCGGCGCCCCCCCACGACGAGCGCGTCAAGGTCGCGAGCAAGGCGGCCTCGAGAATCAGGAAAAGCGCACCGTACGCCCAGCGACGACCGGCGCTTCTCTCCGACAGGAAAAAAGCGAGCGCCGAAGGCATGAGGGCGGCGTTATAGGTCGAAAGGAAGTTCGGATTGCCGAAGGTCGACACCGCGCGGCCGCCGTAGGGATTGAGCACGTTGGGCCAGACCAATTCGTAGTTGAAGTACTGGCACACGCCGTACAGCGACGCCAGAAGGCCCGTCGCAAAGGCGAGGTGAAGGAAGTCGATGGAGCGTCCGCGCCGGCACAGCCACGCGACCGCGGCGAGTCCAAGCGCCCACACCAAGCCGCCGTACGGATCCCACGCGATGCCGAAAAAATCTTCGGTGGCCGCGCCCGTGCGCGTGCGCGCCGACGGGAAGGCCACCCACATCAAGCCCCAGAAGCAAACCAAGGCGATCCAAGGGCCGAGCGCCACGTCGCTCGAGCCGTCCTCTTCGGCCGTCACGGTCGCGGCCAGCCAGAAAGCCGCGAAGCAGTTCACGAGCAGGAACAGCGCGCTGCGCGCTCCTTCGGCGGCCATGGACGGCTTGAAGAAATCGACGTGGACGTAGTACGCGCGCAGCCAGCTCAGGCCCCAGATCGTGAGAAACGCCGCGAGCGGCAGTTCGATGGGAAGCTTCGGCAGACGCGCGCCGCCTTCTCTCGCCGTCTCGCGCCAAGCCCAGGCCGCGAAGGCCAGCGCGAGCGCCAGGTTGAGCAGGGCGATTTGCGAGACATAGGGGTTGCGGGTGAGGTTGGTGAAAAACAGCAACGGGCACATGAAATGCGCCGTCACCAGCAGCCACCTGCGGGCCGTATTCATTGAGGAAAAGATTAGCAAATACCTAAATTGCGTGACGGCAATTAGAGGTCGATTTGCACGAGCTTCAGGCGCGCTCCCGCCCCGCTCTTGATCGTCACTTGCGCCTTGCGGACGCCGAAGCTTTCCGCGACCAATTCGATGAGCGCCGCGTTCGCCTTCCCATCCACCGGCGGCGCCTTCACCCGCGCCAGCCACGTACCATCCGGTTGTTCTTCCAGCCCGGACACGCGAGAGCCTGGCTTCACTTTGACGGAAATGGTTTTCATAAAGAAAGCCCGCCCCCGAAGGGGGCGGGCTCTATAACGGAAAATCCCGGCGCAGACAAGATCTTCCGTGAGAACTGAGCCGGGAATCGGATTCGAACCGACGACCTGCTGTTTACGAAACAGCTGCTCTACCGCTGAGCTATCCCGGCGTGAGGAACATTTTACTCTATTTAATGCAGACCGAGATACGCTTTCTGGACGGCCGGATCCTTCAGGAGCGTGGCGCTCTCGGAGGAAGCCACGATTTCTCCGGTTTCAAGGACATAGGCCCGCGTCGACGCGCGCAGGGCGCGTTTGGCGTTCTGCTCGACGAGGAACACCGTCACGCCTTCCTTGTTGATCAACTCGATGATCTCAAAAATCTTGTCCACGACGACGGGCGCCAG
>CALRXP010000198.1:0-5524 GCA_943372155.1 Candidatus Endomicrobiellum trichonymphae | reverse complement strand
GGGTCCTTGAGACGGCGATCCGAAGAGCGTAAAGGGCCGAGCGGCTCATTGCCGCCCGGCCTTCCTTTTTTGCAACCCTGGCCGCCTTGTTGCGTTATCGGCCGGTATGACCGCCTCCATCGGCTATCTCGGCTTGATCTGCTTCGCGCTGGCGTGGATTCCGCAGTCTCTGGAGACGATTAAAGCGGGACGTTGCACCGTTAACCGAAGCTTTCTCGCCCTGTCCGCCGTAGGCAGTCTCGCCCTGACGTTGTACGCGCTCTCCCACGGCGACACGGTGTTCTCCACTTTGAACGCGCTCACGACGATCGGCGCGGCGACGAACATCTACTACAGCTTTTTTCCCCGCGCATGGACCCGCTGAGCTGGCACGCGCGCAAGGCCGCGCGCGCCCGGACGCCCTTGCCCGGAACGAAACCGGCGCCCCAACGCGCGGCGGCGATCGAGCTCCTGCTCGCCCGCCTCAAAACCGCCGGCGTCAAGGGAGACCCCGCCTCGATGACGCTGTACACGCGCCGCCTCCCGCCTGGCTGCCGCTCCTGCCTCGCCGGCCGCGGCACGAACCTCCTCGTCACGGGGCTGTGCACGCGCGACTGCTTCTTCTGCTTCAACCAGAAGCCGCGGGTGGACGAGACGGTCGTGCACGGCGTCCCGATCTCCGACCCGTCCGAGGCGCCGGCCATCGTGGAGCGCTTCGGACTGCGCAGCGTCGGCCTCTCCGGAGGCGAGCCGCTTTTGCGTCCGGAGCGGGCGCTCACCATCATCAAAGCGCTCAAGGCCATGCCCCGTCCGCCGCGGGTCGACCTCTACACCAACGGGGACCTGGCGACCGTCGAACTGCTGGCGCGTTTGCGCCGCGCCGGTCTCGACTCGATCCGGTTCGACCTCGCCGCGCGCGACTACGACCTCGCCCCCGTACGCCGGGCGATGCGCATCTTCGACGAGGTCGCCGTGGAGATCCCGGTCGTGCCGGAGCACAAGGAACGCCTCGAGGGCATGATCCTCGAGCTCGACGCCTTAGGCGTCCCCTTTCTAAATATCCACGAGCTGTTCGTCTGCGCGGAGAACAGCGCGCGCGTCGTCGGCGATGGCCAGACGCCGCTGACGGCCGACGCCCCCCATTTGCTTTGGCGCCCGACGGCGGAAAGCGGCGTGGCCGCTCTCGAACTGCTCTTGTTCGCCCTGGAGCGGACGCAAACCTTGTCGGTGTATTACTGCTCCTGCGGCACGCAGGAGCTTATCGCCTCGAGAGGCCTGGCGCGGCGTCGCCGCGGACGTTTCGTTGCGACGTAGTTCGGCGACCTCTCAGAGAGAGGCCTCCGACGAAGTCGCACAGGAGGACCGGATTACGCCGCAGGCCCAGACCGGTGGGGGTCCATGAGACGGCGATCCGAGTGAGCGTAAAGGGCCGAGCGGTTCGTAGCCGCCCGGCCTTCGCGCTTGCCGCCAATGGCTCTTTTGATGCGACGCGGCGGGGTATGGCCGCCGACTTTCTCGACGCTCTACAGCCCCTGTTCGATTGCCTGACGGACGGCGTCTGCGTCGCCGACGCGGAAGGCAAGGTGCTCTACGCCAACGCCGCCGCGGGGCGTCTGCTCGGTCCGGCCGCCGAGTCGGTCGCCAAGGAGGCGATCTGCGCCCCGTTGTGCGGCGGCCTCGAAGGCCATTGCTCCAAGGACGCCGCCGAGTGCCCGTTGAAAGTCCCCCGCGGCGCCCAAGACGCCATGACCTTCAAAGGCCGCTTCCCCCCCACGGGCAAGGACCTGCGTATCCGATGCATGCGGGTGCGCCTGCCGAGCGCCGAACGCCACTTTCTCGTGATCGAGGACGTCTCCGAGCAAGCCGCGGCCGGCCGCAAGCGCGTCGAGTGGCGCCAAATGCTCGCTCACGATTTGCGCAGCCCCCTGTCCATCGCGTTCGGGACCTTGCGGGCCGTCGAAGACATGGGCGTCGGTCACGCCCTCGCGCCCGACGACCTGGCGCTGATCCAGGGCGGCGTGCGCAACTGCCGCCGCCTTGAGGCGCTCATCGGATCTTACCTGGACACGACCCGACTTGAAAACGGAGACATGCCCGTCCACTCCGGCGCGATCGACGCGGCGATGCTGATCCGCGGCGTCGTCGAAGAAATGACTCCCGCGGCCGCCTCGGCCGGCCTGACGCTGACGGTCGTCGCGCCGGAGTCGCTCTCCGCGCGCGCCGATCCGGAGCTTTTGCGGCGTGCGCTCGCGAATATTCTCGACAACGCCTTGAAATTCACGCCGCGCGGCGGACGCGTCGAAGTCGCGGGATCGTCCCGCGGAACCGAGATACTGATCCGCGTGGCCGACACCGGACCCGGAATATCCGCGGACAATTTGGCCCGAATCTTCGACCGCTACTTCCAGGGGGACGAGGGCGGACGGCGCCGCGGCCTGGGACTGGGACTCACGTTCTGTCGCGCCGCCCTTCGCGCCATGGGCGGAGACGTCGACGTCGAATCCGAAGCCGGAAAGGGAACCGTCTTCACCTTGCGTCTGCCGGCGGCGGTCCCGGGGGTCACGCCATGAGCGTATTCAAATCGCTGGCCGAAGAGCACGCACTGCTCCTGCGCGTCATCGCGCGCCTGGAGCGGCGAGCCGCCGATCCGGACCCGAAGGAGGCAGACCGGGAGACGCGCAACGCCCTGCTCGTCCTCCTCAATGCGCTCGAGTCCCACGAGCGCCTCGAGCACCTGGTCTTCGACGATGCCCCGCCGATGACTACGCCGGCGGGCGAACGAGCCAAGGAACTGATCGATGGCCAACACGCCCACCTCGCGAAGTTACGCGAGGAGGTGAAGGAGCTTCTCGGTGCGCCGCCCGAGGACGACGGCGTCGCCCTGCGCGGCGCGGCCGTTAGTCTGGCGCGGCTCCTGCGGTTGCACTTCTCCACGGAGGAGCGCACCCTGTGGCCGGCGTTTAACGCGACCGCCGGCCGCTCGACGCTCAGCCGGCTCTCGCGGACCGCGAGCGTACAGCTCCAGAAGATGAAGCGGGAAGTCGAACTACTCTGGAACGCGATCGACGACTACTTGCCCGGCAACCGCTGACGCTTCGACGGCGAGCGCTTGGCGAGCACGATAAACGCGCGAAGGAAGTCCATGGTCGTCACGATTCCGGCGAGGCGATCCCCTTTCGTGATCAGGACCCGGTGGATGCGGCTGTCGAGCATGACCTTGGCGACCTTCTCGACCGGCGTCGCCTCGTCCATGGAGATCGCGCCCGGCGTCATGATCTCCTCCACCCGGGTCTGCTCGAGCTCCTCGATATGCAGCCCGGCGGAGCGGACCGAGTCATCGAACTCACGGTGATAGCTGGCCACGCCGCCGGCGGATTCGCGGCGGGTGCGCACGAGATCGGTTTGCGAGACGACGCCTAAGATCGCGCCCACCTCGTCGACGACCGGCGCGCCGCTGATGCATTTCTCCTCGAACAATTTCGCCAGCTCCGGCAAGGTCAGCCAGCGTTCCACCGTGACGACCTTCTTGTGCATGATGTCTTTGGCGAGCATAATTCCTCCCCGCGATCACCGACACTCGCTCGCACCTAAGCAACGTTCCTTCCGGCTTTTGGCCGATTCGTTGCCTCGGTTCCGGTATGCTCCCCCGTGAACACGGCGCCTGGGCCATCGTCCTCGCTCCGCTCCTCGTCGGCCTCGTCGCGGCGCCGTCGTTTTCGCCCGTCGCGGCGCTTCTCTTTCTGATCGGCGCGCTGGCGGCGTTTGTGCTTCGCGCCCCGGTCCAGGCATTATGGATTCGGCCGGACGACCTCCGGGCTCGGCGCTGGGCGGCGGCTTACGCGATACTCGCCTCGGCGGGATTGGCGCCGCTAATCTTCGGGCTCGGGCGCTGGTCGCTCCTGTGGTTCGCCGTGCCCGCGGGCCTCGCGCTCTCCTCCGACGTCCGGGCCAACCGCGCGGGCCGAAGGTTCGACGCTCTTAACGAGGCCGCGGGCGTGCTGGCGTTATGCCTCGTCGGGCCCGCGGCCTATTACGCCGCGTCGGGACGTCTCGAGCCCGCCGCTTGGGCGCTGTGGCTGTTAAGTTCGGCGTACTTCTTGGGCCCTATTTTCTACGTGAAGATGGCCGCCCTCCAGCACCGCGCCACGGGAGATCCGTCCGTGCTTCCGGCGCTCGCCCAGGCGCGCCGCCGCTCGACGGCGTATCACGCGGCCGCGCTCGCGGCCGTGGCGGCCTGGTCGGCCTTCGGGAGCCTACCCGCTTTCGCGGCGGTGCCGTTCGCGGTCGCGTTCGCCAAGACGCTGGCCCGCGGCGCCCGTCTTCCCGAGCGGACGGACTTTCGCCGCTTGGGCTACACGGAGGTCGCCTACTCCGTCCTTTTCGTCCTCGTCATGAGCCTCATCTCGCGGCGAGGATTGGTATGATAACATCACCCGCACAGGAGACGCCATGCGCCCGATCTTGATCGCCCTCGGACTTTTTCTCGCCGTCGCCCGCGCCGCATCCGCGGAGGACATGACCGGAACCGTCCTCGAGACGTTCGACGCGGAAACTTACACGTACGTCCGTCTCGCCACCGCCGGAGGCGAGAAATGGGCCGCCATTCCTAAGGCCAAGCTGGCCGCGGGCGCCAAGACGACGGTGTACGGCTCCGTGACGATGAACGATTTCAAGAGCAAGTCGCTCAAGCGCAGCTTCCCCACTATCCTATTCGGTTCGCTCGAAAAGCCCGGCGCCGATGGTCACGGCATGATCCCCGGACACGGAGCGAAGGCGCCGGCGGCCGACTTAGGTCCGATCAAGGTCGAAAAGGCCGCGGGCCCGGACGCCCGCACGGTCGCCGAGCTTTACGCCGAGCGCGCCGCCATCGCGGGCAAGGAGGTCCTCATCCGGGGCAAGGTCGTGAAGATCACGCCCGCGGTCATGGACCTCAATTGGATCCACTTGCGCGACGGTTCGGGAAGCGCCAAAACGGGCGACAACGACCTCACCGTGACGACGAAGGAGACTCTCGGACTCGGCAAGGTCGTCACCTTGCGCGGACGCATCACGCTCGGCAAGGATCTGGGCGGGCGCTACAAGTTCCCGGTGTTGCTCGAAGGCGCCAAGCTCGTTCCCTGAGGCTCGTAGGCGCACGACTCGTCGGAGGCGCACGCATCTCCCGTCGTCGCCCACGCGCGCGCGCGGGAGCCGCCGCAGACCTCGCGATATTCACAGACGCCGCACTTCCCCTTAAGGCGCGTGTGATCGCGCAGGCCGCGAAATAGCTCGTCGTAGCGATAAACCTCCGCCAGGCTGTCCTCGCGGACATTACCGCGACGCACAGGCAAGAAACCCGACGGGCAGATATCCCCGAGATGGTCCACGAACATGAAGCCGTCCCCGGCGTTGACGGCGCGCTTAGGAAGACGCAGGCCCGCGCGTAGGCTGGCCGGACGGGCCACGGTGTGCTCGACGCGGGCGGCCGCGCCGGAGCCGGCCGCGGTCTCCTGCTGCAGCGCATAACGCCGGAAGTGCTGGCCCTCGGGGAGCTTGATGACGAAGG
>CALRXP010000197.1:0-5524 GCA_943372155.1 Candidatus Endomicrobiellum trichonymphae | reverse complement strand
AAGTTCGGCATGTTCCTGATGACGGACTTCTTCGAGTCCATCGTGGTCTGCGGCGTCATCACCGCCTTGTTCCTCGGCGGCTGGGCGATCCCGGGCCTCGATCTGCCGTCCATGGGCCTGCTCGGGGGCGTCCTGATGCTCGCCAGCTTCGTGACCAAGGTGATGTTCCTGCTCTTCGTGCTCATGCAGCTGCGCTGGACCTTGCCGCGCTTCCGCTTCGACCAATTGCTCGACCTCGGCTGGAAGAACCTCCTGCCGCTGTCGCTCTTGAACTTCCTCGCGACCGCATGGGTGGTGTACTTATGGCGATAAACGTCCGCGTCGTCGAGCGTCCGAAGCGCACCTTCGCGACCGAGATCTATCTCATCGAGGTCTGGCGCGGGTTGGCGATCACCTTCCGCCACCTGTTCGTGAACCTGTTCCGTCACACGATGAAGGCTTTCGGCGTGAAAGGCTTTCTACCCGGCTCGGTCACGATCCAGTACCCCGAGGATCCCGCCGTCCTGGGCAAGCGCGCGCGCACCCGCCATCGTCTGCTCAAGCGCGACGACGGCGCCCCGCGCTGCACGGCTTGCCTGCTGTGCGAGACTATCTGCCCCGCCAAGTGCATCCACATCACCGCCGAGAACGCGCCCGACGTCAAAGTCGAGAAGCGCGCCAAGAGCTTCGACATCGACCTCGGCATGTGCGTGTTCTGCGGCTACTGCGTGGAAGCCTGCCCCGTGGACGCCATCCACATGGACGCCAACGAAGTCGAGCTGTCGTCGTACAACCGCAAGGACATGATCTGGAACATGCCCGAGCTGCTGGGCGACGTGAAGAAGACGCCCTCCAAGCCGACCTGGCCCTAGCCCCTGGCTTTTGGCCGGAAAGGGGGGTACCATGGTGAGGTGAGACGCCCCTCCCGCCGCGGCCAGGCCAGCGTCGAGTACATGCTCCTCCTCTGCACGGTCACGTGCATGGCCCTCCTCACCGGCGCCTTTCTCTCCAAGTACGGACGCGAGCTCGTGGACAGCATCGCCCTGAAGCTTCTCGAGGCGGCGTTCTCCATGGCGATGCCTTAACTTTTCCTTCGCCTTTTGTTGGGTCGCGGCGGACGCGCGCCGCGGCTACACTCAAGGCATGAACCTTCCCGAAAAGGCGCTGGGCGGCGTGTGGGGCCTCAACCTGCTGGCCATCTTCGCGGCGAACTCGAGCGAGGCGCGGCATTGCCTGAGCATCCTGCTTCTGTATGCCGCCACGTACTTTCTGTTCGCGCCGTTGCACGCCTTGATCCTGCTCTGCGCGTGGACGGCCTACGGGCTCGAAAAGGGGGACTCCCCGCTGTCCGAGGGAATCGCGGCCCGCGCCGCGGTACGCGTCGTCTTCGTGGAGACCTTGGTGTTCTGGGGCCTTTATTGGGGAATGGTGCTCGAGCTGGTTCCCCTGCAGATGCGGGTCTAGGGGCCTAGCGAGGGACCGTTTCTTCCGCTATACTGACGCCCGTCATGCCTCCCGGATTAAAACCCATCGCCGTCGCCGACATCATGGACATGTTCCTGGTCGGCACGCTCATTTACGCGCTCCTCCTGTGGTTCAAGAGAACGAAGGCGGCGTTCGTGGCCCTGGGCCTGCTGCTCATGGTCGTGGTGTACACCGTGGCCTTCGTCGCGGGGATGTACATGACGGTCCGCATCTTCCAAGGTTTCTTCGCGGTGTTTATCGTCGCCGTGATCGTGATCTTCCAGGAGGAGATCCGCTCCATGTTCGAGCGCATCGCCATCTGGAGCCTCACCGGCGGCGTGCTCCGCTCCGCGCCGACCCATCGTCAGGTGGAAATTCTCGTCAGCTCTCTGGGCGACCTCGCCCGTGAACATATCGGCGCGCTCGTCGTCCTGCGCGGCCTCGACCCGCTCGATCGCCATGTCGAGGGCGGTTGGGACTTGAACGGCGACCTGTCCGAGGCCCTGATCAAGAGCATCTTCGACTCTCACTCCCTGGGTCACGACGGCGCGTTCATCGTCGAAGAGGGACGCGTGTCTCGCTTCGGCGCCCAGTTGCCCCTCTCCAAGGACTTTTCCAAGATCACGAACCTCGGCACGCGGCACTCCGCGGCGCTGGGGCTGTCGGAGCGCTGCGACGCCATGTGTCTCGTCGTCAGCGAGGAGACCGGAACGATCTCCTTCGCCTTGCGCGGCGACCTGGTGGCGGTCAAGGACCTCGAGGAGCTTCAGGACGGCATCGAGATCTTCCTGACCAAGCATCTCCCGCGTACGCCGCAGAACTGGATCTTTCACTTTCTCAGCGAGAACATGCGCGAGAAGGCGATCGCCACCGTGGTCTCGATCCTGCTGTGGGTCTTCTTCGTCGGCTTCGGAGCGGGGCGATGAAGCCCGGCTTTCACGCCCGCCGCCTCATCAAGCTCTTCACCGAGCGCGGCCGGTCACTTTCGCCGCTCACCATTCTGACGCACGATCATCCCGACCCCGACGCGCTGGCCCGCGCCTGGGCGCTGGCGCATCTCGCCCAGACCTTGGGGAAGATCCGCACGCGCATCGTCTACGGCGGCATGATCGGCCGCGCCGAAAACCGGATGATGGCCGAGCGCCTCTTTGTTCCCGCGCGGCCCCTGCGAAAGGGCGAGCTCGCCGGGGTGCCGCATCTGGCGCTGGTGGACACTCAGCCTCCCTTTAAGAACAACCGTTGCCCTCCGCGCCGCGTCCCGGACCTGATCCTCGACCATCACCCGCGTCACGCCGACACCCAGGCCGACCTGGCCATGATCGACGAAGGGGTGGGAGCGACGACGACGATTCTCGTCGAGGCGCTGATGGCCTCGGGCATCCGCGTGCCCGGCCGCCTGGCGACGGCGATCGTCTACGGCATCGGCTCGGAAACGCAGAACTTGGGCCGCGAGGCGACGTCGCGCGACATGGCGGCCTACCAGTACTTCTGGCCGAAGGCCAACATGAAGACGCTGTGGCGCATCTCGTACCCGCAGCGCTCCGAGGCGTTTTTCATGACGCTGGCGCACGCCGTACGTGAGGCGTTCGTCGCCGGGCGCGTCGTCGGCGCGAACCTGGGCGTGGTCAACACGCCCGATCGCGTGGCTCAGATGGCGGACTTCCTGCTCACGCTTGAGAAAATGCAGTGGTCCATCGTGACCGCCCGCTATATGGGCCGCTTGCACGTCTCCCTGCGCGCCAACGACCCCGGGGCGGGCGCGGGCCGCCTGCTGAAACGCCTGCTCGGCGGGGGCAACCGCGGCGGCGGCCACGGGATGATCGCCGGGGGCTCGCTCGAGATCGGGGAGGGAGTGCCTGAGCGCGCGTGGCGCGACGCCGAGGAGAAGATCGTGACCGATTTCCTGGCGCATCAGGGCCTTAACGCGTCCGACCGCGTGCGGCCGTTCCGGAACGCCTAGCTACTTCCAGCCGATGACGGAGTAGCCCTTCTCGGCCAGGCAGCGGTTCGTGTAGCCTTGCTGAATCTCATCCGGCGAGCCCGCTTGCCAGGCGCCGCCCACCGCCCCGCCGGCCGCGCCGACCGCCGCGCCCTCGCTGACCGCGCGCGCGTAGTTGCCGGTGAAGGCGCCGAAGACCACGCCCATGATCGCGCCGAACACGCCGCCGCGCACCGCGTGGCCCGCGACCTTCTTGGCCGGATTGGCCTTGAGGTAGGCCTTGGCGTCCGCGACGCAGCGGTCCACGTCGGCCTGGGCCGCGGGCTCTCCGACGCTCTTGAGGTGCTCGTCGGGATAGAGCACCGGGCGCGGGTGCGCGCAGGCGGCGGCGAGCAATAGAGCCAGCAAGGTCGAAAATCTCATCCTTGATAGCTTAGCCGACGGGCGTCCGTCTGTCCAGCCTTGACTTCCGGCCCTGCCGGGGGCACACTGAGGCATGCGCCCCCGGCCCCTCGCCCTGGCGTCCTTGCTCCTGGCCGCGGCTCTGCCCTGCGCCGCCGCCGACGACAATTTGACCCCGGCGTCGGCCGAGGCCGTCAAGAAGGAATGGACGCGTGTCCTGCTCCGTCTGCGCCCGGAATCGGCCGATCTCCTTTCCTCGATCAAGTTGATGATCGTCTCGGCCGGCGAGATGAAGAAATACAGCCGCCGGCCCAATATAGAGGGCCATTTCGATTGGGACAAGGCCGAGATTCAGGTGAACGGGGGAATGCTGGCGAGTCTTCGCGCCAAGGTCGGGGGGAAATCCGGCGATCCCGACCGCGCCGTCGCCCTGCTCACGTTGGACGTGATCGATCACGAGCTCAACGGTCACGCCGGCCTGGTCCGGCGGCTGGTCGGCGAGACCGGCCGCTATAACGGAATGGTCGTCGATGAAGAAGTCACCGCCTTCGTGACCGAGGCCGAGGGCCTGACCCGGGCGTACCGGGATCCCGAATTCAAAGCGGCGATCGCGCCCGTCGCCGACCTGGCGCATGAACGGCATCACGAGATCCGGGAGCTGATACCCCGGGGCGTCGAGGGCTTCGAGCGGCTCGTCCTCGCCCGTGGCTACGGCTTGCCCAACGTCGCCGCGAAGAGGAAAGAATTTGACGACTACGCGGACAACATCAAAAAGATGAAGCGAGGACTGGGTCAGTCCGACGCGGAGGGCGAGGCCGATCCGGCCGTCGCTCGGGCGCGGGAGAATTCACGCGGTCTTGGTCGTTTTTATACCGCGGAGCGGGCGCGCCTGGCGGCCCTGTTGGCCGCTCTTTAGCGGGGCCTAAAGGCCCGCGTTTTCGCGCCCGAAGGACCCTAGGAGTATTCATTCGCGCTGCGCTAGACTTTCCTCCATGATGCGGCGCCTCATCGCCTCGGTCCTGATCGTCTCCCTCGCCCTGCTCACCCCGGGCGGGCGGTTCTACGAGGCGTGCGCCCAGACCATCGCCGGTTCCGCCGCGCGCGCCGGCCTTCCGGGCGCCGCGGGCGTCGCCGGAGGGGTTCGCCTCGAGCTGTCCGTCCCTTCCCTGAGCGGAACTGGTTCC
The DNA here is from genome assembly GCA_943372155.1 of Candidatus Endomicrobiellum trichonymphae. Lineage (GTDB taxonomy): Bacteria > Elusimicrobiota > Elusimicrobia > UBA1565 > UBA9628 > GWA2-66-18. Next base: position 556 of record CALRXP010000197.1, on the reverse strand, counting down.
CCGGCCTCCCTCAACGGTTCATTTGCCGCGCCGGTCGCGCCCTCGCTCCAACCGACTCCTTCCGTCGCCGCGGCGGCGTCGGCTGTTCCGGCCGCGATCCCCGCCGCCATTGCGACCGCTTTGCCGCGCGTCGGGCCCGCCACGGCTAAGACGCCGGCTCCCGTTACGGCCGGCGCGATCGTCCCGGCCGCCGCCGCGCCGAAGACGTTCACCGCGAAGACGACCGGCGAGGAAGCCGCCGTCCTGTTCGACGAAGGCGTCGCCCGCCGCGGGCTCGAAGACGGCGTTCTCGCGGCGCCCAGCACCGGGGACGCGCCGAAGGACGGGGCGCTCGAACCCGCCAAGACGCCGGCCGCCTCCGGCGGCAAGCCTTCTGAACCTCCGGCGCCCGCCGCCAAGAGCAAGCTACCGCGCTCGCTGTGGGGCCTGTTCTGGGGCCATCACATCACCACCGTTTTCGGCGTGAACTTCCATATCCTCAGCCTGCCGTTCCTCGTCAAAGACGCGCTCGGCATGGGCACGGCGACGATGGGCCTCGTGCGCAACATCCACATGG
>CALRXP010000196.1:0-5528 GCA_943372155.1 Candidatus Endomicrobiellum trichonymphae | reverse complement strand
AACGGCGCACGAGCTCGACGGCCAAGCCGCCGAACACCAGCGGATGGCCGCGCGTGATGAAGCCGACGGTGCGGCCCTTGTCGAGCTCGGCGAAAATCCGGTCGGCCCATTTCGGCTCGTCCTGCCAGGCCTGGTAGGAGGCGGGACGGATGTCGGCGCAGAACTCGGCCAGCAGCTCGCGCGTCTCCGGGCCGGCCACGTTATTGAAGATCACGTCGCACAGGCTCAGGGCGTGTATCACCTCGAGCGAGGCCGTATAGGGCGGGAAGATGCCCAGACCGCAGAGATAAAGCTTGCTCGCCTTGCGCGTCGTCGCGTCCATGCCGTGCCTCCTGCGAAATTCAGGGTCGACCGCGCGCGACGCCGCCCAATAAAAACGCGCGCGCATCGAGACCGGGTCCGTTTTAGGCAGCTCTTTCATGAGCGCCGTAAGCGCCTTGCGCGCGCCGTCATGGTCCTTGACCTTGAGCGCAAGCAAACCTCGGTACAAACGGGCCTCGAGCTTCACCCTCTCCGAGCCCTTTTCCAATGATCGTAGCGCTTTGGTCGCCTCCGGCTCGTCGCCCTCCTGAATCAAAATCCGTAGTCGGGACAGACTCAGGTTCTCGTCGTCGGGCGTGCGCGTGAGGGCCTTTTCGTATTGGGCGCGGGCCTCGGGCAGGCGGTCGGTCATGACGAACAATTCCGCCCGCGAGACCGCGATCGCCTGGTCGCCGGGCTGCAGAAGCGCCGCGGCGTCGAGTTCGCGCTCGGCTTCGACATAATTGCGGCGCTGCAGAAGGAAACGGACCTTACGAAGGTGCAGGGAAACGTCCGGACCGAGCGCGAGGAGGCGGTCCATTTCCTCGATCGCCTCCACGACGGACCCCTGGTCCGACAGGGCCTGGGCGCGCTCCAATGAGGGACGAGGGCGTTTCACGGGCCAATTCTAACAAATACCGCGAGCGGGATTATTCAATGAACGGCTATACTTCTCGCTAGATTCCGTCATGAAATACCTCGCCATCGCGCTCGCCCTGGTCCTTCCGCCCGCCGGGGCCGAATTCGCCTTGCGCCTGCGCCGGGGACCGCCTCCGGACGAAAGCGCCTGGGTGGACTCCACGCGTTACTCGCAACACGACGTCCACCTCCCCTTCTTCCGCCGCGACGGAGCGTCCTGGGTTGCCGCGCGTCCGCGCAGCACGGCCGCGCCGTTCGCCGCCGCTAAACCGGCCGGAACGAAGCGGATTTTTCTCGCCGGCGAGTCGGTGGCTCAGCGCTTCACGACCGCCGCCCTCGCGGCCGTCTTCCCCCCGCCGGTCGAGGTCGTCAACGCCGGCATGGGCGCTTACGACAGCGCCCGCGTCGCCGGGGTCCTCCGCGACGTCCTGGAGCGCGAGCCCGACCTCGTCGTCGTCCTCGCCGGTAACAACGACGCCCCGACCTCTCCGGTGTGGTATCCCGCCTGGCGTTTGAATCTCGAGTTGCGCCGCCTGTGGCTGTGGCGCCGCGCGCAGGACCGCCTTCGCCCACGCCGGCCTCCCGTCGTGGACCGCGAGGCGCTCGCGAAGACCTTCGCGGAGAATCTCCGGAGCATGGCCCGCGCCGCGCGCGCCAAGAACGTCGCGCTGGTCTTCTGCACCTTGCCGGTCAATGAGCGCGATTGGCCCCCGACCGGAGAGCTTCCTCTCTACTCGAAGGATTTCGCCCTCGGCTGGACGGCCCTTCAGGAAGGACGCGCGGCCGACGCCGCCTCTCATTTTCGCCGCTTCACCGAATCCACCCCGCACGATCCCATGGGGCACTACTGGCTCGCCAAGGCGACGGGAGACCGGGCCGAATACGCGGCGGCGCTCGAGTGGAACTGGCCCGACCGCTGCACGCCCCGCCGCAACGACATCATTCGGCGCGTCGCGAGGGAAGAGGGCGCGCGCTTGGCCGATCTCGACGCCTACCTCCGCGCCTTGTCGCCCGGCGGCGCGCCCGGCTGGGAGTATTTCCTCGACGGCGTGCACTGGCTCCCCGAGCTCGACGTTCCGTTCGCGGCCTTGATCGCCGGCGAAAAACCGAAGTCTCCCCCCGCCTCCCGCGCCGCCGCCCCGGTGGAAGGCTACGCCTTGCACGCCCTCGCCGACGCGATGAAGGCTCAGCTCGAAAACGACCCTCCCATTCTCTCCGAACAGGCGATCGCCGAGCTCCGGCGCGCGCGTCAGCTCGACGGGGCGGCGCTGGACCGGTACCTGTCCGACCCCGCCCTCGCCGCCCGCGACCTGGCGGCCAATCCGTGGACGGCTTTTCTCGCGACGCGTTCGTCGCAACTCTGGCCGAGCGCCGTCAGGCACGCGGACGCGGCCGTTAAGCGAAAGCGCTGAGAAGACCCGGGTAGAACGCCGGAAATGGCTCGCCGCCGCTCTCGAACTTTTCCAGGCGCGCGCACACGGCGTTCAAATACGGATAACCGTCGCCGGCGTAACGCTTGAGAATGTCCGCGTGTTCCTTCGCCTTCCCGTCGCGTTTCAGGACGCGCAACGTGATCGCGCGCACCAGATGCTCCTCGACGCATCCGCTCCAGGAGCCCGCGTCGCGGCACGTCTTGGGCGGCTTGCCCGGCATCGCCTCGAACGCCTTGCGGGAGCCCTCGATGAGCGGCGTCAGCAAGGTGTGCGTCAGCTCATGGGCGGCGCACGAGTCGAACACGTCGTACTCGAAGGTCAGCCGGCCCTCGTCGGCGACGCCCGCACGCACGCGGACTTCTTCCCCATTGCGGACGACGTTCGCCGCGAAGGCCATGGGCAGAAGCGGCGCCAGGATCAGGCGATAGGAGCCGGCGAACGGCATCCTCAAATAGTCCGCGACGGCCTCAGGCGCCAGGCTCTTGGCCGACTCCGCCTTGGCCAGCGCGATGAAGCCCTCATGATCCTTGGCCCGCGACTTGAAAAAGCCCTCGTACCCCGACGCCTTGCCCGCTTCGCGCAGAGCCTCGAACAGCGCGGCCATCTCTCCCGCGCCCCCCGCCTGGGTCAGCAGGCCTCCTGAGGTCGTCGAGTCGATCTCGAGTCGGCGCGCGTCGGGCTGAAGCAGGATCAGCTCGGTGACCAGATGCTCGGGCACGTCATTCTTCAAGGCGGCGACGGCGGCGTGCGTCTTGAGCGCCGCGAAATGAGCGCGGACCGCGTCGGCGTACGGGGATTTCGCTTTGAAGCGCGCGGCATGCTCGGCGGGGCGGGCCGTCATCACGAGCGCCGCCAGCAGCTCGACGCGCGCGTCGAGCTCGTAACGGAGCGCCGGCGGCCGCGATCGGGTCATTCGGAATTATATGTTATCATCGCCGCGATGCTCGAAGTCCTCCTCGACCCGCGTCTGGAGCTGCTCGGCGTGCTCGACATGCTCGACCCGGGCCGCAAGCCCGCCTTCGTCCCCCCCGCGCTGGCCTACGCCAAGGAGCTCGAACGCGCCTTCGCCCCTTTTAAGGGCCACGCCGCCGTGAAGCTCAACGCGAAGTGGTCCAAGGACGATCCCGATCAGTCCCGCCGCAAGGACGCCCTCATGAAGCGCAGCGCCCCGCCCGCGCTCGTCTTCGACGAGACGATGGGCTCAAACAAAGGCGAGGACGAGCGCTCCGGGACGCTCGAGCCCTGGCTGACGGCGCTCCGGGATTTCACGAAAGACTCCGGCTTCATGAAGTCCTTCGCGGCCTGCGCCAAGACCCTCGAGCCGGAGCTGTCCGCGTTGCGCGCGCGCGCCAAGCAAGCCGACTACATCGGCAAGCTCGAGCGCTACACGGGCGAGACCTACGACGGGCGCTACCTGCTCCTCGCCTCGCCGCTGTGCCAGAAGGGCGGCGTGCTCAACCGGATTTGGAGCCGCGACGACGGCACGAGCGAGATTTTAAGCGTGCTCAAGCCCGAGCCCGGCCCCGACGGCAAGCTCACCTTCGTCGATGAGGACCTGGACGCCTGCGTCTGGCACGAGCTGGCGCACGGCGTGCTCGATCTGACGGCGAACCTCTACCACCAGGAGGAGCAGGACACGCCCCTCGATCTCGGGCCGGAGCTTTCGCGCAACTGCCGCAACTGGCTCCACGGGATGCGCGAGCACCTGGTCCGCTCCGTGATGATCCGGCTGATCGCGCTCGAGAGCGGCGAGAAGGAAGGCGAGAAGCGCCTCAAGCAGGAGGACTTCAGCCAGGCGCCGTATCTGAAGGCCTTCGTCGAGTTGCTGAAGGAGTACGAGAAGTCTCGCGACAAGTACGCGACCGTGTCCGATTTCTATCCGAAGCTCGTCGCGGCCTTCCCCAAGCCCGCGGCCAAACCTAAGGGCTCGGCGGCGTCAGGCTCGAGTCCTTTTTATACTGAGGGGCAACGCGCGGCGGTGCTTAAACGTCTCGAACGACTCTTGCTGACGTCCAAGGATGCGCGTCTCGTCGCGCGCCGCGCTACTCTCTCCTGATCTATCCTCGTAGATAATCGCTCTTCCCGGAACGAGTCATTATCTATTTATGTAGATCAGGGCCGCAGGTCTTCATCGGGAATCGCGGGCACTACGGTTGGCGGTACCAGGATCGTTTCGCCATAGCGATTGATCGTCTTCGGCAATAACGCAGTGAGCCTCTTTAAGTCGGCTTGAGCGACGCCATAAATCACCAGGGGCAAGGTCGGCTCGCGAAAGCCCGGATCGGCCAGGAACCGTTTCGCCGTGCAGAACTGCAGGCCTTGATAGCCATAGTCGCCGCCAAGGCAGTACTGCGCTCGCGCGTAGGCGCTGCCGACGGGTGAGACCGAGGGAGTGATCCGCACGATTATGCCGGCTTTTTTGGCCAGCGCGAGAAGCCGGACGGCGAACGGCGTCGTGAGCGGGAAAGCGCCGGCGATCGCCACGCTCGTCTCGCCGTCCTGCCGGGCGGCGGCGAGGACGGCCTCGGGCGAGGCCGCGCGTTTAAGGCCCGCGCACTGAGAACGAAGCCAGCGCCATTGCGCCGCGTCGCACGACGCGAAGCCGGGCCCATCATTTAAGGCGACCAAGGTCTCAAGCGTCGTCTCCTCAGGCACGCGCGCGCCGAGGCCGAAAACGCGAACGACTGGGGCGGACTTTTTCATTTCGCCGTCCCCGGAATGTACAGGACGCAGCCGATGTCGCCCAAACGAAGCGCCGTCGCCAGCCCGTTCCAAGGAATCCACTCCGCCGCGTCCTCGCGGTCGCCCGAGCCGCCGAGGATGAACGCGCCCCCGGAGGCGGGATACGCGCGTCGCAAAAGCTTCGCCAGCCGCGGACGTTCCTTGTCGGCGCCGATGCAGTAGATCACCGTCGGCTCCGACGGGCGCAGGAGTCCGGGATTGCGGTTGAGATGGCCGATGTCGAAGACGCGCGCGGTCCCGGAAGGCGGCGCGCCCCCCTCGACTGCGCGCGCGCCGATGAGCTCGGTCAAGGAGACGGCGCCGAAGGCGCTGACCGGCACGCCCTTGGCCTCGCAGAGACGGAGCAGGTCCCAACCCATGCGCCGGTAGATGAAGGGATGGATGCGCGTCAAAAACGCGGCGCGCCCGCCGCGC
>CALRXP010000195.1:0-5543 GCA_943372155.1 Candidatus Endomicrobiellum trichonymphae | reverse complement strand
CGCCGCCGAGGCTGCCCTGGCCGCCGCCCTCTCCGCCCGCCGCGCCGCCGACGAAGCATTCAAGGCCGTCGTCCCCTCCATGCCCGGCGAGTCGGCGCTCGCCAAACGCCTCGCGTCGCTGAACTAAGTACAATCTCTCATGGATCTCGCGGCTTTGTTCGGGCCTGACGGCGCTTTGGCGCGCGCCCGCCCCGGCTGGGAGCCGCGGCCTCCCCAGGAAGCGATGGCGGGCGCGGTGTGGCAATCGCTCGAGCGCGGCGGGGATCTCGTTGTCGAGGCGGGCACCGGCGTCGGCAAGAGCCTGGCCTACCTCCTTCCCGCGGCGCTGTGGGCCGCGACGCGCGACCGGCGCGTGATCGTCTCCACGCACACGCGCGCGCTGCAGGAGCAGCTCCTCAATCACGAGCTGCCCGCCGCCGCGAAGGCGATGGAGCACCTGGGGCTTCCTCTGCGCTACGCGATGCTCATGGGCGCCGACAATTACCTGTGCGTCCAGCGCCTGGCGCGCCTGCGCCTGCGTCCGGACGCGGTGTCCGACGCCGGCAAAGAGACGCTCGACCGCCTCGACGCGTGGACGCGCAACGCCCAGTCCGGCCACCGCTCGGCCTTGCCCGAGCTCGTGCCTCAAAACCTGTGGGACCGCGTCGCGCGCGACACCGATCTGTGCATGGGCCCCGGCGGCCCGTACTGGGACCGCTGCCTGTGGCGGCGCGACCGCGAACGCGCCGACCGCGCCCACATACTGGTCGTCAACCACGCGCTTCTGCTTTCCGGCGCGCGCCTGCCCCCCTCCGACGCGATGATCCTCGACGAGGCCCACAATTTGGAAGACGCCGCCTCCGCGCGCTACGGCGTTTCCGCGGGCCTCGCCCGCGCGGTCTCTCTCACGGAAGAAGTCCGCGTCGCCGCGAAGCTGTACGCCGACGACGCTCTGGCGACCCGGGCCGACGAGGCCATTTCCGAAATCGCGCACTTTCTCGAGACGCTCGCCAAGGACAACGGCCTCAAGGAGCCCGACGAGGAGAACCAAGGCAAGCTGCTCGAGTCGACACCCGAGCTCCCGCCTCCCGCGCTCGTAGCGCTCGACCGCGCGCTCGCCGAGGCCGCCGCCGCCGCCGAGGGCCGCCCCGATGAGACCGAGATGCGCATGCTCCACGCCCGCGTCGCCGCCTTCGGCCACGACCTCATGGCCGTGCTCAAGCCCGATTCCTCGGCCACCGCGCGCTGGGTCGCCTGGCCGCGCACCGGGCCCGAGCTGCGCGCCGCCCCGCTCGACGTGGGCCGCCGCCTCGCCGAGGGCCTCTTCTCCCGCGGCATCCCCTCGATCCTCACTTCCGCGACTCTCTCGACCGGCGACGGCCTTAAGGACTTCAAGGCGCGCGTCGGCCTGCCCGAAGCGCGCGAGCTCGTCCTCGACTCGCCCTACGACTACTCGACGCAAGCCGCGTTCTGGGCGATGGAGAACATCCCCGACCCCAAGGACGAGGACGCGCACGCCCAGGCCGTGACCCAGGCCTGCGCCGACATCGTCGCGCGCGTGCCGGGCGGCGTCTTCCTCCTCTTCTCGAGCTGGCGCCTCCTCAAAAAAGTCCACGGCCTCCTGCGCAAGAAAATTCCCGACCGCCCCGTCTGGGCGCAGGGCGCCACGGGCCACGACGCTTTGGTGCGCGAATTCGAGAACGCCGGCGACGCGGTCCTGCTCGGCGTGGACACGTTCTGGCAGGGCATCGACGTGCCCGGCGAGGCGCTCTCCTGCGTCGTGATGGTCAAGCTCCCGTTTCCGAACGTCTCCTCGGCGCTTGAAGAGGCGCGCCGCCGCTGGCTCGACGAAAACGGCCGCGATTACTTCAAGGACTGGTCCCTTCCGAGGGCCGTCATGAAATTCCGCCAAGGCTTCGGCCGCTTGATCCGCACCTCGACCGACCGCGGCGCGGTGATCTGCCTCGATTCGCGCGTCCTCAAAAAAGGCTACGGCAAAGCCTTCCTGCGCTCCCTGCCTCCGTGCAAAAAGATCGCCAGCCTCGACGAGCTTGAGGCCTTCTTCAAGCCCGCCTCCGCCCCCTTGAAATCCCCGTAGCCGGGGCTATACTCCAAGGGTGAAGGCTCGTTTAAGGCTCGCCCCTCTCCTTTTATACGCCCTGACCGCGTCGTATGCGGTCGCCGGCGTCACCGCGGTCCCCGACACGGTCGGCACGCCGCAGGTGAACACGTCGGCGGGCGGCGTCGTCAACTCGGCGCCGACTCTCAACGCGCTCTCCGCTCCGGCCCTGTCCTTGTCGGGCCCGGGGCTCGCCGCGCCCGCCTGGCTCCCCGCCCCGGCGCCCGTTCCGGCCGCCGGCATGGCCCCCACGGCGGCCAAGGCCGTCAATCAGCCGCCGAACATCGTCTTCGACGTGCGCGGCAGCCGGGGCGGCCACGGCGACGTCGCCGCCGCGTATCTCACCGCCTACGACATTCTCGACCGCACCGTGGATAATCCCGGAGCCGTCACGCCCAAGATCACCTTCGTCGCGGGCGAGACCGAGCGCGGCATCCTCACCCGCCTCGTCGGCCGCAAGGTCCGCGACGGCGACGATCTCTTCGACGGTCTCGCGAAGGTGTTCGAACCGACGACCTTGCCGGAGAATCATCCGACGGCCGACGTGCTCATGAATCTGGCCTCCTCGGAAGGCGAGTTCTCCCGCCACTCCGACCTGCGCTGGGCGAACTGGGCCGGCGCGACGGGCGGAAATATCCCGGTCAATCAGCGCACCGTCATCCTGACCCAAACCGTCTTCGGCAACACCGAGTCGGCGACCAAGGGCCCGGCGACCGCGCTCGTCGGCGGCCGGCGCCTGGAGCTCAGCCACGCCGGGCTGGCCCGCCACGACGCGGGCATCTACGCCGATCCGGTCGCGCGCGAGCTGCGCGGCCGCTCTCGCGCCGACGTGACCCGCTACGTGAAGGCCCAGCTCGAGAAGACCGAGATCGGCGGCACCGCCGCCGTCCACGCGATTATCGACGGCGAAGTTCTCCAGGGCGCGCAGGTCGGCCTCGCTTACGGCATCAGCATGAAAGAAGTAAAGCCGCAGTTCGAGCGTTACCTCATCGGCCTCGCCAACAAGGCCTGGGACGAAAAATCCAGCTACGCCATCGTCACGCCGTCGGCGTTCAAGCTCGAGGACGTCAAGAGCCCGGAGCTGCGCGCGCGGATGGTCGTCTACGATGGCGATCGCGTCATGCCCGAGAAGGCCGAGCGCGGCAAGATCTACGTGATCAAGACGGGCACGCTCCCGCACCAGCTCTTCGTCGGCCTCATGGCTCTCTCCCGCCCCCCTCCCGTGCTCGCCGGAGACGGAGCGATGAGCGCGGCCGTCGGCCTCGGCCGCCCCTTCGTGATGACCAAGGTCGGCTGGAACGACGCCAACATCAAGATCTTCGCCGACCGCCTGAGCGTGCGCGCCTCCCCGGGCAAGGCCGAGCTGATCAAGGCCGTCTACGTGGACTCCAAGCTCGAGCGCGCCAGCGAGCTCGACGGCCTGTTCACCGCCTACGCCGAGACCGCCCGCGCGATCCCGAACTTGACGGACACGATGTTCGCGGCGGTCGAGGTCGCCCGCGACGCGGAATCGACGGCCAAGACCACCGACGAGATCCTGGGCGGCGTGAAGGACCCGGTCCTGCGCGCCTCGGTAATCTCCCTTCGCTCTCTGCTCGGCGACGCGGACGCGATCGAGATGGCCTTCGACTCCTTAAGCAGCGATCCGCGCTCGCGCCGTCTGTTGGCCTCGGCGATGTTCCGCGACATGGCCCGGCGCAGCGTCTTCCTGAAGCCCTTCCGCTCTGTCGACTTCCACCCGCTGAACCTTCTCGCGGCGAAGATCGCGCTGAACTTCACCTACTTCTCGCGGCGCAGCTCCCGCAGCTGATTGGTCAGCATCAGGATTTCTGTATCCATCTGCCCGGTCACCGTCAGCACGTACATCCGGAAGTCCGCGCGCAGGGAGCGCAGCGGATAGGTGAACGTCGCGGGGGTGTTCTTCTCGTAGAAGAAGTGCCCGACCCACGCAAAACCGTATGCGGTGACCACTCCCGCGAGCGCGAGCCAAAGATTTCGCTCGGCGACCGCCATGGACCCCAGGATGAGCGCCAGCGTCGTCCCGACGGCGTGCAGGCGCCGGTTGATCGGGTTCAGGTGCTGGGAAACATAGAACGGCCAGAACTCGTCTTGCGTCGAGATCTGGCCGCTCATTTTGTTGTCGGAAGCTCGGCGTCGAGAAGGCCGTTAACTATCGGCCCGCGTAGACCCGCGGATCCTTGGTAAATATTAAAAAAAACCGCGGAGAGGGAGGGATTCGAACCCTCGCTAAGGCTTTACGCCCTAGAACGGTTTAGCAAACCGTCGGTTTCAGCCGCTCACCCACCTCTCCAGAAATGGTTGCGACGGCCAAATTCTAGCACATACGCCCTACTGGGTCGCGCCGAGAGGCGTGAGCAGGTCGCCGTAGGACATGTCGGCGCCGCCCGGGGTCCAGTCCTTGATCTCGACGTTGGTTCCCGTCTGCTGGGCCTCGATGATCTTCTTCTTTCCCCCTTCCTCGCCCAGATACACAAACACGTGCTTGGCCGGGTCGCCCCGGAAAATCAGGTCGCCCTTCTCGAGCTTGGCCGGGTCGAGCGGCTTAGCCAGCATCTTCTGGTCGCGCGCCACGCGCGGCGGCGCGTTGCGCGTGCAGCGCGCCTCGAGCAGCGCGGCCACCACGAGCCCGGAGCAGTCCACCCCGGCTTTCGCCGGCCCCGTCCCGCCCCACACGTAGGGCGTGCCGACGTAGCGCTTGAGCTGGGTCGCGAAACGCTCCCGGCATTCCCCCGCCTTCTGCGTCTCCTGCAAGGTGAGCATGTCCGCGTACTGGGCGTTCTGAGCCTTGTTCTCCGTGATGCCCGTCCGCTTCACCCAGCCCCGGATCTTGGCCATCTTGCCGTTCTCGTCGAACTGCACGCGGTTGACCTCGACGAGCTGCCAGCCGTCGTTGTTGGGCGGCGCGGCGAAAGCGATGAGCGTCACCTGCTCTCCGGTCCTCAGCTTCACCGACGGCTTCCCGTCCGCGGCGGGCGTCTCATAGACGGTGGTCTGGTCGGCGCGCACGTAGCGCGGCTGGTCGATCTCGACCGAGCCCGGCTCCATGACCGGCATCTTGGCGATGGCCGTCTGCTCCGCGGCGCCCAAGGTGTTGAACGGGTCTTTGAACTTCAGCGGCTCCTTGGCGCGAGACGCCAATCCGCCCAGCACAAGCACGGCCACGAGAAGAGAGGGGTTCATCTTCATAACCGCAGTATAAGCCCGGTTATCCCCCTTTGCCAGGGCTAAATCAGCGCTTAGGAAAGAGGTCGATGAGGCGGGACGCCACCGTCCCGTTGGGATTCATCCCGAGACGCTCAAACCCCTGCCGGGCGCTCGTCCGGTTGGGCCTGACGCCCTCGGCCCACTGCTCAAGCGGTGCCTTCCCCGACTTCTGGGGCATGGTGTAGCCGAGGAAAAGCGCGATGGCGACGAGAAAGGCGAT
>CALRXP010000194.1:0-5548 GCA_943372155.1 Candidatus Endomicrobiellum trichonymphae | reverse complement strand
CCCGCCGCCGCCGCCGCCGCCGTTGCCGCCGCCGTTGGTGTCGCTGCCGCCGGCGCCGCCTTGCACGTCGATGGTGCCGGATCCGGAAAAATCGACCGCGGTGATGAAGACGCCGCCGCCCGAGCCGCCGCCGCCCGCGGCCGGATTGGCGGTCGTGACGCTTTGTCCGACGTTGCCGGAGGAGAGTATCACTCCGTCGAGTATCATCGTCGCCGCGTCGATGATCACGACGCCTCCGCCGGAGCCGCCGACGCCGGTGTTGCCCGAGCCGCCGCCGCCCGAGCCCATGTTGATCGGCGCGGACGCCGAGCCGTACGTCGGCCCGCCGGCGCCCGCGGTCGCGATCGCTCCGGCCCCGCCCGCGCCGCCGTAGCCGGCGCCGCCGCCGCCTTTGCCGTTCGCCGCGTTGAAGCCGCCGCCTCCCGGCCCGAAACCCACGGTATCGACCGGTCCTCCCCGGTAGCCGCGACCGACCACGCTAATCGTGGCGCCCGCCTGGAGATCGAACGTTCCGGTCACGCGGAGATTGATCGAGCTGATGCTCACGGCGGATTCCGACGTGTGCGAGAGGGATGAGCCGGAGACCATCGTGAAATCCCCGTTGATCACGAGTTGCCGCGTCGTCGATTGGGTCAGGCCAGCGTTCTTGTAGATCAGAACGTCCCCTCCGTTGGCGATCGTCGTCGAAATCGTGAGAGCGACGATGGGGCTCGCCGGGCTACCGAGGGTCAGGCTCGAGAAGCTGATCTGCGAGCCGATGGCGGAAATGTTCGCCGCGATGGCGATGGTCACGGCGTCGGTCTTCGTCGGAATTCCGTTCGGGCTCCAGTTCGTCGCCGTGTTCCAGAGGCTGTTGGTCGCGCCGGTCCAAGTTTTCGGCGAGAAGAGAGTCATCGTCGAGGCGAGTCCCGTATAAGCGCTTTCCACGCCGCGGTGGTTGACGGCGGCGACGAACAGGTAATAGGTTGTTGAGGAGTCGAGGCCGGTGAACGTCGCCGTGGGTGAGGCGCCGGCCGGCGCGGTGGTGAGCACGACGTTACCCGGGTCGGAGTTGGGGTAAGGCGTCTGCGGGCTTAACACGACGGTGTAGCTCGTGATGTTGACCGGGTTGCCGTTGGCCAGCCATGACACGGTCATCGAGGTGAACGCGACATCCCGGAATGTCGTGCCTGCCGCGGCGGGGTCCGCTGTCAAGGTCGAGGTCGAGCCGAAGTCCGTGTAGAGCAAAGTTCCGTGATGGTGGCTATAGGCGGCGACGCGGGCGTAGTAGGTCGTGTTGATCGAGAGCCCGCTGAAGGGGGTCGACAGATTGAAAGTATGAGAGGAGGTGAGCACGGGGCTGAAAGAGGGGTTCGCGGAGATATCGGCGTAGTAGGTCGTTCCGGGCGCGGCATCGTAGCCCGGCGCCGCGACGCCCGAGGACCAATTGAGCGTGAAGCCTGTCGTGGTCACGGGTTCGAAATCGGAGGCGTCGGGACTATGGTCGGGCGGGGAGGCCTGCGTCGCGGTGGAGGCCGCCGCGACGAACGCCGTGTGCGCATGCCCGACGGCGGTGACGAACAGCTGATACGTGGCGTTGAGCTGGAGGCCGTCCATCGTCAGCATCACGATCGACGAGTCCGGGACCGTGCTGAGCGAGACGTCCCAGGCCCCGCCCGGAGGGTAGGCGGCGACCGTGCTCAAAACCGCGGTGAAGGTCGTCACGCCGAGCGGATTACCGTTGGTGGACCACGAAGCCACGGCGGAAGAGAAGGAGACCTCCTCGAATCCCACGGCGGCCGGTGGCGCCGGGCGGGTCGCCGTGCTGCCGAGCAGAACAAAATCGCCTTGCGCGCCGACGGCGTTGACGCCGGCGCCGAAAAGGAAGTACGTGGTATTCGGTTCAAGACCGCTCAAGGTCGCGGCTGGGCCGGAGCCGGCGGGCTTCGTGCTGATCAGCAGGACCGTGCCGCCGTCGGCGTTGGGATAGGCCGGACTGGTCGTGGCGACGATGCTATAGGACGAAACGCCGGGGGGGTTTCCGTTATGCAGCCAGTGGAGCGTCATCGAACTTTCGTTGACCTGCGCCAGGGGCGTGGGCGAGGCCGACGGCGCGAAGACCCAGGTCATCGTCGATCCCAACGAGGCGAAGGCGCTGGAGACCGAACGCGTCGTCGCGTAGACCCGGAAATAATAAGTGGCGCTCGCGTCCAGGCCGCCGGTCGAATAGAAGAGGTTGTAGGTGTCAGTGGTCGTGACGATTCCGCTGAAATCGAAAGTCTTAGAGACCTCGGCGTGGTAGCGGGTGTTGCCCGGATTGCCGTTGCGGTCCCAGTTCGCCGTCATCGAGCCCGTGCTGAGGTCCGTGTAGGGCGGGTCCCCGCTGACCGGCAGGTTGACCTGGAACTTCGTATCCGTCGTGCCCAGCACGGTATAGTTGGCGATCCCCGCCCAGTTCAGCGTGCCCACTCGGAAGTAATAAGTTTTATCGACGATCAGGCCGGGGTCCGAGATGGTTAGGGTCGAGAGTCTCACGTTGGGCGTCGAGGAGGACGACGTCATGCCGCCGGGCAGGAGCGCGCCGAAGTTCGTCGAGGAGGCTTCGACGACGTATCCCTCGGCCGTCATGGACGACACGTCCTGCGCGAGCGAGGGGCGGGCGGCCCATTGGGCGGCGACGGAACTGAAATAAACGTCGACAAAGGATTCGCTCTGAAGCGCGGCGGGCAGGGCGAGCGTGACGAAAGTGGAAATCTCGGACGCGTAGGAGAGTCCGGCGCCGGGGTCCTTGGCCCACAGCCGCGTCCAGTACGTCGTGTTTGGCTGGAGCCCGACGGCGCTCGTGCTGACCAGGGCGCCGGGAAGGGTGCCCGCCGTCGAGAAGACCACGTTCGCGAGATCGAAGCGCGAGAAGGTATCCGGCACTGTGTAGCTGGCGACGCGGATGTAGTAGCTCGAGCCGGTCGCCAGCGCGCCTTGGGCCCCGTCCAGGCCGGGAGCGCTCCATTGCAGCGCCACGCTCGAGACAGAGACGTCAGCGAGCGCGGTGAGATCGGTCACCGTGCCGGGAAAGGCGAACATTTGGGCGAAGCCGGGGGCCAGGACGTTGGCGGATGTCGCGGATGTGGAACCCCCGAGTTCCTCGCCGAACGCCGCGTCGAGACGATTGTTGGCGGAGGCCGCGCCGTTAAGCCCGCCGGCCCCGCCCACGACCGAGCGCGGCGCGTTGTTGGTTTCGCTCGTCATGGGCTCGCCCGCGCGCGTAAGCGACGCGCACGTCATAAGCGCGAGGATGAGAAGGCGAATTCGCGATCGCTTCATTCGGCTTCGGCCTTAGGGTTCTCCGACCAGAATCACGGAGGGAAGGATGTAGTCCGCCGCGGCGTTTCCGCCGGATGTGTAGAGGGCGACGGTCTGAGTTCCGGTGCACCAGCCCGGCTTGGCGGCGAGGGCTCCCTGTCCAAGGTAGGTCACGTTCGCGGTGGCGGTGACGGCTTGAGAGACGGTGGCCAGCACGTTCGCCGTGTTCGTCACGTCGCGTACCGAGATCACGATCGTCAGCGCCGTGGCCGTCAGGTTTCGAAGGTTGTAGCGCAATGCCAGCTGAGCGGGGAGGTCGTCGCAATCGATCTGCATGCGCGTGCCGAGGATGCCGGCGTTGAACTCGGTGAGCGCGGCCGGCAGGTTCAGGCCTTGGTTTGTCACGCCGGCGACGGAATTGGTGTTCCATAGCGTCGTACTCATCGTTCCGACCGGGGAAAAAGCGCGTCCGCTCGCCGAGGCGAGCCATTGCGTTCGGGTCGTGTCGTAATAGAGCCGTAGGGTTCCGGCGGCGGAAACGGCGGGAGCCGCCGCGGCCGTTGCCTCGAGATAGCTGAGGAACATGCCTGTGCTCGCTGTGATTCCCGTTCCTGTCGCATCGATGCCTTTGCCGCCGGCCGCGACCTTCAGCGTGCCTCCGCCCACGCTGATGCCCGAACTCGTCGTTATTCCGAAAGTCCCGACGCCGGTCGAATTGACGGTGGCATAGGTGCCGGTCCCCGCGACGATCCCGTACTGCAAGGTCAGATTTCCGGCCGAAGTGAAGGTCGAGTAGGTCGTTCCGGCGTTCACGCGGATGTTTTGATCTCCGACCAGTTGCGCCGCCGTGAACGCGTAGGGGCTCATGGACAACGGCTGGCGCGGCGTCATCTCGCTGTCGGCTCCGACGGTGACGCCGAGATAAGCCGACGCTCCGGAAAAGAGGTCAGGGCTGAGAAGCGCG
This sequence comes from Candidatus Endomicrobiellum trichonymphae, assembly GCA_943372155.1. Classification (GTDB taxonomy): domain Bacteria; phylum Elusimicrobiota; class Elusimicrobia; order UBA1565; family UBA9628; genus GWA2-66-18. Next base: position 1,305 of record CALRXP010000194.1, on the reverse strand, counting down.
ACCGTGCCGATCTGGACGGCGAACACGCCGTTGGTCACCAGTACGCTCTGCGTCTCGGTGAAAAGCGCCGCGCCGCCGGTTGGGGCGTTATACAGCTTGAACTGCATACTGAACGTACCGTTCTTCGGGTTATTCGTCGCCGGGTCGATCAGCTTGCTTTGAAATGGAATGCGCAATGGCAATATGACTGACGCGGCCGGGAGTGCCGCGGCCAATAGAAAAAGAACGGCGAGCAGGCGTTTCATGGGTGATCCTGTGCGGCTATTTGGATGCCGTCCGCCCGGTCAAATGGGAACGGACCGTGACCGATGGCGGCGGGACAGGCGGTGGGAGCGGCAGGGGGAACGACTTATGCCGCTAGAGAGCGGCGGGAGGCGCCCGGCCGGGAGGGCGGGCGGAAGACAACGTCTGGGGGCTACACGACTCGGACTCGGGGCGCGGAAAGCGCTCAATCGTCAGATCGGGGGTCAGTACGGCGATAAGGACAGAGGTTTCGGAGGGAACGGACGGGGTCTGTTTGACGGTTCGCGGTATCCGGGTGAGGCGCATCGGCAGGGGCTGCTTCGCCGCCTTCCATTTGGGCCTCGGATTCGTGGGCGCGTCGAAGACGGGCTGAGAGGTATGGTAATACCGATCAGACTGCGGGGAATGAAGCAGAAAATACAGTCCACGGGACGGGAAGCAACTGAGGAGAAAAAGAGCCGTCAGCAGAATTCGCTGGAGCGCGAGGCGGGCGCTGTCCCTAATCATGGAGTAATCATAGTTTATCGGATTTTGGGGATTTAGCCAGCGAAGGAATTGCGAAGTGAGTGCGAAATAGATGAAGCGATGTTAAATAATTTAGAATATCAATATGACTCTCGACCTCAACTACCACCACCTGTATTACTTCTGGACCTGCGCCAAGGCGGGCCGGGTCACCGCCGCAGCGCGGGAATTGCACCTCTCGCAATCGGCGTTGAGTCTCCAGCTCAAGAGCCTGGAAAGGGCCCTCGGGCGGGTGCTGTTCAACCGCACTCGCACGGGCCTCGAGCTGACCGCCGGCGGCCGGACGGTGTTCGACCATTGCGAGAAGATCTTCGCCCACGGCGCCGCTCTGACGGCGGCGGTTCGTGGAGGCCCCGGCGCGACTCCTACCGTCATACGCCTCGGCGTCTCCTCGGCCCTCGGCCGCGAGGCGGCGATGGAGTTCATCGACCGCCTGGCGGGAGTGAAGAATTCGACCGTGACCGTCTACGTCGGTCCGCGGGACGACATCCGCGAGCGCCTCGCGCGCCGGCGGCTCGACATCGCGGTACTCGGCGC
>CALRXP010000193.1:0-5568 GCA_943372155.1 Candidatus Endomicrobiellum trichonymphae | reverse complement strand
CAATGCCGAGGTGGCCGCTCACCGGCACGCGGACGACAAGAAGACCCTCAAGGAGCTCCACCAAATCATCGAGGAGGTCCAGCGTTGCAAGGACATCCTCAAAAACCTTCTCGACCTCGGCCGCATCGAGGAGATGGACACCGAGACCTTGGATCTGCGCGTCCCGGCGGAACGGGCGCTGAAGCTCATCAAGACGCAGGCCGCCGACCGTAAGGTGCGGTTGGACTCCTCGGGCCTGGACCGCGCGATGAAGATGAAGGGCGACGAGTCCCTGCTTCAGGAAGCGATGTACGCGCTTCTGCAGAACGCCGTCGAGGCGGCCAAGCGCGGCGGTCATATTCGCCTTGAGGCCGCGACCTACGGCGGCCGTCACCGGTTAAGCGTCGTCGACGACGGCGCGGGCGTGGCGCCCTCAGACCTCGAGAAGATTTTTCAGCCCTTCTTCACCACGAAGAAAGAAGGCTCCGGTCTGGGCCTCTCCGCCGCGCTGCGCATCGCGCAGAAGCACGGCGGCACGGTCGAGGTGGACAGCGCCGGGCATGGCCTGGGCGCGCGATTTACCTTGGTTCTGCCGGTTCTGGGCTAGCGCCCGACGGGAGACCAGTGGGGCGTGACGCTGGCGCCCGGCACGTCGGCCATGAGGCGGGGCGCCGAGCCGTCGGAGTCCATCACCCAGATCTGCGGCCGCTTGCCGCGCGTCGAAGAGAACGTGAGAAAGCGGCCGTCGGGCGACCACGCGGGATCCTCGTTGGAGCCCTCGCCGTGGGTGAGCTGGCGCAGCTGGCCGCCCGTGATGTCCACGAGGAAAATATCCATCTTGTCCTTGTTGTGGGCCCGGCCCGCGAAGGCGATCCATTCGCCCGTCGGCGACCACGCGGGCGCGTCGCACCAGTTGAGGCTCGTCAGGCGCGTGATCTTCTTGGTCGGGATGTCGAGCACGTGAATCTGGGGGTTTCCCGAACGATCCGACACGAACGCGACTTGGCGCGCGTCGGGAGAGAAGGTGGGGGTGCTGTCGGCGCCGAAATGCGAGGTCAGCTTCTCCGCGGGGCCGCCGGCGACTTCCTTGATGTAGAGATTGGGGCTCTTGCCGCGCGAGAGGGTCATCAAGAGCTTGGTGCCGTCGGGCGAAAAGCCGCCGGCGATGTTGAGGCCCTGCTCGCTCGAGAATAGACGCGCGTGCCCTGTCTCGAGGTCGAGCATCCAGAGATCGGGGTTGCCGTCCTTGTAGCTCGTGTAGGCGAGGCCGCGCCCGTCGGGGGAGAAGCGGGGCAACAGCGAGATCGAGCGGTCGTCGGTCAGGCGCTTGACGTTCTCGCCGTCGTAGTCCATCACCCAGATTTCCTTGTGCCCCGTCTTGTTGTTGGCGAAGGCGATGCGGGTGCGCGCGATTCCGTCGCGGCCGGTCGCGGCCTTGACGATGTCGTCCGCGATTCGATGCCCGAGGGCCCTCAACCAGATCGAATCCTGGCGGTAGAAGCGCTCGAACACGGTCTCGCGGCCGCCTTCGGCGTTCGACAGCTTGATGCGCACCGAGATCTTGTCGGCGTTCTTGGAGGCCTTGGCGGTGACGCGCCACGTGGCACCCTTGACGGGCTCGGCGGCGTTGAGCTCGTCGCTCACCTCGAAGCGGCGGGAGAGCATCAGGTCCTGACGCACGGTCTCGCGCAGGTCCTTGGCCATCAGCGCGTCGGCTTCGATCTTGGGGTCCTCCGCCTCGAACGGGGGGAGCGCTAAACCGGGATTGGGCTGCCCGGCGGCGCCGGTCAGCGCGAGCTTGACCTCGGTCTGGGCGGACGCGGACACGCACAGCAACAGCGCGAGCGAGAGGGCGCGCGTCATTTCTTCGGCTTAGCCAGGCGCTTGAGCGCGGCGGCGGCTTCCTTGGCCTCGGGGCTCTTCGGGAAGTCGGCCTGCACGGACTCGAGGTAGGCGCGGGCCTCGTCGCCGCCTTTCTTCAGATTGATCAGCGCGAGCGCGTAGTGCAGGCGGGCGCCCGGCGTCTGGCCGCTCTTGGGATATTTATCGAGCACGATCGCGAACTGGCGGCCGGATTTTTCCCACTGCTTGAGGCCGTAGTAGGCGAGGCCCAGATCGTAGGTCGCGACGTCGGTGAGGTCGCCCTTCGGGAAATCCTTCAGATAGCTCTCGAAGCCCTTCGCGGCCTGGCCGTAGTCCTTGGCCTGCAGGCGCTTCTCCGCCGAGTAAAACACGTCGGTCGCGCCGGACTGGTTCTTCGCGGCCTCGAGCGCGGCCTTCTGATCGTCGGCGTTCTTCTGCTGGGCCTGGCCCAGCGACTGGCCGAGCGCCGCGACCTTGCCTGACAGCTGGGAGCCCAGATCGTCGAGCTTGGTCGACAGCTTGCTCATGTCGCCCTGCGAGGCCTTCACCGTCTCGGTATAAGCCGTCAGCTCTTCGCGGAGCTGCTTGATCGAGACCGATAGATCCGCCTGATTGGCCTGCAGGGATCCGACCGTTTTCTTCAGCTCCTCGATCTGCGTCTTGACCTCGTCGGACTGCTGGGACAGGTCCAGGACGTCCTTCTGCGTGGCGACGCAGGAGGACATGAGCAGGGCGGCTCCCGCAAGCAACGCGGTCCGGCGAAGGCTCATTTCGCGACCGTGGCCTTTTGACGCACGCCGGTGACGGCGCGGCGGTTCTTAGACCAGCACTCCTCGTTGGACTCGGAGCAGGCGGGCATCTCCTTACCGTAAGAGATCGTCGCGATCTTGCGACCGTCCACGCCCAGGCGCATGTAGTAATCGCGGACTTCTTTCGCGCGCTTCTGGCCGAGGGCCAAGTTGTAGGCGACCGTTCCGCGGTCGTCGCAGTGCCCGGCCACGAGGTACTCCGCGCCCTTGCGCGATTTGAGCACGGCCGCGTTCGCCTTCAACGCGTCGAGGGCGGCGGGGGAGAGCTGAGCGCTGTCGTAGTCGAACTGCACGGCCTGAAGCGCCGCGTCGGACTCAAAGCCGGAGCCGGTCTTGATGCCGGCTTCGGTGACCTCGACGCCCGGGGGAAGAGGCGCCGCATCGGCGGCGTCGGAGGAGGCTCCACCCTTGCCGTCCTTGCCGTTCGCGTTCTTCTTCGTTTGCGGGGTCGTGCAGGCGGCGATGAGGGCCGCGGCGAGAGCCGTGAAAAGGATTTTCTTCATGGGAAAATCATACAAAAACATGAGCGCGCCGTCTCCGTTTCAGAGAGGAGACGGTTTATTGACGGACGGGTATCACCGGCCAGCCGGTGCGCACGGGAGCGGGGACGAAGCCGTAGGCTTTCGCCTCGGCGGGGTCCAGGGCGTCGGCTACGATGCGCGGGAGCATGTTCGCCCAGACGATACGCAGGCGGTGGTTCACCCAGGAGGTCTCGACCGCCTTGAGTCGTTCGCGCCGGGCCGCCGGCACGCCCTTTTGCGAATCGATGTTCTTCTTCAGGCGCGACAGGACGGTCAACTGCGCGTCCTCGATGCTCGCCTGCAGGGCCCAGACCTTGGCGAGCAGCTCCTTCATTTCCGGATGCGCCTTCAGCAGCTTTTCGCGAGAGGCGACGGCGGCCGCTTTCGTCTCCCGCCAACGCGCCGCCTCGGGATCCTCTTCATAGCGCTCGAAGAACTCCGCAAGAACCGGATCCTTGTCGCGCCGCCCGCGGGCGCGCAGTTCCTCGCAGCGCGCCCACCAGCGGTCCGTCTCGGTGTCCTTCGCGTCGAGCGTGATCCGTCCTCTTACCTCCGATGAGGCGAACGAGAACAGGTCGTAAACGGCCCAGCGCCGGAACGCGTCCGGTCGCTCCTCGGCGAACAGAACGTCGAGCGCCTCCAGCGCGTTCGCGACGGGAATCCAGGAGTAGGGCGTCTTCGGGCCGCGCTCCGTCTGACTCAACCGCGCGACGAGGACGAGCACGGCCTGGTCTCTGAGCGGCTCCTTCGGATCCTTCACCAGTTCGACCATCCTCTCGCCGCGGACCGTTAGGAGTTCGGGCTCATACGTCTCCGGAGCCTCCTTATTGTTTCCCGGCAGGTTGTAGCGGTCGGGGATGGCGTACCTGCCGGTATTGGGTGGCACCGGGACGGACGGCGGGGCGGGCTTGGGCGCGACGCACGCGGTCACGAGGAACGCGAGCGCGAAAAATCTCACGCGGCGACGGAGACCTTCTTGTCGAGCACCTCGCCCTTCGCCCCGATGTCGTAGTAGATCGGGCGGCACGTGGCGATCTCCACCTTCATGATCTGGTCGGGAGTGAGCTTCTCGACCTCCATGATGATGGCGCGCAGGGAGTTGCCGTGAGCGGAGACGAGAACGTTCTGTCCGGCCGTGACGGCGGGCAGGATGAATTTCCGGAAGTACGGAAGGGTCCGGTCGGCGGTGTCCTTCAAAGACTCGCCGTTCGGGGGCTTCACGTCGAAGGACCGGCGCCAGATATGAACCTGCGCGTCGCCGTACTTCTTCGCGGTCTCCGCCTTGTCGAGCCCCTGCAAATCGCCGTAATGGCGCTCGTTGAGCGCCTTGTCCTTCTTGATCGGGAGATCTTTGCGTCCGAGCTCGTCGAGAATCACGGCCAAGGTCTGGTTCGCGCGGATCAGCTCCGACACGAAGCCCAGGTCGAATTTGATTCCGGAGGCCTTGAGCTCTTTGCCAGCGCGATGGGCTTCCTGCTCCCCGAGCGGCGTGATCGGAACGTCCACCCAGCCGGTGAAGCGGTTCTCCAAATTCCACTGGGACTGGCCGTGGCGGACGAGGACGAGCTTGCTCATGGGATCATTTCTCCTGGGTGCCCGCGAGCATCTCGCGGATGGTGCGGCGGAACTCTTCGAGCTTCACCGGCTTGGGAAGAAAGCGGGAGTGCTCGGTGTCGGAAATCTCGGCCATGATCTGCGCCGGGTCGGCCTCGCCGCTCATGAACAGGATCGGGGTCGTTTTCGTGGCGTTGTTGCGGCGGAAGGACTCGTAGAGATGGGAGCCGGTGTTGCCGGGCATGTGGTAGTCGAGGATGATCAGCTCGGGCTTGACCTTGCGGGCCATCTGCATGCCCTCGACCGGTTCGCCTGCGGAGGAGATCTCGTGGCCTTCGACCTTAAGGATCTCGGTGATGATGGCGACGATCTCGAAGTCGTCGTCGATGATAAGGATGCGGGCCATGGCCGGATGATAGCGTTTCCCGGCTTCTACGGGAAGGGGCCCCGTGTGGAGGGCCGGTCGTGATTTTATTTCAAGATAAAATCACGGACGCATACCTGGTGCGTCCGGACGCAGTAGGTACGCGTCGAGACTCCCCGCGGGTCGTAGGCGGTAATACGACAAGGCCTCTCTACCCGTCCCTGCGCCAAGGCAAGCGCGACAGCCGCTGATTACGCGCGCGGCTTCCCGTCCGCCCCGAAGATCTTGACCGTGCCGTAAGGCTTGAGCTGCGGCGCGAGCAGGGCCGCGTCGCCGACGATCACGATCTTGAGGCCTTTCGGGTCGAGCCAGGTGCGGGCGGCGGCCTGAACCTGCGCGGCGGTCAGCGCGTCGATGCGCTGCGGATAGTCGTTGAGGGTCGAGGCGGGCAGGCCCATCGTCTCGATGGCGGCCTGGC
>CALRXP010000192.1:0-5600 GCA_943372155.1 Candidatus Endomicrobiellum trichonymphae | reverse complement strand
AGAAGAACATGAAGGCCGAGTTCTAGGCCGCTACTGGAGAATGCCATGAAGGACTTTTTCGCCGCGCTCGTTTCGTTCGTCGTCGTCTTCGTCGCCTTGTTCGCCGGTCTGTCGGGGCCTCTCGGGCCCCAGGCCGCCTGCGTGCTCGGCTATCTCACCGCCCTGCTCGTGTTTCTCGGCGTCGTCGGCGGAGTGAAGGCCATGCGCACCTACGCCCAGGGCCGCGAACCCGAGGAGAAGCACGGAGTCGCGCGCTACTTCTCCTTCGACGTGGACCACAAGGTGGTCGGTATTCAGTACACCGTGGCCGCCGTCATCATCTTTCTCGTGGGCGGCATTCTCGCCCTGACCATGCGCCTGGAACTCGCCCATCACGGCCTGCAATTCCTGACGCCCGACCAGTACGTGACCGTGATGTCGCTGCACGGCATCACGATGGTCGTCGTCGCCCTCATCGCCACCGCGGGCGGCCTGGGCAACTTCATCGTGCCGTTGCAGATCGGGGCGCGAGACATGGCTTTCCCGCGCCTGAACGCGCTCAGCTTCTGGCTGCTGCCGCCGGCGGTGATCCTCCTGCTTTCGTCGCCGCTTCTCGGCGGTCTCGACTTCGGGTGGACCGCGATCGCTCCGCTCTCCACGCAGGGTACGACGATCGGCAAGCAGCTCTTCGTGCTCGCCTTCGTCACGGCGGGCTTCTCCTCCATCTTCGGCGGCGTGAACTTCGTCGCGACCGTGCTCACGATGCGCGCCAAGGGCATGGGCTGGCAGCGGGTGCCGATCTTCACCTGGTCGATCGTCGCGACCGCGATCATCCAAATCATGGGGACCTCGGTCGTGGCCGCGTCGCTGATCATGGTCACATTCGACCGGGTTCTGCACACGAGCTTCTTCAACTCCGACCTGGGCGGCAACGTCCTGCTCTACCAGCACCTGTTCTGGTACTACTCGCACCCCGCCGTCTATATCATGATCCTGCCCGCCTTCGGCGCGATCCTCGAGATCATGCCGGTGTACGCGCGCAAGCCCCTGTTCGCCTATAAGCTCGTGGCGGGCGCGCTGCTGACGATCACGGCGTTGAGCTTCATCGTCTGGGCGCACCACATGTTCACCTCGGGCATGTGGATGCTTCTCAAGCTCCCGTTCATGGTCAACACGGAATTGATCTCGATTCCGACCGGCGTCGTTTTCCTCTCGGTTCTGGGAACCTTGTGGAAGGCGAAGATCCGGCTCGACTCGCCGATGCTGTGGGCCCTGGCGATGGTGACCAACTTCCTCATCGGCGGCCTGACCGGCATACCGCTGGCCGACGCGCCGACCGACCTGCATCTGCACGATACCTGGTTCATCGTCGCTCACTTCCACTTTACGATCATGGGCGGCGCGGTGTTCGGATTCTTCGCCGGGTTCCATCATTGGTTCCCGAAGATGACCGGCAAGCGCCTCAACGAGGCCTTGGCCAAGACCCAGTGCGCGTTGATGTTCGTCGGCTTCAATGCCGTCTTCATCCCGCTGTTCTGGCTCGGCAACCACGGCATGCGCCGTCATGTGGCGGACTTCCCGGCTTGGATGGACCCGGTCCAGACCTTCGCGAGCTTCGCCGCCCTCATCGTGGGGACGTCGGCGCTGGTATTCGCCTACAACGTGTTTACGTCCCTGCGCACCGGCGAGCCGGCGGGGGAGAACCCGTGGGAGTCCCTGACCCTCGAATGGAAGGCGCCTTCGCCGCCGCCGCACGGAAACTTCAAGAGCCCGCCGGTGGTCACGGGCGAGCCCTACGACTACGGGGTCAACGCCGGATGAGGGCCTATCTCGATCTCGCCAAGCCGCGCATCACCGTTCTGGTGGCGCTGTGCTCGGCGGCGGGCTACGCGCTGGCCTCGCGGGGCGGCATGGACTGGGCGCGCCTCGCCTGGACCGTGCTCGGCGTCGCATTGGCCTCGGCCTCGACCGGCTGTCTCAATCAGGTGTTTGAAGCCGATTACGACGCCCTGATGAAGCGCACGCGCGGACGCTCGATCCCGGCGGGCCGCGTCACGCCCGCGGCGGCGCACGCGCTGGGCCTTGTGTGGGGCGCGGCCGGGCTCGGCCTCCTGTTCTGGAAGATCAACGGGGTGTCCTGCGCGCTGACGGCGTTCACGCTCGCCAGCTATCTGCTGGTGTACACGCCAATGAAGCGCTTCTCGCCTCTCTCGACGTGGGTGGGAGCGATCCCCGGCGCGATGCCGCCCGTGATCGGCTGGACCGCCGCGGGCGGCGCGCTCGACGCGTCGGCGGCGGCCCTGTTCTGCATTCAGTTCCTGTGGCAGATGCCGCACTTTCTGGCGCTGTCCTGGATGTACCGGGAGGATTACGCTCTCGGCGGCTACCGCGTGTCCTCCGTCACCGATCCGTCGGGCGCGGAGCTGTCGTGGCAGATGGCGGCGACCGCGTTCCTGCTCCTCGTCGCGTCGATCGCGCCGTTCGGCCTCGGCCTGGCCGGGCGGGCGTATCTTCTCACCGCCCTGGCGCTCGGCTCGGTATTTCTCGCCCTGTCGCTCGTCGCCGCGCGTGAATTGACGGCCGCGTCCGCGCGCCGCGTTTTCCTCGCCTCGCTCGTCTACCTTCCTTTCGTCCTCGCCGTCCTCGTCGCCGACCGACGCTGAACTGGCTAAAGCGTTGCGCCCCGGTCCACGGCGTCGACGTGTTGGAGGCGTTATGGAAAACGATACGCGTAAGTACGCGACGTACGTGGGCTATTTCGCGGCCGGTGCCGCGATCGGAGCCGCCCTCGGAGTGCTGTTCGCGCCGAAGGCCGGCAAGGAGACGCGGGAGCAGGTGAATCGCTGGCTGAAGGAGCGCCGGGAGAAGGGCCGCGTCGAGTATCAGGCCATGAAGGAGGCTCTGGAGACCGGCCGCAAGACGTTCCTCGCCAAGGAGAAAGAGCTGTCGAAGGTCTGACGGAAAGGAGGGGCGGACTGTGACGTCGGGCGGTCCGCCCTATTTTCTCCACGTCGACCGGCTCAATGCTCCTGAAGCCAGGCGACGAGCGAGGTCACGGCGAGGGGCTTTTCGAACATGCAGTCGATTGGCGCGTCCTCGGCGCTGGCCGCGGAGTACACCGCGCTCACCATCGCGATGCGCAGGTTGGGGAGAAGGGCCTTCGCCTGGCGCGACAGCTCGAAGCCGTCCATCGGATCCATGCGTCCGTCCGTGATCATGCAGCCGATCGGCCGCGTGCGGAGCAGGATGAGGGCTTCGGGGCCGCTGGCCGCCGACAACGTGGGATAGCCGGCCCGCCGCAAGGACAAGCTCAGCATCGCCCGGAGGGACGCGTCGTCGTCGACGATTAAGACGGCCGGACGGTTGTTCATCCCAAAGGATGAACGCAATAAAACGGCCAGGAGCGCGGAGGCTTACTTCTTTTTGGCGGGGATGCCGTAGGCCTTGAGCTTGCGCCACAGCGTGTTGCGGGCCACCGCCAAGCGCTTGGCCGCTTCGAGCTGGTTGCCGCCGCATTCCTCAAGTACCTGCAAAATATGACGTTTCTCGGCGTCATCGAGGGTCCCTTTGGCGCCGACCTTGGCGGCGACCGGGGCGGCGAGCTCGGGCGGCAGGTCGCCCGCGCCGATCGAGGCGCCGGAGGCCATGATGAGAACGCGCTCCACCACGTGCTCAAGCTCGCGGACGTTGCCGGGCCAGCGGTAGCGGCGCATGGCCGCGGCGGCTTCCGGGGAAAACTTGACCGCGGTGCCGCCGAGCTTTTTCTTGGCTTTTCGCAGAAAGTGCTCGGCCAGCGGGAGGATGTCCTCGGGCCGCTCGCGAAGGGCGGGCAACTCGATGGGGAAGACCTTGAGGCGGTAGTAAAGATCCTCGCGGAATTTCCCTTCGGCCACGAGCTTGGTCAGGTCTTTGTTGGTCGCGGCCAGCAGACGGCCGGAGACCTTGAAGGGATGGTTGTCGCCGACGCGGCGTACCTCGCCCTCCTGGAGCGCGCGGAGGAGCTTCACCTGCAAGCCCGGGGTCGTCTCGCTGATCTCGTCGAGGAATAAGGTCCCGTTGTTGGCCTCTTCGAACAGGCCGCGCTTATTGCGGTCCGCGCCGGTGAAGGCGCCGCGCACGTGACCGAACAGCTCGCTTTCGAGCAGGCCCTCGGGCAAGGCGCCGCAGTTGATCGCGACGAAGGCTCCGTTGCGGCGCGCGCTTTTTTCGTGCAGGGCGCGGGCGATGAGCTCCTTGCCCGTGCCGGACTCTCCGAGAATCAGGACCGTGGCCTCGGTCGAGGCGACCTTCTGCACCAGGTCGAGGACCTTGCGCATGGGCGGGCCGGAGAAAACGATGCCGTCGAAGCTGTACTTGTCCTTGACCTCCTCGCGCAGGCGCTCGACCTCGTGCACGAGGCTGCGGTGCTCGAGGGCCTTGTTCAACGCGAGGTGGAGCTCCTCGGACTCGACCGGCTTGGTCAGGTAGTCGAAAGCTCCCGCGCGCATCGCGGCCACGGCGGTGTCGATCGAGCCGTGCCCGGTCATGACCAGGACCTCGGTGCGGGGATCGCGGGCCTTGGTGAGCTTGAGAATCTCGAGGCCGTCCATGTCGCCGAGCTTGAGGTCCGTGATCACGGCGTCGTAATCGCCCGCGGCGAGCTTGGCGCACGCCTCCTTGCCGGATTTCGCGATTTCCACGGCATGGCCGCGGCGCTTGAGGTCCATGGCGAGCATGGCGCCGAGCGAGAGATCATCTTCAACGAGCAGGATGCGGGTTTTATTCATGGGGCTGTCAGTCCTCGATGCGCGGAAGCGTCACGGTGAAGGTGGTCCCGAAGCCGTTGCGCGTCTCGATGTCGATTCGGCCTCCGTGGGATTTGACGATGCTGTCGGCGATGGCCAGGCCGAGCCCGGTACCTTTCTGTTTCGTGGTGCGGAACGGCTTGAACAGGTCGGCGCGGATTGATTCCGGGATGCCGCGGCCGTTGTCGCTAACGGAGAACCAGGCCGATCCTTCGCTCTTCCCTGATCGCACCGAAACCTCGCCCCGCCCTTCGAGCGCCTGGACGCCGTTGAGGATCATGTTCCAGACCACCTGGCGTATCTGGTCGGCGTCGAATGGGAACGGCTTGAGGGAGCGATCGAGGGAAAGACCCAAGCGCGCCTCGCCGGCGACCTCCTTGTTGACGAAGGCCAGCTCGGCGATTTCTTTGAGCAGGGCGTTAAGATCGTTGTGCCGGCGATTGAGGGGGCGCGGCCGCGCATAGGACAGGAAGTTCGTGAGCGTTTCGTTGAGGCGCTTGCTCTCGGTGCGAAGGACCCGGGTGACGGTGTCCTTGTCCTCGGCGGAGAGATCCTGGTCGGCGAGCTGCTGGGCGGCCATGACAATGGAGCCGAGCGGGTTTCGGATTTCGTGGGCGACGACGGCGGCCATCTCGCCGATGGTGGCCAGCGCCTCGGCATGAGCCACGCGTTCCTCGAGGGCCTTCTGTTCGGACAGGTCGACGCCGTTGGAGATGTAGCCAAGAATTTCATTCTTGTCGTCCCGCACGGCCGTGATGGTCAGGATGAGGGGTACTTCGCGGCCGTCCTTCGCCTTATTGATGAGCTCGCCGCGCCAAAATCCCTTTTGAGGGTCGA
>CALRXP010000191.1:0-5753 GCA_943372155.1 Candidatus Endomicrobiellum trichonymphae | reverse complement strand
GGCCCGGGGGGCCCCTTCGGCGGCTTGCGAACGGGGGCGAAATATAGGAAAATCCGAGGGAATTGACCGGTTTATACGCCCATATCCCGTTCTGCTCGGTGAAGTGCTTCTACTGCGACTTCGCCGCTTATTCCGGGCAGACCAAGCTCGCCGACCGCTACCTCGCCGCACTCGAGGCTGAGGCGGCGCTCCATCCCGCCATCGCCCCCGAGACTTTGTACGTGGGCGGAGGCACGCCGTCGGAGCTCACCGCCGCGCAGATCGGCGACCTGTTCAAGCGCCTGCGCCGCGCCTATCCCGGGCCGAAGTTCAAGGAGAGCACCTTCGAGGGGAACCCGGAGAGCCTCGACTCCGAAAAGCTCGACGTCCTCGCGCGCGAGGGCGTCACGCGCCTGTCGATCGGCCTTCAGACCGCCGACGACGCGCTTCTCCCTGCGATCGGCCGGCATCACACGGCCGCCGAATTCAAGGAGAAGTTCCTCGCCGCGCGCCGCGCCGGCATCCCCGCCATCTCGGTGGACCTGATGTGCGGACTGCCGGGGCAGTCTCTCGACAGCTTGCGGTCGACGCTCGACTTCGTGCTCGCGCTCGACCCCGAACACATTTCCCTGTACGGCCTGCAGGTCGAGGACCGCACCTTGTTCGCCAAGCGCGGCGTCGAGGAGGATTCCGATCTGGGCCGCGAGATGTTCGAGCTGTCGCTGTCGCGCCTGGCGGCCGCCGGCCTCGAGCATTACGAGATCTCCAATTTCGCCAAGCCGGGCCGCCGCTCGCGCCACAATCTGAACTACTGGGAGCGCGGCGATTTCGTCGGCCTCGGTTGCTCGGCCGCATCGTACTACGGCGGGACGCGCTCCTCGAACGAGGAGCGCCTCAAGCCGTATATGGACGGCGTGGAGGCCGGCCGGCGCTCGCTCTCCGAGTCCGAGACGCCTGTGGGCCGCGACGCGACCGGCGAGGAGGCCTTGCTCGGCCTGCGCCTCGTGGAGGGCTTCGAGCCGTCGGCGAACCTGCGCCTCGCCTTCGGGCCGGAGTGGAACGCGCTGAAGGCGCGCGGGCTCGCGCGCGAGAAAAACGGTTTGTGGATGCTGACGCGAGAAGGAATTTTCCTCGGAAACGAGGCGTTCCGGCTGTTCGTGCCGCCGTTTGATCGTGAGGAGGCCACCGTATGAAGACCTTCGTGCTCGACACCAACGTGATTCTTCATGATCCGATGTCCATGTTCTCCTTCGAGGGGTCGCGGGTCGTGCTCCCGCTGACCGTCATCGAGGAGCTCGACACCTTCAAGCGCAACAACGACGAGCGCGGCCGCTCGGCCCGCTTCGTCTCGCGCAAGCTCGACGAGCTGCGCGAAGGCGGCAAGCTGTCGAACTGGGTTCCCCTCGAGCACGGCGGCAAGCTCAAGGTCGAGATCCAGGTTTCCGACGGGCTGCCCAAGGCCTTCTCGGCCCACACGAAGGACAACGAAATCCTCTCCTGCGCGCTGTACCTCAAGAAGCAGGGCGAGAACATCGTCTTCATCTCCAAGGACATTAACCTTCGTATTAAGGCGGAGTCGCTCGGCCTCGAGACGCAGGACTACGAGAAGGAGAAGGTCGATATCGACGACCTCTACAAGGGCTGGCGCGAGGCTTCCGTCCCCGGAGACGCGATCGACGCGTTCTACCGGGACAAGCGCCTGCCGTCCCCGATCGCCGATCTCGTGCCCAACGAGTTCGTCATCCTCAAGGCCGACGGCACGTCCAAGAGCGCTCTCGCCCGCTACGACCTGAAGACCAAGTCGTTGCTGCCTCTCGTTAAGGCCGACTCGGCGCCGTGGGGCATCAAGCCCTTGAACACGGAGCAGCGCTTCGCGCTCGAGCTCCTGCTCAATCCCGACATCCAGCTCATCACCTTGGTCGGCCTCGCCGGCTCGGGCAAGACCATGATCGCGCTGGCCGCGGCGCTGCAGCAGACGCTCGAGGAGAAGCTTTATCGCCGCATCCTCGTCGCCCGCCCCGTCATCGCCGTCGGCCACGACCTGGGCTTCCTGCCCGGCACCAAGGAAGAGAAGCTCACCAACTGGATGGGCGCCATCTACGACAACCTGTCCTTCCTCCTTGAGAAGCCGAAAGGCTCGGTGGAGACGTCCGACATGGATATCCAGATGCTCATGGAGGACGGCGTCCTCGAAATCGAGGCCGTCACCTACCTGCGCGGCCGCACCTTGCCGGGCCTGCTGATCATCATCGACGACTCGCAAAACTTGACGCCTCACGAGATCAAGACGATCATCTCGCGCGCCGGCCAAGGTGCGAAGATCGTGCTGACCGGCGACCCGCACCAGGTGGACAACTACTACCTCGACGCCGCCTCGAACGGTCTCACCAACCTCGTCGAGCGCTTCAAGGGCCAGGGGCTGTTCGGCCACGTGACCTTCACCAAGAGCGAGCGCTCCGTGCTCGCCGCCTTGGCGTCGGACCTTCTCTGATGAGCAAGTCCAAGCATCCCGTCGTCCGGCGCAAGATCGTCATCGTCGATGACGACGTGCTGATCCGCGAGACGGTGCGCTTGGCCCTTGATCATGCCGGCTACTACGTCATCGCCGTCGGGGAGGCGGAGCGGGCCCTGGCGACGCTGCGGGCCGAGAAGCCGGACCTCGTCATCATGGACCTGTACATGCCGGGGTTCGACGGACGCGAGCTGATTCGCTCGATGAAGGCGGATCCGGAGCTGTCGGCCACGCCCGTGATCCTTTTCTCAGGCTCCGACGAGGCGATCGACGTCGTCAGCGGCCTGCAGTCGGGCGCGGTCGAGTATCTGGGTAAGCCGATCGACGGAGAGATCCTGCTCGCGAAGATCAAGGGAATCTTGAAGGCCTGACATGCTCGACAAAGCCTACGATCCGAAGCCGGTCGAAGAGAAGCGTCTCGCCTCCTGGGACGCGGCGAAGCTGTCGCATTCCGAGCCGCGCGACGGTAAAAAGCCGTATACGATCGTGATTCCTCCGCCCAATGTGACCGGGGCGCTTCATATCGGCCATGCCCTGAACAATTCGTTGCAGGACGCCTTCATCCGGCATCACCGCATGAAGGGCGAGGAAGCCTGCTGGGTCCCGGGCTGCGACCACGGCGGCATCGCCACGCAGAACGTGATGGAAAAGCAGCTCAAGGCGGAAAAGATCGACCGCCACGCCTTGGGTCGCGACGCGTTTCTCGAGCGCATGCAGACCTGGACGCGCGACTGCAAGAAGACGATCCTGGGACAGCTGCACCGCCTGGGCTCGACCCTCGACTGGCAGCGCGAAGCCTTCACGATGGACGAGCCCCGCGCCCAGGCCGTCTATCACGCCTTCAAGACGCTGTGGGAGCGCGGCCTGATCTACCGCGGCGAGCGGCTGGTGAACTGGTGCGTGCGCTGCGGCACCGCGCTGTCCGACATCGAAGTCGAGCGCGAGGAGCGCAAAGGCCACCTGTACCATATCCACTATCGCCAGCCCGACGGCTCCGAGGGCGTGGTGGTCGCGACCACGCGGCCGATCACGATGTTCGGCGACACCGCGGTCGCGGTGAACCCGAAGGATAAGCGCTGGACGCACATGGTCGGCAAGACCGTCCTGATCCCGTTCATCGACCGCCCCATTCCCGTCATCGAGGACTCCTACGTCGAGTTCGAGCTCGGCACCGGCGCCCTGAAGGTGACGCCCGCGCACGACCAGAACGACTGGGAGCTGGGCGAGCGCCACAAGCTGGCGGCGATCAAGGCCATCGGCCCCGACGGCAAGCTCACGGAGGCCGCGGGCGTCTATGCCGGCCTCTCTCGCGAGAAAGCGCAGGATCAGATCGTCGCCGATCTCGAGGCGCAGGGCTTCCTCCGCAAGAAGGAAGACCATAAGAGCGCCGTGCAGACCTGCTACCGCTGCGGCTCCGTGATCGAGCCTTTGCTGTCGCTCCAGTGGTTCGTCAAGCAGACCGAACTCGCGAAGGCGCCGCTCAAGGCGCTCGATGCGGGCGAGTTCAAGATTTATCCCAAGAATTGGGAAAAACCGTACCGCGATTGGCTCGTGAATATCAAAGATTGGTGCGTCTCCCGCCAGATCTGGTGGGGGCACCGCATCCCCGTCTGGTATAAGGACGGGGAAAAGCCGCTCGTGAGCCTGGAGTCGCCCGGCGCGGGCTGGACCCAGGACCCCGACGTGCTCGACACCTGGTTCTCCTCGGCGCTGTGGCCGCTCGCCGTGTTCGGCTGGCCGGCCCAGACCAAGGATCTGGCCTACTACTACCCGACCTCGACGCTCGTCACGGGCTACGAGATCCTTTACCTGTGGGTCGCCCGCATGCAGATGATGGGCCACGCCTTCCTCGACAAGCCCGCTTTCCCCGACGCCGTCATCCATGGCATCGTGCGCGACAAGAGCGGCAAGAAGATGTCGAAGTCTCTCGGCAACGTGATCGACCCCCTGCTGATGATGGACAAGCACGGCACCGACGCCCTGCGCTTCGCCTTGATGGCCCAAGCGTTTCCCGGCAAGGACATCGCCTTCGACGAGCAGTCCGTCGTCGGCGCGCGCAACTTCGTCAATAAGCTCTGGAACTCGACCCGCTTCGTTCTCATGAACCTGCCGGAGACTCCGGCCGTCTACCGCCTCGAGGCGAGGAAGTTCGAGGTCGCCGACCGTTGGATCCTGTCCCGTTGCCAGGCGGCCTTGGCGAAGGCCAAGGCGTCCATGGACGAATACGATCCTGCCGCCGCCGCGGGCGTCTTGTACGTCTTCCTGTGGGACGAGTTCTGCGCCTGGTACATCGAGCTCGCGAAGGGCCGCCTCACCGGCGCCGAGGGGGAAGGCAAGGACGCGGCCCGGGCGGTCCTCGTGCAGGTGCTCGCCGCGTCGCTCAAGGCCATGCACCCGATCATGCCGTTCGTCACCGAGGAGCTGTACGCGGCGATCAAGGCGTACGCCGGCGAATCCGCGGAATTCATCCTTCGGGGCGGCTATCAGAGCCTCGCCGGGGATTGGGCCGCTCCCGACATTGAAAAGGAGATGGGCCAGGTCATGGCGGCGGTCACCTCGATCCGCTCCCTGCGCTCCCAGCTCAACGTTCCGCCCGGCCTCAAGATCAAGGCCGTCGTGGACGGGCCGTTCGCCGCGGCGCTTCTCGGCAAGCACAAGGCGTACGCGCTCCTGCTCGCCCAGCTCGAGAGCCTCGAGCCCATGAACGGCGGCCGCCCCGCGCAGAGCGCGACCGCCGTCGCCGACGGGGCCGTTTTTCACATTCCGCTCGCCGGAATCATCGACTTCGCCAAGGAGCGCGAGCGCCTGGCCAAGGACCTCGCGAAGGCTGAGTCCGACATCGAGAAGTGCGAGGCGAAGCTCAAGAATCTTTCCGCCGCAGCGACCGCGCCCGCGGAGAAGGTCGCTGAGGCCCGTGAGCAGCGCGACGGCGCGTTGGCCCGCCGCGACCGTCTCAAAGAGACGATCGCCGTCCTGTCGTGAGGGCGTTGATTGTCGCCGCATTAATATCCGCTCCGGCCGCCGCGCAGTCTCCGATGTACGGCGCCAACACCGCGCCGGCCGCATCTACCGCGACGGTGACCTCCTCGACCGGAACCGTGGCGGCCTCCACCGCGACCGTCGTCGCCTCTTCCTCGACCGCTCCGACCGACGAGGTCGCCGGCCACGGCTTCAAGGTGGGCGGCGGCGGGCCCAAGGCGAAGCTGGCCCGGCCGATGCACGCCGTGATCCAGAAGGACGCGGCGGACTGGGAGCCGGTCGC
>CALRXP010000190.1:0-5823 GCA_943372155.1 Candidatus Endomicrobiellum trichonymphae | reverse complement strand
CCTCGATGTCGAACTCGAGGGTCTTGCCGGCGAGCGGGTGGTTGAGGTCGAGCTTCACGACGGTCTCCGCGATCTCTTTGACGATGGCGCGGAATTCGCCGTCGGGGCCGGAGGCGCGCACGGTGGCGCCGACCTTGAGATCGGGCATCTGGGCGAAGGCCTCGCGCGGGGCCGTGATGATCATCTCGGGATCGGACTCGCCGTAGCCGTCCTTGGCGGAGATGGAGAGCTTTTTCTTGTCGCCGGGCTTGGCTCCGTCGAGGCCGGCTTCGACGCCGGGGACGAGCATGCCCTGGCCGTGCTGGTACTCGAGAGGATCGCGGCCGGTGGAGCTGTCAACGATCTCGCCCTCGACCTTCAACGTGTAGTGAATCTTGACCTTCGAGCCGGCTGCGATCATGGGGAGCTCCTGTGTTGCGGCGAAATGACTACTGGCCCTCGGGGCCTTTGGCGGCGGGCAAGGTGGCGCGGAGCTCCTCGAGGCGCTTACGCGTCCCGGCGGCCTGCTCCTGGACGGAGGCGAGGAACTTCTTCGCGTAATGGCCCTGAATGTCGTCGGCCTTGTAGTAAGGGATCTCGAACCTCAGGCTTTCGGCGGTCTGGTCGAGGCCGGCGAGCAGGCGCTCAAGGTACTCGGCGAGCTTGACGGGATCGGTGGGCTCCATGAGCCATTCTCCCACATACGGCGTCCGGCGTCAATTCCCGGGGCCTACTTTCCCAGACGGTAGGCGATCTCGCGCAGGTCGTAGCGCGCGCCGAGGTTGGCGAGCTTCTCAGCGCGGCGCAAGGTTTTGCGCAACGTGGCGACCCGCAACGTGCGGTCCAGGCGGACGGTGACGTAGGCGGTGGATTTGTCGAAATCCACGGAGGCCGCTTCGACCTCGGGAATCTTGGCCCACTCCGCCGCGATCGCGCGGCCGCACACCGTGGTGATCATGCCCGACAGGCCGATCGTGTAGCGTCCGGGGGGGAGCTCGGTGAATTCCCGCGCGTTGGGCGCGGCCGCGTAGGCGGGCGCGGCCAGAGTCAGGGCGACCAGCAAGGCGACGGTTCGCATTCCTCAATAGCATAACAGGCGCGCTGTTGTTCGTCCATATGATTTTGTTACGATGACCCCGCGTGGATCTCTTTGGACGGGCGTCTTGGGTCATGTTCGCCGCCGGCGCCATCCCGACCGGGCTGGCGGGGTGGTGGATCGGCACGCATGCCGGCCAGCCGGTCTCGCTGGCCGCCGTCGCGCTCACGGCTTTCTCGCTTTGCGCGTCTTTGATCGCGGCGTATCTCGCCTGGCGCTGGTTCGTGGCACCCCTGCGCGAGCTCGAGCGCGGCCTTGAGCGCTGGACGCGGGGCGACCTATCCACGCCGCTCGACGAGTCTCGCCTGACGGGCTGGCGGCGGCTCGCGGCGCAGTTCACGCAGGCTCAGGACGACATGCGCCGCGCCCTCGATGAGGCCAACGCCGGGCTCGCGCGCGAGCGCGCGCGGCTCGAGACCTTGGTGGAGCGCATCCCGGACGCCATCGTGATCACGAACCTGCGCGGCGAGGTGATGTTCCTCAACGCCGCCGCGCTGCCCATCTTCGCCGGCTCGCGCGAGGACGTGATGGGCGGCGGCAAAGGACTGCTCCAGCCGCGCGACCCGTCGCTGTGGCGCTTGCGCGTGCAGGACGTGCTCAAGGCCCACACCTCCGGCGGGATCATGGAATTGCCGTCGGCCACGGGCGGCCCGGCCACGAGCTTCCGCACGACGGTCACCATGTTCACGGATCCGGTCACCGGGGATTTCGGCGTGCTCATGATGCTCCGCGACCAGACGAGCGAGAAGCGCATCGACGCGCTCAAAGAGGAGTTCTTCCAGGCCGCGGCGCACGACCTGCGCGCTCCGCTGTTCGCGGTCCAGGGCTATCTGCGCCTGCTGAAAAAATCCATCGAGCCCGACGAGCGCCAGAAGAACTGGCTCGAGGCCATCGATCAGTCGTGCGAGCGCCTGACCGCGCTCGTCAAGGACGCGCTCGACGCCGCGCGCATCGAGAGCGGCCAGCTCAAGCTCTTGCCCGCGGCCGTCCAGCCGGCCTCCATCCTGCGCCGGGCGACGCGCCTGTTCCAGCCCATGGCCGACGAGCGCGGCGTGACGCTCGAGACGCGCCTGGCCGCCGGCGCTCCCGCCCAGTTCGAGGCCGACGAGCGCCTCGTCGAGCGGCTGATCCACAATCTCGTCGCCAACGCCATCAAGTTCACGCCGCGCGGCGGCCTCGTGCTCATTGAGGCGGGCGCCGCGGGCCCCGATCGCGTCGAGTTCGTCGTCACCGACACGGGTCCCGGCATTCCCGAGGCCCAGCGCGCGGCCGTCTTCGAGAAGTTCCGCCAGCTCGACACCGATCTGCCGAAGTCCGGCTTCGGCCTCGGCCTCGCCATCTGCGCCAAGATCATCAAGCTGCATAAAGGGGAGATCTGGGTTCAGCCCGCCAAGACCGGCGGCGCCCAGTTCGTCGTGCGACTTCCTCTTTTGCAGATAGCTAAGGAGGCAACGAACAAATGAAGGCCCATGCCCAGACTTTCCCGACCTTAATCGATTCGCTTTATCCGTCCGATGGCTTGCTGCACGATTCGGCCGCCGTCGTCGTCGCCAGCTTGTTCATCGGCGTTTGCGCCCAGATCCAGATTCCCCTTCCGTTCACTCCCGTGCCGCTCAGCGGGGGGACGTTGGGTGTGTTATACGCGGGCGCCCTTTTGGGCTCCCGTCGCGGTTGCGCCGCCGCTCTTCTTTACCTTCTCGAAGGTTCCGCCGGCCTCCCCGTCTTCTCCGGCGGCTCCGCCGGCTTCGTCCACCTGCTCGGCCCGACCGGCGGTTATCTTGCCGGATTCCCCGTCGGCGCCTTCGCGACCGGTCTCCTCGCGGAGCGCGGCTGGGACCGCACGCCCGGGCGCGCGTTCCTCGCGATGCTCGCGGGCAGCCTGCCGATCTTCGCCTTGGGCCTGCTCGGCCTCTCGCGCTTCGTGCCGTCTCAGACCTTGCTGGCCCAGGGGCTGTGGCCCTTCCTGCCCGGCGATTTGCTGAAGTCCGCCGCGTCTGCCGGCTTGCTTCCGTTGGGCTGGAAGCTGCTGGGAAAGAGGAACTAAAACGGGGTTGACACGCTCCAGGGACCCGTTTATACTTTGCCCGGATTGAATATTTTCATTCTTACGAGCCGCTCTATTAAATGAAGAAAAAAGGAAAACTGCTCGACGCGATGATGGGGCTCGTTCTGACCTTGTTCGTGGCGGGTAGCTATTATTTCCACCGGCCGCTGCTCGAGAGCGTCGAGTTCAAGTCTTACGACCTTCGCGCCAAGCTCCGCCAAGACCTCAATCCCCCGCCGGAAATCGTCCTCGTCGCGATCGACGACGACTCCATCGCTCAGATCGGCCGCTGGCCGTGGCCGCGCTCGCGCATGGCGGCGGCGATCGACAAGCTCAAGGCGGCCGGGCCGAAGGTTCTCGGCATCAACATCCTGTACTCCGAGCCCGAGCAGAACCAGGGGCTGTCGGAGATCAAGCGCCTCGAGGAGAAGTACAAGGAGCTATTGGGCTCGAAGAAGATCGCGCAGAAGGGCGTGGACTTCGCGCTCGAGTTCTCCTCGTCGACGGTCGCGATGGACTCGGACTCGAAAATGCTCGCCTCGCTGCAGTCGGCGGGCAACATCGTCCTGCCGTTGTTCTTCCCCGGCGGCACCGTCGGCGGCAAGCCCGAGGTGGTACCCGCGGCGGTGTCGAGCTCGTCCGTGAAGGCCGGCGCCTTCGACGGCCAGGAAGAAGCCAAGATCGCCTATCCGATTCTCGCTTTCTCCGAAGCGGCCTCCGGCCTCGGCCACGTGAACCTCTACACGGAGAGCGACGGCGTGCTCCGGCGCGAAGCGCCGCTGGTCAAATACGGCAACGACTTGTACCCGTCGTTCGCGGTCCGCCTGACGATGGCCTATCTCGGCCTGACGTCGGAGGACGTGAAGCTCGAGCCCGGCGTCGCCCTGCATCTCGGCAAGCTGCGCGTCCCGCTCGACTCCGAGAACCGGATGGCCGTGCTCTTCAACGGGCCGCAGGACACGATCCGCGTAGTGCCCTTCGCGAACCTGATGGCTGATAAGGTCAGCCCCGATTTCTTCAAGGATAAGATCGTGATTCTCGGCCTGACGGCCTCGGGCCTGTCCACGCAGTGGAATACGCCCATCACTCAGGGCTTCTCCGCCCTCGAGGTCGCGCCGAACGTCATCGCGAACATCCTCCATCAGAAATTCCTCACCCGCCCGCCGTGGGGCGCGCGCGCCGAGCTCGGCCTCATCGCGTTTATCGGGCTGTTCGTCATGATCGTTCTGCCGCGTCTGAAGGCGCTGTGGGGCCTCGTCGTCAGCATCGTGCTCGCGGGCGCGCTGTTCGGCGCGGGCGTCTACCTCTTCATGAACGGGCAGTGGCTGCAGGTCGCCTACCCGATGGTGCTGCTCCTGGCGGGCTATCTCGTCATCATCTCGAAGAGCTTCCTAATCACCGAGAAGGGCAAGGAGCTCGTCGAGGCGTCGGCCATCGAGACGAACAAGATGCTGGGCCTCTCCTTCCAGGGCCAGGGCATGCTCGACATGGCGTTCGAGAAATTCCGTCTCTGCCCGCTCGACGACAACATGAAGGACACGCTGTACAATTTGGCGCTCGACTTCGAGCGCAAGCGTCAGTACTCCAAAGCCGCCGCGGTGTTCGAGCACATCGCGGCCAAGGACCCGAAATATAAGGACGTCGTCGAGAAGGCCAAGAAGCTGAAGGAGGCCTCGGACGGCGCTGTGTTCGGCGGCGTCGGCGGCGGCAAGAAGGACGGCACGGTGATGATGACCGGGGGCGCCACCAAGCCCACTCTCGGACGCTACGAGATCGAGAAGGAGCTGGGCCGCGGCGCCATGGGCGTCGTCTATCTCGGCCGCGATCCCAAGATCAACCGCATGGTCGCCATCAAGACCATGATGCTCGAGGAAGGTTCTGACGGGGAATCCACGAAGTCCGTTAAAGAACGGTTCTTTCGGGAAGCTGAATCAGCGGGCACCCTGAACCACCCTAATATTGTCCGCATCTTCGACGCCGGCGACGAGAACGACGTCGCCTACATCGCGATGGAGCTGCTCGACGGCCATGACCTCGTGAAGTACGGCCAGAAAGACGGGCTGCTCCCGATTGAAAAGGCCTTGGACTACGTCGCCATCGTGGCCGACGCGCTCGATTACGCGCACGCTCAGGGCATCGTGCATCGCGACATCAAGCCCGCGAACATCATGCTCCTCAAGGACGGCTCGATCCGCGTCGCTGACTTCGGCATCGCGCGCATCACCTCGTCCTCGAAGACCGCCACCGGCACCGTGATGGGCACGCCCTCCTACATGAGCCCGGAGCAGGTCGCCGGCAAAAAGGTGGACGGGCGCTCCGACCTGTTCTCCCTGGCCGTGGCGCTGTACGAGTTGACGACCGGCGAGAAGCCCTTCAAGGGCGGCGACGGGATCGGCACCTTGCTGTTCCAGATCGCCAACGATCCGCATCCCGATATCCTGACGGTCAAGCCGGATCTGCCGACGGCGCTGCGCGCCGTCATTGATAAAGGCCTCGCCAAGAGCCCCGACGAGCGCTTCCAGCGTGGCTCGGAATTCGCGGCCGCCATCCGCGCGGCCCTTAAAGGCGGCCCCTCGCCCGCCGCCGCGCCGGCGCCGAAGGAAAAGACGATCACGGCCGAAATTCCGGTGCCCAAGACGGAGAGGACGGGGCCGATCATCCCCATCGCGCCGAAGCCCGCGGAAAAGACGGTCACGTCTGAGGC
>CALRXP010000189.1:0-5828 GCA_943372155.1 Candidatus Endomicrobiellum trichonymphae | reverse complement strand
GCCCCGGCGACACGCTCGTCTGCCGCGCCCAGTTCGGCAAGGACGGATTTTTCCGCGAAGGCAAGCTCGTCGCCGAGGCCGACATCAAGTTCCTCGGCGGACCCAAGGACGGAGAGACGACGTTCACCGGGCTCGTGTCCGGGCTGTGGATTCCCAAGGATTCGGAGAAACTGAAATGAGCTCCCTTTACCCCAAGCGCGTCGTCATCACGGGCGTCGGCGCCGTCGCCCCGAACGGCCTCGGACTGGCGGATTACCGCGCCGCCCTCATGGCCGGCAAATCGGGAATCTCTCACCACGAAGACCTCGCCGCACTCAAGTTCGCCTGCCAGATCGGAGGCAAGCCTCCCGTCGGCCCCGATGAGGCCGAAGCGCTGCTGTCCGGTCCCGACCTCGCCAAGCTCAACGAGGCGATGGTGTACGCGACGATGGCCGCCGTCGAGGCCGCCAAGATGTCCGGCGTCGCCGTGGACCTCAAGAAGGGCTACAACGACACCCCCGTCGACTGGAACACCGGCGCCATCATCGGCTGCGGCATCGGCGGCATGGACACGATGTGCGACGAATTGGGCCCCGTGTTGGCGGCCGCGGCGGACCAGGACCCCGGCATGGGCGTGCGCCCGATGGGCACCGACATCGTTCCGAAGATCATGGAGAGCTCGGTCTCCGTGGCCGTCGGCAAATTCCTGGGTCTCGGCGGCCAGACGACCACGAACTCCTCCGCGTGCAACACGGGGACCGAGGCCATCTTCGAGGCCTTCAAGCACATCCAGCTCGGTTTCTCCGAATCCATGTACGCCGGCGGCGCGGAAGGCACGCACCCGGGAACGTGGTCCGGCTTCGACGCGATGCGCGACGTGCTGTGCTCGAAGTTCAACGATCGCCCCGAGAAGGGCGCCCAGCCCATGGGCGCGGGCGCCTGCGGCTTCGTCCCTGCCGGCGGCGCGGGCGTCTTGCGCCTGGAGACGCTCGAGAGCGCGCAAAAGCGCGGCGCGAAGATCCTGTGCGAAGTGGTCGCCTCCTACTGCAACTCCGGCGGCCAGCGCGACGGCGGCACCATGACCTTCCCCAATCCCGACGGCGTCATGCGCTGCATCCAGAAGGTGCTGAAGGATTCCGGCGTGGATCCCAAGCGCATCTCGCTCATCAACGGCCACCTGACCTCGACCGGCGCGGACCCCCGCGAGGTCGGCTCCTGGATCAAGGCGCTCGAGCTTCCGCTCGAGAAGTTCCCCCTCATCCAGTCGACCAAATCCATGATCGGCCACACGCTCGGCGCCGCCGGCGCCCTCGAATGCGTGGCCGTCGTGGACCAGATCGTCAACGGCTACGTGCATCCCTCCATCAACTGCGAGGACGTGCACCCCCAGATTCCGATCGGCAACAGCATCCCGCACGAGATGGTCAAGAAGGAGCTCGAGTACGTCATCAAAGCCAGCTTCGGCTTCGGCGACGTTAACGGCTGCGTGCTCTTCAAACGCTGGGACGGAAAATAATAGAATTCAGACGCACTCGGAGGAATTAAAGACATGGCATTCATGAGAAAGCAGGCGGTCGTCGAGGCGGTGGACATCAACACGGTCACCCCGGACGACGCGGAAAAGCGCATCACGGCGGGCGTGAAGAAGTACGCCACCAACGAGGCGAATTTCGCCGCGGCGGACGCGAACACCCCCTACCTCGGCCACATCGTGGGCATGGGCATCGAGTCCTCCAACTTGGCCGACATCACCATGTCGATCGAGCGCCAGTTCCTCACCAAGATGACCACGAAGGTTCCTCTGTCCGAGGGCTCCGCGGAGTTTAAGCTCACCGCCGGCGAACTCGGCAAGCTGCGGATCTTGGACGGCCAGGACGCGCTCGCCGCCACCCCCGGCCTCTCGGTCAAGATGCTTATGGACTTGGGCCATATGGCCAAGAACGACGCCTATCTCGAGAAGGTCATGAGCTTCGCGTACGTGATGGCCTGCGGCGACGGCTGGAAGATGGCCGACGCCCTCAAGAAGATGGCCGCCAAGGCCGAGAAGCTTGCGGACGCGGAGCGCTCCGAGGCCCTCGCCAACCTCAAGACCCTCGTCGCGCAGGCGAAGGACTACGACGCGCTGCTGGCGGATGCCGCCAAGCTCGCGGCCTCCAAGGCCAAGGCCTACGCCAACGACAAGGGCGGCTTCGACGCGCTGAATTCCGAGCTGAACCTGACGCTCGATAAGATCAAGGGCGTCTCGGCCGGCGGCGACGCGGCCCAATTGGCCAAGCTCCGCGGCGAAGAGGCCGAGATTCGCACGCGCCTGAAGATGAGCGCCGCGAAGCTCCGCGTCTCCCAGGAAGTCTCCGAAGCCGCCGGCAAGCGCCGCGCGATCGAGGATAAGAAGGTCGCCGAAGTCCGCGCGGCCCTTCAGACTGCCGTGTCGTCCGCCGAGAAGCTCTCTTAAAAATGCCGCTGGAGGCGGAGGAAGTCGACGCCCTCCGCCTCCAGTGGCGCTTGAGCCGCGCGCTCGTGGTGATCGTCTCGTTGGTGGTCACCGCGGTCGCGCGGTTTCATTTTCGGTACCGACTCGACGACGACATCGACGCCCTGCGCGCCGATATCTGGGCCAAGCTCGACGCGCACGACGGCCCCGTGATCTGGGCCGCCAATCACCTGACGCTCATCGACAGCTTCCTCGTCTATTGGGCGGTGTTCCCCGTCAGCCGCCTGCTCGAGGACCGGCGCATCCCCTGGTCCACGCCGGAGTACACCAACTACTACAAGCTGGGCGGGCCGGTTCAAAGCGCCTTCATCCGCGGCCTCCTTTATCTCTGCCGATGCATCCCGTTTCTGCGCGGCGGCGAGGACGCGGCCTCCGAGTCGTGGCGTCAGAAGGCTTTCGACAAGTGCGTCTGGGTCTTAAAAGAAGGCGGCGCCGTGTTCGTCTATCCCGAAGCGGGCCGCTCCCGCTCCGGCTGGCTCGAGCCCAAGCGCCCGAAGGACTTCCTCGGCAAGCTCGCGCTCGAGGTCCCCTCCTCCAAGTTCCTGTGCGTGTACCTGCGCTCCGACCGGCAGATCTCGACGACCGCCTGCCCGCCCCGCGGCGACCGTCTGCGCGTGGTCGCCGACCTCATCCCGGGCGTGCTACCGGGCGAGACCAATCCGCGCGACATCAGCCAGCGTCTGTTCGATCGTTTGGCCGAGATGCAGCAGCAGTGGTGGAAGGGGTCCGACATGGCGCGCAACTGCGCGGGCAACGACGTGGTCGACCTGAAAGGGCCGCTTCTACGCGAGAATTTTTCGGACGATCTTTCTGAAGCGGATCAAGAGTGGCTCGAGCGCCATCTCACCAAGAAGGAGCTCGCCTACCTTTCCGAGCAAGGCCCGGAGAAGCTGTTCCGGACCTTCTGGCGCTACTTCTGCGCGAAAGAGGCCTGCCACAAGGCTCTCGGCCGCGCCGTGATCGTCGTGCCCAACGGCGCTTTTCACGAGATCGAGATCGACCTGTTCCGCCGCAAGGCGACCCATATCCCCACGGGCCTCCAGCTCGACATCCGATTCACCGACGACGACGAGGAGAAGCTGCACTGCGTCGCGGTCCTGCGCGGCGGCTTCATCGGCGACGAGGAAAGCGAGGGCGACATTCTCTGGAGCGTGGGAGAGGTTCCTGCCGGAACCTCCCCCGGCGCCTTCGTGCGCGACCTGGCGCTCGAGATGATCGCCGGCTCCAACGACGAGATCGGCTCTTCGGCCAAGCTCGCGTTGACCGAGAACTCCGGCCTGCCGGGCGTGCTGTGGCGGGGCGCGCCCCAGGATTGGAGCCTGTCCCTGTCGCACTCCGGCCGCTTCGCGGCCGCGAGCTTCATGATCTCCTAGGCCGCTCATGAACCGCGCCTGGATCTCCGCCGCGGGCCTGGCGATCACCCTGACGTTCGCCGCCGTCCAAGCCGTCCGGTTCGCCGGAGAGCATCCCGGAGAGCGCCCGCTGTCGACCTACTCCGCGACGGGAGAGATCCTGGCCCACGGCCTACGCGCCCGCTCGGAGTCGGTCTCCTTCCGCATGCCGCTGGCGTCTCTCGTAGCGGCGAGGCTCGAGCGGCACGCGCCCGCGGGCTACCCCGTTCTTATCGCGGCCTCCCGGGTCCTGCTGCTCACGCTCGTCTTCGCGGCGGCCGGCCTACTGCACCCTTTCGGCGCGCTTGCGGCGGCCTCGCTGTGCTGGCCCGCCCGCGACCTACACCTGTACCCGGACGTCCTTTATACTTTGCTCGTCGTCCTGTGCGCGGGGCTTCTCGTCTGGCGGGCGCGAAAGCCTTCCGTCGGGCGGACCGCTCTGCTGGCCGGGGGGCTCGGGGTTAGCCTGCTCTGGCGCTCCCCTCTCGCATTCTTCGGCCCCGCGCTGGCGCTGTACGAATGGGTCTTCGAGAAACGTCCAATCAAAAAGCACCGCGCCGATTACCTCGTTTTGTGCCTGGCTCCGTACCTGTTCCTCCTTCCGTGGATCGCCATGAACGGCCGGGTCCACGGGCGGCTGGTCATCTTCGAGCACGGCGCGGCGAACACCAACATCGTCGCAGGCGCGCTCGGCGTCGTGCACGACCTGCACGGCGATCTCAACGCCCTGATCGGAGAACCCGTGGACGCCGCCGGCACCGGCTCCGTGCTGGGGTGGGCGGCGCGGGAAATCGCGAGGCATCCCGTGCGTTTCGCGCGAGCGTTCGTGCTGCGTCTTGGATATGCGCTCTCATTCCACCCTTGGCTCGCCGTGTTCGCAGCCGCCGGTGTATGGGTGTTCCGCGCGCGGCGGGAATACCGCGAACTCGCCCTGCTCGCGGGATACTTCCTGCTCATTCACTGTTTCATGGCCGTCGAGGAGCGCTATTTTTGGCCTCTCCGGCCGCTGCTGGCTCTCCTGGCCTTCGCCCCGTTCGCGGGCCCGCGCCCCCTCCCCGCCGATAACGCTCCTCAGGCGCGCCTCTCCGGTCTTTTCCTGAAAGGCGTTCTGGCATTCGCCGTCACCCTCGCGCTGTGGACGTCCGCGACCGTGTTGTCCTTCGCCTTCCGGGCGCACCCCGCGACCGCCGAGGCGCAGCTCGACGCGGCCCTACGGGCTGACCCCGACGACTCCTGGCTGCTGGGCGAGCGAGGAGAGGTGCGCCTGGCTCGAGGAGACCGTGCCGGGGCCGCCGCCGACTTCGCCCGGTCCGCCGCGATCGATCCGGGCGATCCCGCCGCGAGTCTGCGCGCGGCGCGGCTCGACCCCGCGGCGCTGTTGACCGTGAGCGACTCCTCCCGGCCCGGACCGAAGAACCTACGGGCGAGTTCGGACATGGATATCCTCAAGGCCTGCGCCGCCGTCCGTCTGGGAAGGAAAACGGACGCCGCCGCGTACCTCGCGTCAGCCTGGAAAAAGCTCAAGGATCAGGACCTCGCCTTGAGCGGCTCACCGGAGGCCTCCGAATCTCCCGTGCGCGCCACGCTGCGCGCGGCCGACGATGGGTTCGCCGACCGCGTCCGCCGCGCGCAAGGCACCGCTCCGGACACGGAGAAGCTCGTCTTGAGCTCGCTGCTCGCCGAACAGTTCCCCGGCTCGTGTCCGGCCTGGCTCGACCGCGCGGAACGCGAGGCGCGGTCGGGCGAACGAGCCAAGGCGCGAGCGTCGTTATCGCGCGCGGAGAAAATCGGCCCGAACGCCGACGAGAGAATCCGTATCGCCGTACTTCGCGGCGCCCTCGGCGACCGCGCCGGCGCCCTCGCCTTGCTGGCGTCCGTGACGCCGGACGGCACTCCCGGCCGCGAACGCCTCGCTCTGGCCTACCAGGAGCTCAAGGACTACCGCTCAGCGCTCGGCCTATTCGACC
>CALRXP010000188.1:0-5848 GCA_943372155.1 Candidatus Endomicrobiellum trichonymphae | reverse complement strand
TTTTAATAAGATAGCACCCGATGCCCACCCTCATGAAATGGGTCGAGATCGACCTCGACGCGATCGCCGGCAACGCCGCCTGGATCAAATCCCAGCTCCCTAAAGACGCCGGCTTCGTCGCCGCCGTCAAAGCCGACGCCTACGGCCACGGAGCCGTCGAGGTCTCCAAGGTCGTGCTCAAGGCCGGCGCCGAGCGCCTGGGCGTGCGCGATCTGTGCGAGGCCGAGCAGCTGCGCAAAGCCGGCATCAAGGCCCCGATTCAAATGCTCGCGCCGTTCTTGCCCGAGGAATCCGCCCTGGCCCTCAAGCTCGGCGTGATTCCCGTCATCGATTCCCTCGATCAGGCGAAGGCCCTGCACCGCGCCGCCAAGGGCAAGAAGTTCAGCCTGCAGATTGATCTCGACTTCGGCCTCGGCCGCTGGGGCATGAACCCCAAAGAGCTCCCCCAGATGATGGCCGCGCTCAAGAAGATGAAAGGCCTGACCGTGGACGGCTTGTCGGCCCATCTCGGCTACGTGCCCGGCAAGAACGCCGTCGAGGCGGAAGAAAAGCTCGGCGCCTTCGCGCGGCTCGCCGCCCCGTATAAAGGATTACGCCTGCGCGCCGCCAACTCGACCGTGTTCATGGATTTCCCGCATCGCCGCTTCAACATGGCCTGCATCGGTAATCTTCTGTACGGCATCAACCGCTCGAAGATCAAGCCGAGCGCCCTCAAGATGCCGTGGAGATTCTTCGCGCGCGTGATCTCGGTCCGAGAGGCCGCCAAAGGCTCTTCGCTTGGTTACGCCAGCGAGTACCTGGTGCCGCGCAAAATGAAGGTCGCGACCTTGCCCGTCGGCTATGCCGACGGCCTCACTATGCAGCCCGCCGAGAGGCTGATCGGCCTCGGCGCCAGCCAGTCGTTCTGGGGCAAGAGAAATGGAGTGAACCTGCCGTTCGTCGGGCGGTGCGGCATCTCGCACGTGCTCGTGGACGCGACGGGTTTGCCGGGGATCAAGCCCGGAGACGCCGTGGAGTTGCCGATCAGACGCACCGCCTCGCGCGCCCCGCGCGTTTACCGCTAGAGGCTACTGCAAAGTGCCGGGGTCTTCGCCCGGCGCGGGACCGGTCTCGAGCTCGCTGTCGCTGGGCAGGGGCGGAGGAGCGTCCGGATCGTCGGACGGCGGCGGAGCCTGCGGCGAGACGACAGGGATGGTCGACGGCTTGAACTGACCGTAGCCGCCGTCGGGAACCGTCGTCGTGTTGAGCGCGGCGGTCGAGAGCTCGATGACGGCGTTGCTCTTGCGGTTGGGATCGCAGTATTCCTTCGGCTCGGTGCCCGTCGCGAAGGCTTCGAGGAGCTTGTTCTTGGCGGGGCATGAGGGCTGATACAACAGGCCCTGCTCTTTGTCGATGGTGGCGAAGACGATGCCGGAGGGCGCCGGGAAGTCGCGCTTCGGATAGTCTTTGAGGATCTGCTCCATGATGTTGGTCCACCACGGAACGACGGTGGAGCCGCCGGTCCAGTCCTTGCGGCCGAGGGAGGTGAAGTCGTCGTAGCCCATCCAGGCGCCGGCCACGAGATCGGGCGTGAAGCCGATGAACCAAAGGTCGCGGTTGTCGTTGGACGTTCCCGTTTTACCGGCGAGCGGGCGGCCGAGGCGGCGGGCGTTGGAGCCGGTGCCGCCGGAGACGACGCCCTTCATGAGGTTCGTCACGAGGTAGGCCAGCTGCGGCGTCATGGCCTCCTTGTCCGAGGGAATGTGGCTCTCGAGCTGCTTGCCGCTGGAGTCTTCGGCGCGGTCGAGGGTGTAGGGGGTGACCGCGATGCCGCCGTTGGCGAAGGTGCCGAAGGCTGCGGTCATTTCGAGAGGAGTGACGACGGAGGCGCCGAGGCCCAGGGCGGGCGCGGGCTCGAGCTCGGAGCGGATGCCGACGCGCTTGGCGAGCTCGACGACGAGCGGAGGGCCGACCTGGGTGATGAGGTTGATGGAAGCGATGTTGCGCGAGTCGGCGAGGCCTTTGCGCAAGGTGATGCGGCCGAGGAACTTGCCGTCGAAGTTGCCGGGAACCCAGATCTTGAAGTCGGGCGAGGCGGCGAAGGGCTGGGTGGCGAGGTTGATCGAGTACTGGTCGGTGGCGCCTTCGAGCAGACGCCAGTCGCGGCCGTCGAAGTAGTAGGCGACGGGGGTGTCGTCGACCATGGAGGCCGCGGTCATGCCGGAGCCGAGGGCGGCGGCCCAGACGAAGGGCTTGAAGGTGGAGCCGGGCTGGCGCTTGGCTTGGGTGACGCGGTTGAAGTGGGAGTCGCGGCCGCCGATCATGGCGCGGACGGCGCCGGTCTTGATGTCGATGAGGACGAAGGCGCCCTGGATCTTGGCGAGCGGGGCCGTGGAGACGTCGGGAGGCAGGGGCTCGCCGGTGGCGAGGAGGTCTTTGATCTTCTTTTCGTGCTCGGCCTGGGCCTTGGTGTCGAACTCGACCAAGGCTTTCTCCATGACCTCCTCGGCCTTCTTCTGCATGTCGAGGTCGAGGGTGGTGTAGACCTTCATGCCGCCGCGCCAGACGGCGGCGGTGCCGTATTTTTGTTCAAGCCGACGACGAACATGCTCCACAAAAAACGGCGCTTGAGAGTCGAAGCCCAACGGCTTCACGAGCGGAATGGGCTGGGCGTTGGCCGCGTTGGCCTCGGCCAAGGTGACGAGCTTTTCGTCGAGCATGCGCTGGAGAACGACGGAGCGGCGCTTGCGGGCGTTCTCGGGCTTGAAGAACGGCGAGTTGGCGCGCGGGGCGCGGATGAGACCGGCGAGCAAAGCGCAGTCGGCCAAGGTCATCTCGGAAACTTCCTTGCCGAAATAATTGCGGGCCGCCGCCTGAGCGCCGTAGGCGCCTTCGCCGAAGTAGACCTGGTTGAGGTAGAGCTGGAGGATTTCGGGCTTGGAGAAGTTGCGCTCGATCTCGAGGGCGAGCAGGACCTCGCGGAGTTTGCGGGTGAACTTGCGCTCGGGTTTGAGGAAGATCTGCTTGGCGAGCTGCTGGGTGATGGTGGAGGCGCCCTGGACGACGCGGCGGGCGATGGTGTTGCGGATGGCGGAGCGGAGCATGCCCTTCGGGGAAATGCCCCAGTGTTTGAAGAAAGCGTCGTCCTCAACGGCGATGACGGCGTTCTGGAGGTCGACCGGGATCTTGGAGAGAGGAAGGAGGGCGCGCTTCTCGATGGAGAGCTCGGAGATGACCGTGCCCTTGGAGTCGTAGACGCGGGTCGTCAGCGACGGGGCGTAGTCCTCGAGCGTATGGATCTGGGGCATCCCTTCCAGGAGCTTGCGCAGTCCGAGGGAGCCGGCGCCGACGGCGACGAACGCGAGGGCGACGAAAAAATAGAAGCGGGAACGAGTCATGCGGCCCGCATTCTACCATTTGCCCAGTCGAGCTAGGGCGCGGGACGGCAGTACGGAGGCTTGGGCAGCTTTACGCCGCTCTGGGAATATAAAGGGGTCTTCTCCCCGGGGTTGATCGGGAGCAGGCCGCGGACGCTGGAGCGGGCGTCGCGGACGATCTCGAAGTTGCGGATGACGAAGGACTCCCCTTTGCAGAGGGTCCCTCCGGGGACGTAGCGCAGGACGTGGCCCGCGGGGGCGCCGAGGTAGATCGGGAAGTTCATCTCGGCGGACTCAGAGAACGCGAAGTCTCCCTCGGAGAAGACCTGACCGGCGGAGGACGGATCGGAGTCGCGACCGCCCTGGGGGTGAGTGTGCACGCTTGCGACCGCGTCCTTGGGCTTTGGCCGGTCGGCCGGGCAATGATTCATGTCGCCTTGGCGGATGGGGCTGAAGCGGAAGCGGCCGTCGGCGCCGCGAAGGAGATAGGTGCAGTACTCCATTCGCTGATCGGGGTATTTGCGGACGAGAGCGACGAAGGCGACGGCGGCCTCGCGCTCGGAGCCGTACGCCGCGCCGGCCCCCGCGAGCAAATCGGCGTCGGCGGGCTTCTGGGCCATCGCGCGCTGACGCGCGATGCCGTTGTCGATCTGGCCGGCGGGATCGTTCCCGGCGGAGGCGGACAGGGCGAGAAAGACGAGGGCGAGCCCGGATAGGAGGGCGCGAGGGGCCATGTTTCGAGGATACCCCCGGAAGCCTGTATCGTCAATAGCCGTTTTTTCGTACTCTGGGGCCATGAACATCGGCTTCTACGGCGGCGTGGGCGAAGTGACGGGCTCGCGCCACCTGCTCGAGGCGGAAGGCCTCAAGATCCTGCTCGACTGCGGGATGTTCCAGGGCCACCGCAAAGAGGCCCGTGAAAAGAACAGCCGCTCCCCGTTCGACGCCCGTAGCGTGAATTTTCTTCTGCTGTCCCACGCCCACATGGACCACAGCGGCAGCATTCCCCTGCTGGTCAAGAAAGGCTTCAAGGGCACGATCTACTGCACCGACGCGACGCTCGAGATGACGGCGCTGATGCTGCGCGACTCGGCGCGGCTGCAGGAAAACGACGCCTTCTTTTATAACAAGCTCCACCAGACGGACGGCCAGGCCATCAACCCGCTGTACACCGAGGCCGACGTCGAGGCCAGCCTGCCCCTGTTCAAGGCCGCCCCGTATGAGACCTGGCTCCCACTGTCGCCCAAGGTCCGCTTCCGCCTCCACAACGCCGGCCACGTTCTGGGGTCGGCGATGATCGAGATCGAAGTAACGACCGCCGCGGGCCCACGCACGGTGTTTTTCACCGGGGACCTGGGCCGCCGCAAGGCGCTCATGATGGATTCCCCCGACGCGCCCAAGGGCGTGGATTATCTGCTGATCGAGAGCACCTACGGCGACCGTATTCATGAGACGGTCGACGACGTCGAGGGCATCATGAAGGGCGTCGTCGCGCGAGCGCTGCGGGAGAAAGGGAAGATCATCATCCCGAGCTTCGCGCTCGAGCGCACGCAGGAGCTGGTCTTCGTGCTCGAGAAGATGATCCGCCACGGCCAGATCCCGCGGATTCCCGTGTACGTCGACAGCCCGATGGCGATCAGCCTCACCGAGATCTTCAGCAAGTACCGCAACGGCTTCTCCTTCTCGCCCGAGTTCAAGGACTACGTGGCCAAGGAAGGCGACCCGTTCGCGTTCAAGGCGGTGAAGTACACGCGCACCACCGAGGAGTCGAAGAAGCTCAACGACACGGCCGGCCCGATGATCGTCCTGTCCGCGTCGGGGATGTGCGAGGGCGGCCGCGTGCTTCATCACCTTCGCAACGGCATCGAGAAGCCATCGACCCAGATCCTGCTGGTCGGCTACCAGGGCGAGGGCACGCTCGGGCGGCGCCTGCAGGAAGGGGCGAAGACGGCGAAAATATTCGACGTCGTCCACCCCGTCCTCGCGAGCGTGCGGACCCTGCACACTTTTTCCGCGCACGCCGACCGGGACGACCTGCTGTGGTTCATGAAGACGGCGGCGCCCAGCCCCCGGACGATCTTCCTCGTGCACGGCGACCCGAAGGATCGCGTCGCGCTGAAAGCCCATCTGGCCGCCGAAGGCCTGACCAAGGTCGAATGCCCGGAGTACGGCCAGGTGTTCCCGCTCGCATGAGCTTCGATCTCGTCGTCGTCGGCGGCGGCGTCACAGGAGCGGGCGTGGCCCGCGACGCGGCTTTGCGCGGCCTCAAGGTCGCTTTGGTCGAACGCGCCGAGCCCGGCGGCGGCACGACGGCGGCCTCGACCCACTTGATCCACGGCGGCGTGCGCTACCTGCTGTACGACCGCCTGACCACGCATTCCTCCTGCTGGGACTCCGGACATATCGTGCGCACCGCGGGCGAGCTGCTCACGCGCCTACCCATCGTCTGGCCGGTGTATAAAGGGCATACGCGCGGCCTCGAGACGGTGGAG
>CALRXP010000187.1:0-5933 GCA_943372155.1 Candidatus Endomicrobiellum trichonymphae | reverse complement strand
CGCATCGTGAGTTTCTCGTTGGTGAGTTGGCTCGGCCCTAAGAGCCCGTTCCTCTTCGTTTGGGCCTTCAACACGGCGGATGCAGTGGCGCTGTCGTGGTGCGCGGTTTTACGGAAAGACCGAGCCTACACCTTGCTCAACGTGTTCTGGATCGGCGTGGGCGTAGTCGGTATGCTACGGGCGCACGCCTTTTGATAGTATCGTTGCGATGAAACTCGTCACTTTCGAGATCCCCGGCCCGCTGGGACCCATCGAGCGCCTCGGCGCCTTGCGCGCCGGAAAGATCGTGGACCTGAATTTGGCGGCCGCCCGCCTTTACGCGGCTCAGGGCAAGCCCCGCCCCCAGGCGCGCGCGAACTTCTTCGTGCCGCCCTGCCTGCTCGGCCTGCTGGACGGAGGGCACGAGTCCCTCATCGAGGCGGGCACCGCGCTCAACTCGCTCAAAGGCGCCCCCGCCGGCGTCGTGTGGAAAGAGAGCCAGGTCACGCTCAAGGCTCCCCTCCCCCGCCCGCGCTCGCTGCGCGACTTCTTCGCCTTCGAGAACCACGCCAAGGCCGGCGCCCAGCGCAGAAATGAGACTTTGGCCCCCGAGTGGTACGAGCAACCCGTTTTCTATAAGGGCAATCCGCGTTCGATCATCGGACCCGGCGCCGTCATTCCCTGGCCCTCGTTCACGCGCAAGCTCGATTTCGAGTTCGAGATCGCGGCGGTCGTCGGCAAAGGCGGGCGGGACATATCCGTCAAGGACGCGCACAAACACATCGCCGGCTACATCGTGATGAATGACTGCTCGGCCCGCGATATCCAGAAGAACGAGATGGTCTGCCGCATGGGGCCGGCGAAGGGCAAAGACTTCGCCACCGTGTTGGGACCGTACTTCGTGACCAGCGACGAGTGGAACGGGAAGATTCCGGAACTCAAGGTACGAGTGAACGGCAAAGAGTGGAGCCGCTCGAAGGGAGCTCAGCCTTACTGGAAGTTCGCGACCATGCTTTCGCACGCCTCTCAGGGTGAAGACCTTCTGCCCGGTGACCTGCTCGGCTCAGGAACTTATTTCAAAGGTTGCGGACTCGACATGGGCCGATGGATTAAGCCCGGCGATGAGATCGCCCTGGATGCGGGACCCCTCGGAACCTTAATCAATCGCGTCGGCAAGCCCAAAGGATCAGTTCACCTCAAATATAAAATGAATGGAGAGCGCGCATGAGCGTGATCCTCACCCGCGGCCGCGTGCCGAAGACGCCTCACACCGAGTTCTACTCGGAGCCGGAGGTTCTCGCGCTCGAGGAGATCCACGGCGTCTCCGGCTTCAACGGCGACTGGTCGCGCAAGTACCACTACCGCAAGTACCCGACCCAGCAGGTGTCCGAGCCTAAGCGCCTCCCCCTCGATCTGCGCCCGCAGACGATGGCACCGGCCCAGCCGCTCCAGCCCTGGCACATCCGCACCGGCCGGCTGAAGCCACACGGCGACCACATCAGCGGGCGCGTGCCGCTCGTCTACGGGACGACGACGCTCGTATCGGCGGCGCGCTTTCAGAAGTCCTGCCCTCCCCAGCGGTTCTTCCGCAACGGCGACGGCCACGAGCTGTGGTTCGTGCAGGAGGGGTCGGGCCTCATCGCCTCGGAATTCGGCGTGCTCCCTTTCCGCAAGGGTCACTATGTGAATATCCCCAAGGGCACGACCTACCGCGTCGAGCTCGAGAGCGAGGACTGCGCCCTGCTCATCGTCGAGTCGCGCATGCCCATTCAGTTCGCCCCGCATTACCTGAACGCCTCCGGCCAGGCCCATCTGACGTCCCCCGTCGTCGAGACCGAGACCGGCCTGCCCGAATTCCGCCCGGCGCGCGACGAGGACGGCGAGTTCCGGGTGTGGACCAAGCACGGCGGCGGCCTCGTCACCGAGCAGTTCCTCGGTCATCATCCCTTCGACCTGATCGGCTGGGAAGGCGCGCTGTACCCGTACACCTTCCACACCGACGATCATCACCCCCTCGTTCGCCGCATCCATACCGCGCCGCCCGCGCGCCAGACGTTCCAGTCGGGGGTCGCGCCGCATAGCGGCTTCGCCGTCTGCACGTTTAAAGGCCAGATCGAAGGCTGGCATCCCCGCGACGTGCCCGCGCCCTACGCGCATTACAACGTGGACAGCGACGAGGTCATGTTCTTCTCGAACACCAGCTACGGCGCTCGCAAAGGGCTCGTCGAACCCGGCTCCTTCACCTTTCACCCCGGCTCCTTGCCGCACTCGCCTCACGGCATGGCGGCCAAGCGCTCCTTCGCCGAACGCGGCAAGCTCTCGGACTACCTCGCCGTGATGCTCGACACCTTCTTCGAGCCGCTCGAGGTGGCCAAGCAGGCCCTGCCGCTGGCCGACAAGGATTATCCGACGAGCTGGAACCGGGACACGCAGGGCGTCTCCGGGGACTAACATGCAGCTCGACCCCGAGTCGCTGGCGGTCCGGGACCGCTACCTGCTGATGATCGCGACGATTTTGCCCCGGCCCATCGCCTGGGTGTCGACGATCTCGCCCGACGGAATTCCCAATCTCGCCCCCTTCTCGTTCTTCACGGGGATTTGCGCCAATCCCATGACGGTGTGTTTCGCGCCGGTCAACGATAGAAATGGGAAGAAGAAAGACACCCTCATCAACATCGAACTGACGAAACAATTCACGGTCAACATCGTCAACGAACAGAACGCCGAGAAGATGAATCAGTCATCGGCGCCTTACGCCTACGGCGTGAACGAATTTGAGAAGTGCGGAATCACGGCCATTAAGAGCGCCGTCGTTAAACCGCCCCGAGTCAAAGAAAGCCCGGTGTCTTATGAATGCGAACTCGATCAGATCGTACGGATCGGCGAGGGAGCTTTAGCCGGCAATCTGGTCATCGGACGCGTGGTCATGTTTCATTGCGCCGACGACGTCTACAACAACGGCAAGATCAAACACCAGGATCTTAAAGCGATTGGTCGCATGGAAGGCTCCTGGTACTCCAAGACCAACGATGCGTTCGAACTTCCCCGCCCGGAGGTCGCATGAAGAAGCAGCCTTTCCACAATTTCGTGGTCGACCACATGACCTTTCTCGTCGAGCCCGACATTTACGCCACGACCTACGCCCTTTTCCGGATCATTCTCGGCGTGTCGCGCGAGGATTTGATTTACGAGAAGCGCTCCAACTGGCCGGGCCAGAAGAAGCAGTCGTCGATGACGTTCGCCTCCCGCATCGGGATGGAGAAGAATCCGGCCGTGCCCAACCAGGCGATCATCGCCGTGGTCCAGCCGACGGAGCCCAAGTCTCAGGGCTCGCACGTGCGCACCATGCTCAAGAACCGCGGCGGAGGCTGCCATTGGCAGCATATCGCCTTGCGCACGCCCGACCTGCTCGGCTTTCATAAATTCTGTCTCGCGCGCGGCGTGAACTTCATCACCCCGATTCTCAAGGACGCCGAGGACGACCTGATCCAGGTGTTCTCCGGAGAGTGGATGGTGCCCGGCGGCCGTCCGACGGCGACCTTCTTCGAGTTCGTCCAGCGCGACCCGAGCCCGGCGCTCCTCAAGGAGATCGAGTCCGCGTCCAACCGCGAGGCCTGGTTCAAGGACAAGACCTTCCTGGGGCTTTACGGCGAGAAGGAGAACGAGTACAAGAAGGGCAAGGCGACCCCGTTCATCCCCGACGCGCTGGCCAAGAAGATCGCCGCCCGCCTGAAGGGCCTCGAGGTCTGGGAAATCGACGACGCGCTGCTCGCGAAGGTCGAGGCGGACATGCTCGACTACGCGGCGTGAGAGCCGTGCTTGCGGCCGCGCTGATAGCGCTGGCCGCGCCCGCCGTCGCCGAGATCGCGACGTACGACGCCGGGCGGGATCCCGGCAAAGGCCTGATCTTCTCCGATGACGGCTACCACTACGCCCACCTCGAGAGCGGCGACGGCGAGGACCGCTGGATCGTGGACGGAAATATCCGCGCCAAGGGACCGGAGGGAACGCTCGCGGGCCCCGGCGCGCTCAGCGGCAACGGCGCTGTGCTCCTGCACCTGATCGCCGTCTTCGATAAAACCGGCAACGCGCTCGGTGTCGCCCCGGCTATCAACGGCCGTAAAGCGGGCGGAATTTACCCCGAGATATCAGCGGTGATGGTAAGCCCCCGCGGCACCAACGTCGCTTACGTCGCGCGCGGCCCCAAGGGCTGGTCCGTCGTGTCCCAGCAGGGCACGGGCCCGGCGTTCGAGGAGGCGCCCATCCACCTCGCCCTGACCGAAAAGGAGACCTTGTATTACGTCAATTTCGGCGGCGGCGCGTGGCTGTACCGCAATCACAAGCCCGTCGAGCGCAAGCCCTACGCCGCGGCCTCCACCAGCCGCGACCTGCGCCGGACCGGCGGCGTCTACACCGGAACCGACGGCCTCATTTATGTGGAGATCGACAAAACCACGTTCGGCCCGTATCAGTCGGCGGGCAGCCCGGTGTTCAGCCCCGACGGCAGCCACAGCGCCTTTCTGGCGTCGGTTCAGTCCGAGCACGGCTATGACGCGCTGATCGCCGACGGGCGCCCCGCCGAGATGCGCCGCTGCGCCGACTGCAGCGTCACCGTAGACGACCGCGGCCGCGTCTTTCAGGACGTGATCATGACCGGCATCAACGAGCGCGCGCAGATCCACATGGCCTTCCTCGACGGCAAGTCTCTGCACCCGGGCGGCCAGCCGCCGCGCGTGGGGCTCGCGCCGGGCGGCAAGCACTATGTTTATCCGATGCTGGCGCCGCGAGGCATGGCCGTAGGCCTCGACGGCAGGATCGCGGAAACCGGCGCCCCGATGCCCCTCGTGCCCGGC
Organism: Candidatus Endomicrobiellum trichonymphae; assembly: GCA_943372155.1. Classification (GTDB taxonomy): domain Bacteria; phylum Elusimicrobiota; class Elusimicrobia; order UBA1565; family UBA9628; genus GWA2-66-18. The sequence goes on along the minus strand of CALRXP010000187.1, from coordinate 1,101 downwards.
CCCTGCGTCTTCGACGGCGAGGAGTACCACTACTGGTCGGTGGAAGGAACCCGCCTCATCCTGGCCTGCGGCAACGCGGAAGGTCCGCGCGCGCCGAAAACTCGTTGCGCTGCCGTCGCGCGGTCGCTCGGCTGGCCGAAGCTATAGCTAATCGAGCTCGATGACGTCGTCGCGCGTACCGTCGAGGTCGGGCTCGCCGCTGAAAGCCGGCGGATCAAGCGGGGCGCCGGGCGGCGGGATGTAGCTCGCCGGAGCCGGCGCCTTCGGAGCGGTCTTCGGCGCGCCCAAAAAGACTTCGATCGCGGCCTTCAGCTGGGGTCCGCTGAGCGGCTTGTCCACGTAGCCGACCTCCGGCGCGTCCATGACGACCATCTCGATCTCGAACTTCGGGGTCTCGCTGGCGAAGATAATGGGGGTATTGGCGAAGCTTGCGGTGCTGCGCAGACGCTTGAGAATCTCGAAGCCGTCGGCCTCGGGGAGCTTGAAATCGAGAATAAAAAGAGAGGGCTTGTTCTGTTCCGCCAGCGGCAGGACGCTGTAGCCGTCGGTGGCCACGACGGTTTCATAGCCGAGCGAGGTCAACGTGTATTTGAGCGTCTCGCGGAACTTCGAGTCGACGTCGTAGATGAGGATTTTCGTCACGTGGGTATTGTAATGTCGCCGTCCCGGTCTGTCAATGCCGAATTCGGCTATTTTCCCACGGCTTTCAGGCCCTTCGTGGACCAGGAGAGGTTCACGAATCCGAGGTCCTTGTCCGCGAACTCGGCCTTCTCCAGGCGGCCGGAGTTGGCCGCGGCAGAGCCGGGACGCGGATCGAGCTCGGCGACGACGACCAGTCCTGAGCCCGGACGCTCCTCCTGATACTCGATGCCCTGCTCACGCAGGTCGTAGGAATCGAACAAGGTGGGCGAGGAAGGCCGGCGGCGGTCGGTCACGGTCACGGCCGCGACCTCGACCTCCTCGACATACCCTTCGAAGATCCGGAGGCGGACCTCCAGGTGCGTGCGCTTGCGCTCGAGCGACTTCGGGTAAAGCGTGATCGCCAGCCAGCGGGAATCCTTCTTGCCCTTGTGCAGGCGCGCTCCGGAGCGGGCCCGGGAA
>CALRXP010000186.1:0-5975 GCA_943372155.1 Candidatus Endomicrobiellum trichonymphae | reverse complement strand
ATCGTACGCGTTCATGATGTGCTCGAAACCCGCCGCGTGATCGAAACGCTCAAACACGTCGCCGAGGCCGCGTGAGCTCAAATCTTTTCGGTACTGATGGTGTCCGCGGCATCCCCGGCCAAGGCGCCTTGAAGCCCGAAGCCGTTCGTGCTCTTGCGTATCACGGCGCCAAGGTTCTCCTCGAGCGTCAGGGCATCAAAATCAACGGAACCGCCCCGCTCATCGCCGTCGGCCGCGACACGCGCGGCTCAGGCCCCGCGCTCCTGCGCGCGCTGATCTCCGGCTTCTCCGCCGCCGGCGTGCGCGTCGTGGACCTGGGCGTCATTCCGACGCCGGGCGTGGCATACCTTGCTCCCCGGCTCGGCTGCTTCGCGGGTGTGGTCATCTCCGCCTCGCACAATCCCGCCGAGTACAACGGCATCAAGTTCTTCGACGGGCAGGGCTTTAAGATGGCCCCCGCGCTCGAGCTCGAAGTCGAGAAGCGCGTCGCGGCCGGACGGCCGGTCCCGCCCGCTCTTCCGCGCCCGCCTTACGCCTCCGCGGACCGCTCCGCGATTTACCTCGACTTCCTCAAGAGCTCGTTCCCGTCAGGGTTGGGCCTCGAGGGTGTGAAGCTCGTCGTGGACTGCGCCAACGGCGCCGCCGCCGCCTTCGCGCCCAAGCTGCTCGAGTCCCTCGGCGCCGAGGTCTTTACCATCGGCGTGAAGCCCAACGGCAAGAACATCAACGCCGGCTGCGGCGCCACCGCGACCGACGCCCTGCGCCGCGAAGTGAAGCGCCGCCGTGCCGACGCGGGCCTCGCACTCGACGGCGACGCCGACCGCGCCTTGGTCTGCGACGAACACGGCACCCTCCTTGATGGCGATGCCTTGATCGCCGCCGCCGCCGCCCGCCTCCTGCGCCGCGGCGGGCTCAAGGGCGGCAAGGTGGCCGTCACCGTGATGTCCAACTACGGCCTGCTCACGTATCTGCGCGGACTCGGCGTCGAAGCCGTCACGACGCCGGTCGGCGATCGCCACGTGACCGAGGCTATCGAGAAAGAAGGCCTGAGCCTCGGCGGCGAAAACTCCGGCCACATCGTGTTCCGCGACTTCGCGCCGACCGGCGACGGCATACTGACCGGTCTGCAGACCTTGGCCGCCTGGCGCGAATCGGGCAAGCCGATGAGCGCTCTCGGCCGCCTGTACAAATCCACGCCCCAGACGCTTAAGGCCATCCACGTGAAGGGCAAGCCGCCGATCGCCCTCATGGAGAAGACCTCCGCCGCCATCAAGGCCGCGGACAAGCGCTTGGCCGGCCGCGGCCGCGTGTTCGTGCGCTACTCGGGCACCGAGCCCGTCCTGCGCGTGCTGGTGGAAGGCCCCAAGGCGGGGGAAAACAAGTCCATCGCGGACTCGATCGCCAAGATTTATCTGTCGGAGACGGGCGCCGCAGAGGAGAAACACGGATGAAGACGGAGCAGAAGCTGAAATTGGGCGTGAACATCGACCACATCGCGACGCTGCGCCAGGCGCGGCTCGACATCGATCCCGATACCGTGCAGGCCGCGCAGGTCGCGCGCCAGTCCGGCGCCGACATCATCGTCTGCCATCTCCGCCGCGACCGCCGCCACATGCAGGACGCGGACATCATCAAGCTCTGCCGCCTCAAGGGCGAGACCCACGTCGAGGTCAGCGACGATCCCAAGATGATCGCCGCGGTCCTCAAGGCCCGCCCGACCTCCGTCTGCCTCGTCCCCGAGCGTCCGGGTGAAGTCTCCACCGAAGGCGGCCTGGACCTCGCGCGCAACGGTAAGTCGCTCGCGAAGACCATCGCCAAGCTCAAGAAAGCCGGCGTCGAGGTCAGCCTCTTCGTCGCGCCCGAAGCTCCCGCCGTCCGCGCCGCCCGCAACATCGGCGCCGACATCGTCGAGCTCGACACGAGCGACTACGCCAAGGCGCGCTCCAAGCCCCAGCAGAAGCTCGAGCTCGAGCGCCTGGAGCTCGCGGCGTACATGGCCTGGGAGATGGGCATCGTCGTTCACGCCGGCCACGGCCTCGATTACCACAACGTGGCGCCCGTCGCCCGCATCCCGCACATGTCCGCGCTCAACATCGGCTTCTCGATCGTCGCCCGCTCCGTGTTCGTGGGCCTGAAGACCGCGGTGTCCGAGATGCGGCGGGCCATCGACTAAGGTATGTGCGGCATCGTCGGCTACGTCGGGCCTAAGCAAGCCGTTCCCCTGCTCATGGAGGGCCTCAAGCGCCTCGAGTACCGGGGCTACGACTCCTCGGGTCTGGCGTCCATCGTCGACGGCGTCATCGAGCGCCGGCGCGCGCAGGGCAAGCTGACGAATCTGGCCGCGGTGCTGGCCAACAGCCCGCTTGCGGGCTCGGTCGCGCTCGGTCATACCCGCTGGGCCACGCACGGCAAGCCCTCGGAGGCCAACTCCCATCCCCACACCGACCCGACGGGCACCGTCGCGGTCATCCACAACGGCATCATCGAGAACTACCTCGAGATCAAGGACCGCCTGGTCGCCGGCGGCGCCAAGTTCGAGTCCGAGACCGACACCGAGGTGCTGGCGCATCTCGTCGCCGAAAAAATCGCCAAGCTTCAGCCTCCGGGCTCGTCGCCTAAGCCCGATTTGAACGAGCCCCTGCTGTTCGAGGCCACGCGCCTGGCCCTCGCCGACGTCCGCGGCGCCTACGCCGTCGCCGTCCTCTGGTCCAAGGCTCCCGGCGTCATCATCGCGGCGAAGACCGCGTCGCCCCTCATCATCGGCCTCGGCGACGGGGAAACCTTCCTGGGCTCCGACGTGCCCGCCTTCCTCGCCTACACCCGCAAGGCCGTGTTCCTTGAAGACGGCGAGATGGCCGTCCTGAAGAAAGAGGGCGCCACCTTCTTCAACCTCGCGGGCAAGAAGGTCGAGAAGACCCCGATCAACATCACGTGGGACCGCACGATGGCGGAGAAGTCCGGCTACCGCCACTTCATGCTCAAGGAAATCCACGATCAGCCCTCCTCGTGCGAGGACACCATGCGCGGCCGCTTCTTCCCGCTCAAGGGCGTCTTGGAACGCGAGTGCGGCATGAACGCCGACATTCTTAAAAAGGTCCGCTCCGTGCAGATGATCGCCTGCGGTACGGCTTATCATTCCTGTCTCGTCGGCCAGTACTGGTTCGAGACCCTCATCGGCGTTCCCACGCGCGTCGAGACTGCCTCCGAATTCCGTTATCGGGAAACGACCATCGGCCCCGACGATCTGGTCATCGCCGTCTCGCAGTCAGGCGAAACCGCCGACACCTTGGCCGCCGTTAAAATCGCCAAGGAGAAGGGCGCCAAGGTTCTCGCCATCTGCAACACCGTCGGCTCCGCGCTCACCCGCGCCGCCGACTGGACCATGTACACGCATTGCGGCCCCGAGCTCGGCGTCGCCTCCACCAAGGCCTTCATCGGCCAGCTCACCTCGTTGGCCGTCGTGACCTTGCACGCCGCCATCGGCCGCGGCAAGATGTCCGAAGCCGAAGGCCGCGCGTTCGTCGACGAGCTCGTGAAGGTCCCGGGCTGGATCCGCTCCGCGATCAAGCTGGATAAGCAGGTTCTCGCCGTAGCGAAGAAGTTCGCCAAGAAGGAACATTTTCTCTTCATAGGACGGCATGTTAACTACCCCATCGCCTTGGAAGCGGCGCTAAAGCTCAAAGAAATCTCGTACATCCATGCCGAAGGCTACGCCGCCGGCGAGCTCAAGCACGGCCCCATCGCGCTGATCGATACCGAGATGCCGGTCGTCGTGATCGCCACGCAGTCCAAGCTCCTCGAGAAGACGATCTCGTCGCTCGAGGAAGTGAAGGCCCGCGGCGCTCAGGTCATCGTGATTGCCACCGAAGGCGTGGGCGAGTTCAAGGACTGCGAGGCGGTGCTACGCCTGCCGCCTGTGCCCGAGCTGCTGTCGCCCATCGTGAACATCATTCCGCTTCAGCTGCTTGCCTATCACATCGCCGACCTGCGGGGCTGCGACGTGGACCAGCCGCGCAACCTGGCCAAGAGCGTCACGGTCGAATAGTGGAAGTCGGCGTCGACCTCGTCGAGATCGCGCGCATCAAGTCCCTCGCGCGCCGCAACCCCAAGTTCCTGACGCGCGTATTCTCTCCCGCCGAGATCGCCTATTGCAAGGCCAAGAAGGATCCGTGGCCTTCGTTCGCGGTCCGCTTCGCCGCGAAGGAGGCCATTTACAAGGCGCTCGGCAAGGCGGACGTGCCCCTGACCGCGATCTCTGTCAATCGGGGTAAGGACGGCCGTCCGTCCGTTCGTATAAAAGGTAAACCGGTGCGCGGCCTCAAGCTCTCTTTGTCCCACGGCCGCGACCACGCGGTGGCCTTCGCCGTCCTGACTCGGTGATCCACACCGTCGTCTTCCAGGCGCCCTCTCCGGGCCCCAAGCTCTTATTCCTCGGCGGGGTGCACGGGGACGAGAATCCCGGGATCATCGCGCTCGAGAAACTTCTCGAAGAGCTTAAATCCGGCCGTGTTCGGCTCCTGGGCGGTTCGCTGACGATCGTTCCGCGCGTGAATGCCTCGGCCGCCAAGCGCGGTCTGCATCATGTCGATGAGAACTTGAACCGGATCGTGCGTAAGCATGATAAGCCGGTCAATCATGAACAGGAGCTCGCCAACGAGCTGATTCCGCTGATCGATTCCGCCGACGTCGTCCTCGATCTTCACGGCGCGCCCGCCCCGTCAGTTCCCTTCGCGTTTCTCGATGACGAATCAGCGCACAACCGCGCTTGGGCGGATTCGCTCGGCGTCGATTACCTTCTCACCGGCTGGCCGGCGTTGTATCCGAGCGGCAAGACCGTCACGACCACCGAGTACGCTCAAAGCCGCGGCAAGCGAGCTTTGACGGTCGAGGTCGGTCAAAACGACGATCCCAAATGCGCGGAGCTCGGCCTCGCCATCGCGCTACGCTCGTTGGCTCACTTCGGTCTCGTGATCCCCGTCTCTCCGGCTCCGGTTCCCCGTCCGCTGCGCTTCACGAAGGTCATTTATCGCGAACGCGCCGGCGAGTTTGTTCATCACTGGAAGAACTTCGACTTCGTGAAGAAGGGCGCGGTGTTGGCTCGTTATACCGACGGTGTCAAGGTGCTCTCGACGGAAGACGCGTTCGTGGTTATGCCCTACGCGCATTCGCCCGTCGGCAGCGAGTGGTTCTATCTCGCCGTCTCCGATTAACTCTCCCCGGGGAGAGTATGATTATCAGTAGTGGATTCAGGGCCAGGGATGTCGCGGATACCGGCGCTGGAGTTCTTTCTTGACCGTGGGGTAGGTGTTCGCCCAGAACGAGCTCAAGTCTTTCGTCTTCTGCACGGTCCGGTAATTTGGCGCGAGAATATCGAAGGTCACCTGAAGTCGACCTTCACACAGGGTAAGGGTCCCGGTCATCTTCACGAAGTCCCCAAGCCGCGCGTTCAATTCCGGCGGGTGAGTCTCGTGATACAAGAACCGTCCGGTCTTCCCCGAGGGCAGTTTCTTCGTCGGCGGCAGCGTCCGGTCGAGAAAACCGGCCAACGCCGGCCCTAAATAGCCGTTGATGTGGGGGGCTAGCTCCACGCGTTCGATGTCTTTGACCGAATTGCGCCCCGCACAGGCTTCGCCGTAGATTAAGCGCCAGTCGTCCTGGCTCATTTCGGGGAAGCCCATGTCGGGATAGAGCCTTCGCGCGAGCTTGATTCGTACGACCAACTGCAAAACGCGCTCATCGACGCCCGGATGAAGCAGTTCTCCCGTCGCGTATTTCTCCGCCCAGAGCTCGGCCGCGGCCTTCTTATCGTCCTTGCGCGCCGCCACCTCACGTCGCTCCAAGGCGAGGCCACGGAACAGAAATCGTTCTTCATTCACGACCCGTTGCTTCCGCTCGTCGAACTCGGACACCGGCGCCCAGGCGCACTCACCGGGGAAGGTTCGAGCGACCGTCTCGGCGGTGAAGGGCATGAATAG
>CALRXP010000185.1:0-6022 GCA_943372155.1 Candidatus Endomicrobiellum trichonymphae | reverse complement strand
CACCAGAGCATGACCACGCGGTCGCAGCCGTTCTTCTTCTTGAAGTTCTCGATGTCGGCCATCACCTGATTGGCCAGGTCCATCTTGGTCTTGCCCTTCTTGGGGTTGGCGGCCTTGATGTTCTTGATGTAGTTCTCGTCGTACACCGCGGACATCGGCTTGATCGCGGAGAGCTCCTTCTTGATCGGCGCGAGCATGGCCGCGTCGAGGACGCCGCACTTGGTCGCCGCGACGAACATGTCGTCGGTGAAGAAGTCCCAGCCGCCGAACACGAGCTGATCGAGGGCGGCCAGCGGCACGAAGTCCTTGATGAGGGGCGAGCGGTTCTCGTAACGCTTGCCGAGGCGGATCGCCTGCATCTGCGTGACGGACCCGACGGGGGTGCCGAGGCCTTTCTTGACGAGCTCCACGCCGGCGATGAAGGTGCTGGTCACCGCTCCCATGCCGGGGAGCAGGACGCCGAGCTTGCCTTTAGCGGGCTGGATGCGGCTGTCGTGCTTGTTCATTTTGATTGACTCTCCTGAGATACAGCATAACGATGAAGTAGAGGCTTCCGCCGATCGCGGCGGCCCAAAGGAATTCGTACACCATGTCGACGAAAGCGAGCACGACGAGCAGATAGATGAAGTCGCGCTGGGCGAGCGCGTTTTCGAGGCGGGACAGCTTCGACTCGATGTCGTCTCCCGCGATCTCGTCGACGACCCCCGCCTCCGGAGCGCGGGTCTGTTCCGCGCGATGAGCGCGACGGTGGCCCCACGCGATCCAGGCGGAGGCGAGTACGCCCGCGTCGGCGATTGCCGCCAGCGCCAAAGTGCGATGGTGGCCGTCGAGCCAGAAGCCGATCCCGAGGCAGGAGAACAGCGCGAGGTGAACGAGGTTGTCGCCCCAGAAGTCGAGGTCGGAGCCGAAGGCGCTTTCCTGGAAACGTACGCGCGCCAGCTCGCCGTCGCAGCCGTCGAGCACCGAGTGCAGCCAGACGAGCAAGGCGCCGGTCACGTACATCAGCCGCGTGTCACCGAGGAAGAAGCACGCGCCGATGAGCCCGAGGATCGTGCTGAAGATCGTCATCTGGTTCGGCGTGACCGTCGTCTCGAGCAAGGCGCGGCTGGCGGCCAGCGAGAGATGGCGGTCGAAATGGCGGGCCATGAAGCCGTCCTGCGGCTTGGGTCCGGCGACCATGAGCCAGTCGATGATCGGGCCCTGCGACAACGGAGCTTCGAGCCGTAGGCTCGCGCCCTCGGGAAGCGGCTGCTTGAGGCGAGAGATGGAGTCCTCGCGCGCGAGGACGATCTGCACCACGCTCAGGCCTGAGGCGTCCTCGTAGCTCACCGAGGCGGGATAGGTCTGGCGGGCGATGAAGGACAAAGTCTCGATGCGCAGGAAGTGGTCGGCGGAGATGCCGAGATACGGCGGCTCGCATTCGGTCAGCGCCGCGGTGCCCTTCGTGACCCAGCTGAGCTCGAGCCCGGGCGGCAGGCGTAGGACGCCGATCTGAGCGTCGTCGGGCTTGGGCAGGGCGATGAAGACGGATTTGATGCCGGACCGCGCGAGCGTGAACATCTGGCGCTCGATGACGTACATCCCGCCGGCGCGCTGCCAGAGAAGTTTGGGGTGGGCGACCCAGAGGATCGCGCGGGTGAAGGTGTTGGGAGCCTTAACCACGAGCCTCGGTGCGGTGGCGCCCGTAGGCCGCGCGGATCGACGACAGGCAGAAGGCAGACTCGTTAAGATTCGCGCCGCGATTTCGGCCCGCGCACTCGGCCTCGAACGCGGGCCACATCGCGGCGAGCCATTCGGGATGCGCGGAGCCGCCGGAAAGTTTTTCGGGGAAGCGAATGGTTTCCTCGACGCCGTCGGATTTAATGATGAGGGCGTCGTCGCGAAGCTCCGCGGAGCCTTTTTCGCCGGCGACGAAGGCGGAATTCGAGCGCTCGCCCGCGCGCCAAGAGAGGTGCATCGTTCCGGACGCGCTTGGCGCGGCGAATAATGCGGTCGCAACGTCGTCCACCGAATCCTTCGGTTGAAGGACGACGTCGACAATAGACACTTCGGCCCCGAGCAGGCGTCGCATCAAATAGAGATTGTGCCAGCCGTGATCCACAAAAATTCCGCCCCCTGAAATGGCCGGATCTTTACGCCAGTCGTTCGGCGAAGCCGAAATCGACGGACGCGTGCGAAGCACGCGAATATCCACGTGTCGTATGGCGCCGAGGCGGCCGGAGGCCGCGACCTCGAGCAGGCGCGACCATTGGGGGGAGTAGGCCCAGTTATTGATGGAGTACACGCAGACGTTCCGCGAAGCGGATTCCGTCTGGATGATTGAGAACTGTTCCGGATCCAGCGTCAGGGGTTTTTCGCAGAGGACGTGGATGCCGGCGCGAATGCCGGACAGAACGCCGTTCGCGTGATAGCTTGGCGGAGAACAAACGATGAGGGCGTCGAGTGACTTCTCCGCCGACAGCAGCGCTTCCACGGAGTCGTAGATCCGGGCGTGAGGCAGCGAACGCTTTGCCGCTTCGCGGCGAACGGAAGAGGGCTCGGCGACCGCATCCACGGCGACTTTGACCGAGCGCAGGGCCGACAGGTGGGCGCCCTCGGCGATGGCGCCGAAGCCGACGAGGCCGACGGAGCTGATCTTGCTCAGAGTGAGCGCCTCTTCGACACGACATTCATCGCTTCGGCCATCAAGTCGAGGCCGTCGAGCGCCTGCTTCTCGGTGATGACGAGCGGCGGGTTGATCCGGAGCGAAGGGTTGTAGGCCATGGTCAACACGCCTCGTTTTAACCCCTCTTCAAAAATCTCGCGACAGACGGCCTTGTCGAGGGGTTTTTTATCCTTCGGATTAACAAGATCGACGCCGATCATCAAACCGCGGCCGCGGAGCGAACCGATCAGCGGCTGTTTGGTCTGGATCTGTTCAAGGCGCTTGAGCATGGACGAGCCCACCTTCGCGGCGTTCTCAACGAGCTTGTCCCGCAAGATAATCTGTAACGTCGTATCGCAGGCAGCCGACGCCAACGGATTGCCGCCATAGCTCGACGACGAGCCCGACGGATTCGACCACGGCTTCGAATTCGCCAGCTCGCTGCTCGTGACGACGCCCGAAACCGGGAAGCCGCCGCCGAAACCTTTTCCGATGGTCATCATGTCGGGCGTCACGCCCTCGTGATCGCAGCCGAACATCTTTCCGGTCCGGCCGAAGCCCGTGATCATCTCATCCGAGATGAAAACGGCGCCGATCTCTTTGGCGAGTTCGCTCACGCCTTTAAAGAAGCCGGCGGGCGGGATCACGTTGCCGTTGGTTCCCTGCACGGGCTCGATGATGATGGCCGCCACGGCGCCGGTGGTCTCGCGCTTGAGCTTCTCGCGGAGGAAAGACAGCGTGTGCGCGCCGCAGTCGTGGTCGCCCTTCGTGCCGAACGGGCAGTTGCGCGAGTCGGGATAGGGGGAGAGATGCAGTCCCGGCGCGGTCGCGCCGTAGCCGTTCTTGAAGCCGTCGTTGAGCAGGCCCATGACGCCCTGCGTCTTGCCGTGGAAACCGCCCCAGAAGCCGACGACTTCGAACTTGCCGGTCTTGGACTTGGCCAGGCGCAGCGCGGCTTCGACGGCCTCGGCCCCCGAGCTGTAGAGCTGGCAGCGCGTGAGGCCCTTGGGCGTCACGGAGGCGAGCGTCTTGAGAAAGTTCACGCGATGGGGCGTGGTGAAGGAGCCGACCGCGGTCTTCGCGGCCTGCTCGCCGACGGCCTTGGCCCACTCGGGGTGGCCGTAGCCCAAGGAGGCGACGCCGATGCCGGCGACGAGATCGAGGTACTCCTTGCCGTCGACGTCGCGCAGGGAAGCGCCCTTGCCGCCGTCGATGGCGAGCTGGGCGTAAAGGGCGATGGTCTGAAGGCCGGGGGCGATGTACTCCTGCTCCTCCTGGAACAGAGCCTTGGACTTGGGGCCGGCGGAATACGGCGCGTCGCTGAGCGTCTGAGGGGTCATGTGGTTATCCTTTCCTGCCGGCGACCTGGCGCAAGCGGAGGCGCAGGCGGCGGGCGATCTGGACCGAGGCTTCGGCGCGCACGCGCGCGAAGCTGGGCCAGCTGTTGATGTCGATGATATAAATCTTTCCGTCGGGAGTCACGATGGCGTCGCCGCCGAACACCTCGACCTTCACCGCCTTCGCGGCGAGCTCGGCCTGGGCCGCGAGGTCTTCGAGCTCGAAGGGCAGGCGGCGGGCGGTGGAGGGATCGTGGTAGAACCAGGTGAACCACTGGCCGGGTCCGACGCCGTAGAACTTGATGAGGTCGCCGTCGGTGTGGCGCTGGATGACGAGATCCTTGATTTCGCGGCTCTCGAACTCGCGCCGGATGTGCTCGGCCTCCTTCCAGTCCTTGGCGAACACGACGTCGAACGCGCACGTGTTGTGCACGTCGCCGCGCTTGAGCCACCAGCCGCCGGCGGCCTCGTACGACGGGGCTTTCTTGTTGGCGTCGGCCGTCGTGCGGCGCACCTCGGTCGGGGGATACGAGAGGCCGGGCGTCTTGACGAAGGAATCCAGCATGCGCGTGCGGTAGCAGCCGAGCACGGAATCGGCGGGGTTGACCGTGACGACCCCGGTCTCCTCCTCGAGCTTCTTGAGACGCATGAGGCGAGGGTAGGTCTCACACATCGGCACGATGAGGTCGAAACCCTTCGCGTCGGCGCGGTCGAACTCCTCGGGGGTCATCACCGTCGTCTCGGTCTTGAGGATCGACAGCTGGTCCATGCAGGCCTTGAGGATCAAGGCGTCGTCGGACTCGCGCCCGGGGGAGTTTTGAGTCTCGCGCAGGATGCCAAGAGCTTTCATCGCTTCGTCTCCGTGATTAAGAATCGTTCGGCCATGATCAGGTCCGAAGGCCGGTCGACGTCCAAAGTCTTGGATAGCACGACGCCGGCGACGCGAAGCGTCGCCGTCAGGGTCGAGAGGTAGTCCCGAAGCCGTGAATGAGCGGCGGCCGCCGGCAGGCGGCTCGCCGCGGCCCGAGTCATGTAATAAAGTCCGCAGGTGACGAAGCGCTTGGTCCTCGCGTTCTCTCCCAAACCAGTCACCAATCCGACCTCGTCGATATCGGCCCACAAAGGCTTCTCGTCGTCGACGTGGCCGGTCAGCGCCAAGCCCGCGTCGCAACGCGACGCGCGGCACGAGGCGACGAACGCCTTCACATCTTCCGGCTTGATGAGCGCGTCTGTCGTGCTGATGACGAAATCACTTTCCGTTTCGGCTATGCGCAGGGCCACCAGCCGGAAGGACTCAAAAGAAGAGGCCGTGTCGGCCGTGACGAAATCAAATTTGGTTTCGGGGAACGCCGCAGTCAAGCTGGGCGCAACCGCCGTTCCTTTGCTGTTGGTGAGGACCGTGATCTGTTCGCAGCCCGCGAAATTCAGCCCGTCGACGATCCAGTGAATCAGCGGCTTGCCCGCGACGGGCACCAACGGCTTGATCATGGCCATCTGACGCAGACGCGAGCCTTCGCCCGCCGCGATGATTCCCGCCTTCATTTGAGCAGGGCCTCCAGCTCCACGACGGAGCGGATGGTCCAGTCTTGGCCGGCCTTCGGCGTTTCGGCGGCGACGGAGATCAGGGCTTTCTTCATTCCGACGCCCGTAGCTCCCGCCATGTCGCGCTTGATTGAATCGCCGACCATCACGCACTCGGCGGGGGAGGCGTCGACGGCCTTGGCGGCGTGAAGGAAGATCGCGGCGTCGGGCTTGGTCACGCCGAGCACGCCGGAATCGGCGACCACAGAGAACAGCGGGCGCAGGCCCTCGGCGCTCAGGATGCCATCAAGGTTGCCGTAGAAATTTGAAACGATCCCGAGGCGATAGCGTTTGGCCAGCCGTTCGAGGACGGGCGTCAGGCGCTTGAATTGAGCGCGGCTATCCGCGACGAAGCGATCCGTGACGCGATCGATGAGCTGAGGCCGGTCCGGGGCCACGGCCTTGATCACGTCCGCCACCTGCAAACGCACAGTTTGGGCGAGGTCGAGTCCCTTGAGCG
>CALRXP010000184.1:0-6043 GCA_943372155.1 Candidatus Endomicrobiellum trichonymphae | reverse complement strand
GGGCCCTCCTCGCCGGGCTCGCGGCGCTCGCCCTCGTCCTGGGGACGGCGTTCGCCGTCCGTCCCGGGGCGCCGATGCGCGTCGAGGTGCCCGAGGGCCTCAGCGCGCGGCAGACGGCGGATCTCCTCGGCAAACAGGGGGTCGTGCAGTCGGTGTTCGTCTTTCGCCTTCTGCTGAAGATCACCGGCTTCGACCGCCACCTGAAGCCCGGCGCCTACACGTTGCGCCGTCACGAGTGGCCCACCGTCGTCGCGCGCAAGCTCACCTTGGGCCTGACCGACGACGTCAAGGTCACCATACCCGAGGGCTTCATGGCGAGCCAGATCGCCGAGCGCCTCGAAAAGGCCGGAATCGCGGACGCCGGGGAATTCCTCAAGGTCGTCGCCGCGCGAAGGCTCGAAGGCCGCCTGTTCCCCTCCACCTACCACTTTCCCCCCGGCTACGGCGCCGAGAAGGCCGCGGCGATGATGACGGCGGAGTTCGACCGCGAGATCGGTGCGGCCTACGCCGGCGCGAACCCGAAGCCGGCGCTGACCCTCGACCAGGCCCTGACCTTGGCCTCCATCGTCGAGCGCGAGGCGGTGCTCAAGACCGAGCGGCCCATCATCGCGGCGGTCTACCTCAACCGCATCAACAAGCGAATGCGCCTGCAGGCCGATCCGACCGTCCAGTACGCGCTCGGCACCGGCCAGTGGAAAAAGGGGCTCACCCGTGCCGATCTACAGCTCGAGTCGCCGTACAACACCTACGTTCATTTCGGCCTGCCCCCCGGCCCGATCTGCTCCCCCGGCCTTGAGTCCTTCAAGGGGGTGCTGAATCCGGCCAAGACCTCGGCCCTCTACTTCGTCGCGGACATGACGGGCGGTCATCTATTCTCCGAGACGAACGAGGAGCACTCCAAGGCGCGGATGATCTATAAGAAGGAACTGCGCAAGGCCAAGGCGAAGCTTAAGGAAAAGGCCGCTACCCATCCGTAACGGCTGGACGAAAACCCCCGTTTTTGGCATAATGAATACGTCGGGCGTGTAGCTCAGCTGGGAGAGCGCATCCTTCGCAAGGATGAGGTCGCAGGTTCAATCCCTGTCACGTCCACCAATTTAAAGCCGCCCTCCCGGGCGGCTTTTTTTTCGCTAGGATGACGCCGTGCCGAAAGGACTCCGAGCCCTTCTTCCCCTGGCCGCCTTGCTCGCCATCACCGGCGCGCTCGTGCTCGCGGCGCGTCCGAGCGAGATTCTTCGCGGCATAGAGCTCAAGACGCTGGATTGGCGCGCGCGGCGCTTCGCCGATCCCGCCCGTCGCGACTCCGCGATCGTGCACGTCACGATCGACCAGGCGAGCCTCGACCGCTTCGAGCAGGATCACAACTACTGGCCCTGGCCGCGCGACATCTATGTGCCGGCGTTGTCTTTCCTTAAGAAGGCCGGGGCGCGCGCGGTCGTCATGGACGTGCTGTTCACGAACGCGGGCGAGGCGAGTCTCGACGCGACGCTCGGAGCGGCCGTCAAGGATGAGGGGCGCGTTGTCCTCGCGATGGAGACCGCGGTCAAGCCCGATCCGCGCCGGGCCGCGTCCCCGCCGGCGCGCTTCGCTGTCGACGCCGGTCCGGCGCTGACCGCCGCCGCGGCCAACCGCGCCTCCGTCCGGCTCCCCATCGCCCCGCTTTTGTCAGGGGCGCGCATGCTCGGAGACACGAAGGCCGGCGCGGACTTCGACGGCATCTTCCGCAGCGTCCCGTTGCTCGTGACTCTCGGCGGGCGGACGTATCCGACCTTGCCGGCGGCCGCGGCGATGCTCGCGACGGGCCGCAGCCTCGACGAACTGGCGCCGCGACTGACCGACGGACGGCTGCTCGTTCGGTTCCACGGGAAGGCTTTGACGGAAAATGCCGATCCCCTCAAGACCTACGAGTCGTACCACTTCGCGGACCTGGTGTTGTCAGCTGTCGCGCTCGAGGAGAAGACAAAGCCGCCGCTCGACCCCGCGTTGTTCAAGGATAAGATCGTTTTCGTGGGCATGAGCGCGCCGGGTCTTCTCGACAACCACCCGTCCCCGATCGATCCCGTTTTGCCCGGCACGGAAGTCGTGGCCGCGGCGACGGACAACCTCATCCACGGGGACGGACTGACGCGAGCCCCGGCGGCTTCCGTATTCGCGCTCGTCGTCCTCGCGCTGCTCCTGGCCGGCACCGCCTCACGGTACTCCTCGAACCAGGGTTGGGCGCCGGGAGTGATGCTCGTTTCGAGCGCGGGCCTGGCGGGCGCGTCTTGCCTCGCCTTTACCCGCGGCGTCTGGCTTGATCTGACGTCGCCCCAGCTCGCGTTGTGGCTCGGCTTCGCGGCCTCCTCGGCCTGGAGCTATGCCGTCGAGGGTCGTCAGAAGCGGTATATCCAGGGGGCGTTCTCTTTCTACCTGTCGCCGGAGATCGTACGTCAGATCGCCGAGCGTCCGGAAGCCCTCGCGCTGGGCGGCGAGTCGCGCACGGCGACCTTCTACTTCTCCGATATCGAAGGCTTCACGAGCTTTTCCGAAAAGCTCGGCCCGGAGAGGCTGACCAAGCTCATGAACCGCTACCTGGGCGAGATGACGGAGACGGTGCTCGACTCCGGCGGCACCCTCGACAAGTACATCGGCGACGCGATCATGTCGTTCTGGGGCGCACCGCTGCCGTGCGAAGGGCACGAGCTGGTCGCCTGCAAGGTCGCGCTGGCCAACCAGAAGAAGCTCGCGGCGCTCAAGCCCGAGTTCGACGCGCTGGGCTATCCGCCGGTGCGCAACCGCATCGGCCTCAATACGGGACCGGCGATCATCGGCAACATGGGCTCCCCCAAGCGCTTCAGCTACACCGCCATCGGCGACGCGGTCAATCTCGCTTCGCGCCTTGAGGGAGCCAACAAGGCTTACGGCACGTACATACTGATCTCCGAGACGACGCGAAAGGGAGCCGGCGAGGCGATCGAGACGAGAGAGTTGGACTTCGTCAAAGTGAAGGGCAAGAGCGAGGCAATCCGCGTATACGAGCTTCTAGGGCTCAAGGGCGAGACCGCGCCCGCTCTTCTCGAAAAAGCTAGGCTTTTCGAGCGCGGTTTGGCCGAGTTCCGGTCGCGGAAATTCACCGAGGCTGTCGCGATCTTTGAAGCCGTCGTCTCGAAGCACGGCAAAGACCATGCGTGCGAAAATTATCTGGAACGCTGCGAAAACTATCTTAAAACCCCCCCACCCCCGGATTGGGACGGGTCCAACGCCTTAACGGAGAAATGATGCGAGCCCGAATCCTCTTCGCCGTCGCCGCACTCCTTGTCGCCTCTGCGGCCGTCGCGACCACCGTGACCGTTCTCGTTCAGGAGACGGCCCTGCGCAAGCGGCCGCAGTCCTACTCGCCCGCGGTCGGCACCGCGCGGCTGGGCCAGAAGTTCGAAACGGAGGGATTGGAGTCCGGTTTCTACAAGACCGGATCCGGCTACATCCACTCCAGCGCCGTCACCACTCACAAGGCGAGCGTCTCGGGCGGGGACGGCGTCGGAGGGTCCGCGACCGCCGACGAGGTCACCTTGGCCGGCAAGGGCTTCAACGCCCAAGTCGAGAAATCCTACGGCAACAAGAACGGGGGCGCGGTCAATTTCGCCGGCGTCAACGCGATGGAGCGGCGGACGACCTCCGAGGCGGCCTTATTCGACTTCCTCCGCGAAGGCGGGCTCATCCCGGGAGGCGCCAAGTGAAACGCCTACTCCCCTTCGCCGCTTTTCTCTTCACCGGCTGCGCCGCCCTGCAGAACATGGACGTGAAGTCGATGACGGGCGGCCGCTTCGACGCGAGCAACATCGACTACAGCAAGGTCGCCAAAGGCGTCACCCAAATCCGCAAAGGCTTCGAGGAGATCTCGGAGAGCGAGGAGTACTACATCGGACGCGCCGTGGCCGCTCAGGTCCTGACGCGCTACAAGGCGCTGAATGATCCCGGGCTCAACGCCTACGCCCAGAAGGTCGCGCAGGCCGTCGCGCTGGCCTCCGACCGGCCTTCGACGTTCAAGGGCTACCACGTTCAGGTCCTCGACTCCAATGAGGTCAACGCCTTCGCCGCCCCCGGCGGCTTCATCTTCGTGACCAAGGGCCTGCTCAAGCTCGTGAAGAGCGAGGATGAGCTGGCCGGCGTGCTCGCCCACGAGGTTGCGCACGTCGCCAAGAAGCATGGCCTCAAGACGATCCAGACCTCGCGCCTGACCTCCGCCTTCACCATACTCGGCACCGAGGCCGCGAAGAGCTATTCCCCCCAGCAGATCACCCAGTTGACCGGCGCCTTCGAAGGCGTCGTCGACGACGTCGTCAACAAGATGGTGGTCAACGGCTATAGCCGCGACAAGGAATACGAGGCGGACAAGTTCGGCGCGCAGTACGCCAAGAACGCCAACTACGATCCCGGCGCGCTCAAGACCTTCCTCGCGCGTATGGCCAAGGCCGAGGGCGGGAACAAGGGCGGCATGTTCAAGACCCACCCCGCGCCCGACAAGCGGGAGGCGGAGCTCGGCTCGCTGTCGCCTTCGTCGGCCTATAAGCGCTCCTCCGAGCGGGGCCGGCGCTTCACGACGGCCGTCCAGCTCTAAGAACGCCTTACCGAGACTTTGCCCCTTCTTTGCCGCTTTTTAACGGCATTTACGGGGTTTCGGGGGCATGCTGTGGGCATGAAACCCTCTACCCTCCGCGTCGGCATCCTGTTGGGTTTGTGCGGCGTATGCTTTCAGTCGGGCCGCTGGTATCAGGAACTCTCGGGTCCGCCCGCGCATCACGCCAAGGTCAAGGCCGATCCCGGTAATGAGATGGTGACCGCGACCTTCCGCGGGGCGGCGGAGCCCGCTCCGAAGACGATCGAGCCCACTCCGCTGGCTTCCGCTGGCGATCCGGTGGGGCAGCCGACGGACGTGATCACGCCGCTGAACGTGCGCGACCCTTCCGCGCTGGTGATGGGGCCGGGGGCGACGGACAATCCCCCCACCGTCTGTCCGATTCCTCCGGTGTCGCCTCCGGCGAAAGCATTCAAGCCGGTAAGGCCGCTCAAGAGCGGACGCCTGCTCGAGCTCCTCAAGAAGGGCGAGGCCGATAAGAAGAGCGACGCTCCGAAGAGCTTTTAGCTCTTCGCGGGAACGGGCGCCGGCGCCGGCATATCCACCTTGATGTGCAGCTCCTTGAGCTGCTTATCCTTGACCGTGGACGGCGCCTCAGACAACGGATCGGTGCCCTTCGCCGTCTTCGGGAAGGCGATGACCTCGCGGATGGACTCCTCGCCGCACAAGAGCGCGGTGAGGCGGTCCAACCCCATCCCGAATCCGCCGTGAGGAGGAGCGCCGTAGTCGAGCGCGGAGAGCAGGAGCCCGAACTGGCGCTGCTGCTCGGCGTCGTCGAAGCCCATCAGGCCGAGGATCTTGCGCTGCATCGCGCCGTTGTGGTTGCGGATCGAGCCGCTCGCCAGCTCCACGCCGTTGAGCACGAGGTCGTATTGGTGGCTGCGCACCGAGCCGGGATCCGTGTCGAGCTTCGGCACGTCGGCGTCGAGCGGGCGCGTGAACGGGTTGTGCGCGAACGTCCAGCGCTTGTCCTCCGCCTCCCACTCGAGCAGCGGGAAGTGCGTGACCCAGGAGAAATGCCAGGGCGTGGATGGCGCGGGCTTGAGCCGGGTGATGATCTCTTTGCGGATGGCGCCGAGAACGGTGGACGCCGGAATTTCTTTGTCCGCGGCGAAGAAGGTGTACTCGCCCGGCTTGCCGCCGACCTTGGCCTTGATGGCCTCGAGCTCGGCGGGCTTGAGGAACTTGGCGATGGGCGTCTCCGGCCCCGTCGCGGTCCACTTGATCCAGGCCAGGCCCTTCGCGCCGAACACCTTCGCGACGTCGGTGAGCTTGTCGATCTCCGAGCGGGAGTAGTCTGAGGCGCAGGAGATGGCGCGTACGACGCCGCCGTCCTTGATCGCTCCGCCGAACACCTTGAACTCGCAGTCCTTGAGCTCGGCGGTGAGGTCCACGATCTCGAACCCGTAGCGCTGGTCGGGCTTGTCT
>CALRXP010000183.1:0-6049 GCA_943372155.1 Candidatus Endomicrobiellum trichonymphae | reverse complement strand
TGGCTAAATTATTCGTCAGCGATCACCCCCTCGTCCAGGACAAGCTCGCGCGTCTGCGCGACAAGTCCACGAACCCCCAGGATTTCCGCCGGCTCATGGCCGAGGTCGCCATGCTCATCGGCTGCGAGGTCCTCAAGAAGGTTCGCACGCGCAAGACGACCGTCAAGACGCCGCTGCAGGTCGCCCCGGCCGTCGTCCTCGATCAGCCTCTGACCTTCGTCGCCGTCCTGCGCGCCGGCCTCGGCATGACTCCGGGACTGCTCGAGCTGGCGCCCAAGGCCTCGATTGGCCACATCGGCCTTTACCGCGACGAGAAGACCCTTGAGCCCGTGCAGTACTACGTCCGCCTGCCCAAGAAAATCTCGGAGCACTTCGTCGTGCTGTGCGACCCGATGCTCGCGACCGGCGGCTCCGCCTCCGAGGCGATCCGCATCCTCAAAGCGGCAGGGGCCAAGCACATCGTCCTGCTGACCTTACTCTCCTCTCGCCGCGGTGTGTCCCGCATCCACAAGGATCATCCCGATGTGCCCGTGCACACCGCGGTCGTGGACGCGGTCCTCAACGCGAAGGGCTACATCGTCCCGGGTCTCGGTGACGCCGGCGACCGGCTCTTCAATACCTAGCCTCGAAGGGGCAGGGGGCCAGGCTTTTTTTTCGATTTCCAATCCCCCCTCTGGGGTTTTGAGCGTTTTTTTGATCAAAACCCTCCTCTGAAGAATCGAACTCGGAAAAAAGAGAGGTTAGGGTCTCAGCGTCAGCAAGACGTATTCGGGCGGCACGTTGAAGCGCACCGGGATGATGCTCGTCCCCACCCCGGTCGTCACATAGAGCAGGCGCTCTCCTTCCTTAATGAGGCCTCGGACGAAGCGCTGGCCGTAAGCGGACGGCACGATGGGGCTGCCGATCAGGGGTAATCTCACCTGCCCACCGTGGGTGTGGCCCGCCAAGGTCAATGCGATTCTCTCCGGAATCTCCGGGAAGAAGTCGGGCTCGTGAATCAGGGCGATCACGGGCTCCGTTCCCGGAAGCTTCGCGATCGGCGTCACGGCGTCGGGCTTGCGTTCGATGTGATCGGCGAGGCCGAGCAGGCTGAAGCGCCCGCCGTGCCACGTCAGCCGGACGTTCTCGTTCTCGAGAACCTTCAGGCCCTGACCGGCGAACGCTTTGCGCACGCGTTCGCCGTCGAGCCACCAATCGTGGTTGCCGATGACGGCGTAGACCCCGAGCGGCGCCCTCAGCTCCTTCAGCTCGACGGCGAGGTCTTCCGGCGGATAGAAGCGGCCCCCCACCACCGTTTGAATGACGTAGTCGCCTAGAAGGACGATCATGTCCGGTTTGGCCGAGTTGACCCGGCCGACCAGCTCCCGAATCCGTTTCTGCCTTACGTACGGCGATCCCGCGTGAATGTCCGAGATCAGCGCGATCTTAAGCCCGTCGAGCTCCTTGGGCCAGCCCCGGGGATGGGCTTCGGCGCGGGTCTCGACCAGGTAGAAGCAGGGCTCGATGAAAAATCCCCAGACCAGGCCGACCCAGGCCGCGGTCAGAATGGCGACCTTGAGCCACTTCCGATTTTTCACGCCGTCAGAGTAGCAAATGAAAAGCCCCGTCCATGAGGGCGGGGCTTGCGTCCGGCTCGCGCGAACTTAGCTCAGCTGCACTTATTGGGCCAGACGCACGGCTGGAACTGCGCGGCGGCCACCGTCGAGCAGGTGTTGGGCCACACGCAGGGTTGAATCTGCGCGACGGGCATCGAAGCGCAGGTGTTGGGCCACACGCACGGCCGGAACTGCGCGGTCGTCGCGGGTTTGGGGGCCGCCGTCAGGAGCGTCGCCAGGATCAAAGTCATCATAAACGTGTCCTCCTTGCTGATTAGAGGATAGCGGTTGACCTACCGATTCCCTCAGGACGCGGGTCAAAGCCGAATATTGATCGACGTCACTTGAGCGCGCTCAATTCTCCGGCTCCCTCCAAAAAGAAGAGAGCCTCCGAGGGGTCGGAGGCTCTCATGCGGCGCCGGTTCGAGGTCGGCTTGAGGCTTAAGAGTTCTTCTCGTCCTTGCAGACGTTGGGCCACACGCACGGGCGGAACTGGGCGATGACCGGGGCGGGCGTCTCGTTCTTGCAGACGTTGGGCCACACGCACGGGCGGAACTGCGCGACGACCGGGGCGGCTTCCGTCTTGCAGACGTTGGGCCACACGCACGGGCGGAACTGCGCCGTCTGGGTGGGCTGGGTGTTGGCGAGAGAGAGAGTGAGTAGGAGTAGGTTGATCATGTAGACAGTATACGCCTCATCGAATTTTTCTCCGATGAGAGTCGTCAACCTCAAGGCATGAGACAGATCAATTGATCTAGGTCAAAGGGCCTATGACGACGGCGCGGCGGGCCTATGACGAGGTGGGTCTTAGGACGCGGAGCCCGCGAGCGCTCGCAGGCGCTCTTCGGAGAGGATCAGGAGATCTTTCTCCTTCTTGCGAAGGACGTCGCGCTCCTCGAAGTCCTTCAGCAGGCGCACCGTGGTCTCGATCGTGAGGCCCGCCATCTCGGCCAAGTCGCGGCGCTTGATGCCGGCGACGATCGGGTACGGCTTCTTCGGGACCATCATGCGGATCAAGGTATCGGCCAGGCGGCCGCGCGCGGGCTTGAAGGCTATGTCGCGCGCCTTGTTCTCGCCCCGGCGCACGTCCTTGGCGAGCTCCTTAAGAAGAGCGTGCGAGCCGTGCGGGTACTTGGCGAGGAAGTTGTAGAAGGTGTTCTTGTCGATCATGGACACCACGCTCGGCTCGAGGGCCTCGCCGGTGCCGGTGTAAGGGCCGTCGTCGGCCAGCAAGGTGACGTGGCCGAGAAGGTCGCCGGGGGATTCGACGCGGGTGGTGAGCTGCTGGCCGGTGCGGCTCGACTTGTAGACCTTCACCTTGCCGGTGCAGACGACATAGAGGCCCTGGGGCATCGCGCCTTCGTGGAAAACGACTTCGCCGCGCTTGAAGGGGTTGGCGAGACGGATCTCGCGCCAGGCTTTCTTGGACTCCTTCGTGCCGAGGAGCTCGTAAAAGCAGTTCTTCTTAAAGGGGCACCAGTCGCAATTGGGCGCGTCGCGCTTCGAGTAAGGCACAAGTCATAATAGCAATTTTCACTTCAGGGCGACGCGGTCGGAGTACTGCGCGACGATCGAGCGGAAGGTCGGCAGGTCGCGGACGGCCTCGAGCTCGGTGTCGGTCTTGGCCTGCATCACGTAGCGGCGCAGGTCGTTGGGGCCGGCGCAGGCCTTGAAGGACTCGTTCAAGGCGTTCATCGCGACCTGGGTCTTGCCGGACATCGCGTAGGCCAAGGCGATCTGGTAGTGGGCCGACGGGTTCATCGGGTTCTGCTGCAGGGCCTTCTGCAGGTTGCGGATGGCGGAGTCGGACTGGCCGAGCTTGTTGTACGACATTCCGATCTTCTCGTAGACCTGGGCGGTCTGCGGCGCGCCGAGGGTCAGGCGCTCCTGGTCGAGAGACAGCGCCTCGTTGTAGGCGGCGACGGCGGACATGTAGCGGCGGAACTTGAACTCGATGTTACCCTGGGAGATCTTCTCAAGGACCTCGGCGTCCTGGGCCGGGGCGACGGGCTTCGGCGCGGTGTCGCGGACGGAATCGCGCATCTCCTCGCCGCGGGCGCCGATCGCGGCAACCATGTCGCCGTCTTCGGTGGAGCTGATGCCGAGGGCCTTGCGGGACGGCGCGTCGGCGATCAGCGGGGCGAAAGCGGGGTCGCGGCGGACGGCGTCCCGCAGGGCGGCGCCCTGGCCGTTCTTCATCGCCTTGGACATGGCGAGCTCGATGTTGGAGACGGCCTTGGGCGAGTCCCCCATCTTCAGGCGCAGGCGGGCGGCGTTCATCGGGATCAGGGCCTTGTTGGGAGCCGAGCGGAAAGCCATTTTATAGGCGTCGAGCGCCTTGTCGTAGGACTGCACGGCCTCGTAGCACAGGGCCATCGAGAAGTACAGGCGGGAAGCGTCGGGCAGCTCCTTCAGCGAGGAATCGAGGCTCAGGGCCATGGCGTAGGCGTCGATCGCGGACTGCGCGTCGTCGCGGTCGGCGGCCTCGGTCGAGCCGAGCTTGAAGCCGCGCTGGTAGTGCGCCCAGCCGAGCAGGAAGTAGGTGGACACGGTGCCGTCCTTGCGGACGGCCTTGTTGAAGGTGGAGATCGCGGCGGACGTTTCGCCGTTCTCGAGGTTGGCGAGGCCGGCGGACATCAGCTTCTGGGCCTCGGGGTTCGCCTTGGATTTGACCAGGTTCTTGTGTTTGGACGCGTTCGCCGGAGGGGTGCACAGAAGAGCGGCCAACGCGATGGTGAGGACGGTCCAGCTCGTCTTCGTCATGTTTCTCTTCATGCTTAAAGTATAGCGGTGGCCGGAAAGGCTCACATGGGGTGTAGGGCCTGGGCCCATCTGGGCCCAAGGGCCTAGATGGCGCTTCGCCGGAAACGTGCTATAATGCTCGCTGGTTGGTGGCCGTAGCTCAGCTGGTTAGAGCGCAGCGCTGTGAACGCTGAGGTCGGGGGTTCAAGTCCCCTCGGTCACCCCACAATTTATCGTTTTAAATTAAGCGTTTTTAGCAGCGGACGGCCGCGACGCCCGCTTTCCCTCGGCCCTTCTTACGTTCCCCTCCTTCGGCCGCGGGCGACGTCAGCGCGTCATAATCCTTGAGCGCCTTAAGGCAGTCCGCGCTGAGCTTTTTCTTATTCTTGCGCAGGCAGCTCATGGTGCGGTTCTCCCCCGGCTTGACGCCCGCGCACACGATCGGAATGTCATTGGCGTCGCAGGCCTTGTGCACCCGCGCATGGGCCAGCTCTTCGGAGCAGGCGCTCTCGCCTTTCCCGGTTTCGATCAAGGGCTTGGTTCCGAAGCACGCGAGGAATTCATCCGCGGTGGACGCATCGGTGAGCGCGCACGATGCGGGAGCGAAGGGCAGGCATTTCTCCAGCATCGGATTGGCGGCGGCGGTGCCGGCAGCGAGCATCAGGATGACGGCAAGGAGTTCTCTCATGGGTCGAGGATATCAAAACCCGGACGGCTTTTTGGCATACTAGGCTCATGACGATCGAAGAATTGGGCCGCCTCCTGGGCGGCGAGATCAAGGGCGCGCCGGGCGAGATGATCAAGGGGCTTCGGGACATCGAGCGGCTGTCCCCCGAGCAGGCGCTCGAGGACGGCTACGTGTATTTCATCGAGTCGAAGGCGGTGTTCAAGCGCCACCCGCTGGCCGCCAAGAACGGCGTGATCCTGACCACTGCCGAGCTCGCTCCGGAGTTTCCCCGCGCCGTGATCGTGGCCGGCGACGCGCGCCTGACCTTCATCAAGCTGCTCAATCACTTCGACCGCAAGCCGAAATTCGCCGCGGGCGTGTCGAAGGAGCCGCTCGTGCATCCCGGCGCGAAGATCGATCCCAGCGCGACGATCCTGCCCGGCGCCGTCGTCATGGAGGGCGCAGAGATCGGCGCGCGCGCCGTGATCTGGCCCGGCGCCGTGATCGAGCCGCGCGCCAAGATCGGCGAGGACACCGTGATCCGCTCGAACGTGGTCATCGGCTACGACTGCGTGATCGGCAAGCGCGGCCTGATCCATTCCGCCACCGCGATCGGGGCCGACGGCTTCGGCTTCTACGACCGTCCCGGCGAGCGCCACAAGATCCCCCACATCGGCAATGTGATCGTCGCCGATGACGTGGAGATCGGCGCGTCGAACACCATCGACCGCGCCACGATCGAGAGCACCACGGTCGGGCGCTTCACCAAGACCGACGATCAGGTCCACATCGGCCACAACTGCCGCGTCGGCTCCTGGATCTACATCGTGGGCAACACCGCGGTCGGCGGCTCGGTCGTGCTCGAGGACGGCGTCATGCTGTCGGGCAACGTGATCGTCAAGGATCACCTGCGGCTGGCCGCGGGCACGATCGTGATGGGCGCCTCGGCCGTCGCGCAGGACACCGAGCCCAAGACCGCCTACTTCGGCACGCCCGCGCGACCCGCCAAGGAAATGCACCGCATCAACGCGTCGCTCGGCAAGCT
>CALRXP010000182.1:0-6070 GCA_943372155.1 Candidatus Endomicrobiellum trichonymphae | reverse complement strand
CTCCCCGTTCGGCAGCCTCCTCGCCGGGCGCTCCGCCGAGCTCATCGGCGCGCCGGCGACATTGCGCCTCGAAGGCCTCTTCTGCATCGCGGGCGCCGCCTGGTTCGCCCGCGGCCTGCCCGAACTGCGCGACGCCATCCGTCCGATCTACCGCCGCATGGGCATCCTCCCCGCCCTACGCGAGGGCGTGCGCGAAGCCGGCGTCATGAATTACCCGCCGCACGATTAGCTTTACACGGCGCTCTTCCATGGATACGATGGGGCCATCAGCTCCGTCACGGAGCTCGGAGGAGAACGATATGGCGAAGAAGATGGAACCGCTCGTGATCGCGAGCAAGGCGAAGGCGATCCTCAAAAAGGCCGGCTGCAACACCTCGGGCGACGCCCTCGACGGCCTCAACGGCTGGGCGTATTGGCTCCTCGCGCAGGCCGCCAAGCGCGCGAAGGCGAACGGCCGCAAGACCGTCCGCGCTCACGACTTCATCAACATGTAATCGAGCCGTTCAAAACGAAGCGCCCGGGGGTTTTAGCTCGCCCCCGGGCGCCTGTCTTTCGGTGGGACCGAAAATCAGCGCTGGCGTCTGCTCTCGAGCCGGCGGGCTTCTTCCTGAGCTTTACGGACGGTGCCGACGAGACGGTGAGCGGTATCGTGGACCCAACGGCTCTTCTGGAGCCTCCGGGGATCGATCGTCACCTTGGCCGACAACGCGAGCTTCATGACCGGAGTATAGCCCCGGGCCATTACGGGGGTGTTACGGCCGAGACGCCGCTGAGAGTGACCCAAGTCACATCCTTGACGACGGGGCTCAGGGCTGTTATAAAGGAGACCTATGCTTAAGAATCAAACCATCGCGGTGATCGGCGCCGGACACATGGCGGGAGCCATGATCGGGGGCATGGTGAAATCCAAGCTCGTCCCCGCCAAGGCCATCGTCGCCGCGCGGCGCAACGCCGAGGCCTTGGCCGAGCTCCAAAAGAAGTGGGGCGTGCGCACCTCCACCGACAACAAGAAGGCCGTCGCGGGCGCCGACATCATTATTCTCGCCGTGAAGCCGCAGATGGCCAAGAAGGTCATGGAAGAGCTCGCCGGGCACATCACCAAGGATCAGCTCGTCGTCTCGGTGATGGCGGGCATCACCACCGCCTCGATTTCCAAAGCCTTGCGCGTTGACGGCCCGGTCGTGCGCGCCATGCCGAACACTCCTTGTCTTGTCGACGCCGGCGCCACCGCGATCGCCGCCGGCTCCCGCGCGGGCGAACGCGAGCTCAAGCTCGCCGAAGCCGTATTCGGCGCGGTCGGGCTCGTCGTCACCTTGCCCGAGTCCGCGCTCGACGCCGTGACCGGCCTCTCCGGCTCCGGCCCCGTCTACATCTACATGGTCATCGAAGCGATGATCGACGGCGGCGTGAAGATGGGCATCCCCCGCGCCATCGCCGCCAAGCTCGCCGCGCAGACCGTGTTCGGCGCCGCCAAACTCGTTTTGGAAACGGGCAAGCACCCCGCCGTCCTCAAGGATGAAGTCACGACCCCGGGCGGCACCGCCATCACCGCGATCCACGTCCTCGAGAGCAAGGGCCTGCGCTCGGTCCTCATCGACGGAGTCGAGGCCGCGACCAAGCGTTCCCAGGAGCTGTCCAAGCTCTTCGCCGAATGAGAACTTTGCTCATGCTCGTCGCCTGCGTCCTCCTCGCGGGCGCCGCGCACGCCGAGTCCGAGGCGAACGATCCGCTCGACGACGCCCCCCGCGCGCCGCGCGTGGCCATCGGCCCGCTCGTGCTCACCGGGGAAGATCATCCCGCGCCCGACCTCGCCGATTTCCCCGTCACGATCGAGGCGAACAAGCTCGGCGTCGAGGCCGCGTGGGTGGAGAAGTCCGTCCGCTGGCTCCGCGCCAAGGACGGCCTGCCCGTGCCGCGCGCGCGCCTGCTCATCACGGTCAAGGCGGCGCCGGAGAGACTGGTCCTGCGCTGGCGGGGCCGCGCCATGCAATTTCAAACCGCGCCGGATGGCGCCGCGATGGAGATCTTCGTCCCGCTCCTCGACTTGGGCGAAGCCCGTCTCGAGGCCGACGGCAAGCCCGTCGCGCGCATCAAGATCGGAGTCCGTCCCTCGGCCGCCGGAAGCCACGCCATCGATCACCGTTGCTCGCCTTACCGCGTGAAGGTCGTCGGCCTCGACGACGCCAACCTCTCGATGACCTGCCGCCTCATCCCCGTCGGACGCATCGGCAAGGAGGAAACCTTGCTCGAGGTGCGCTGGGCCGCCGCGGGCGTGACCTTGCCCGACGGCAGCGCGCCGCCTCTGACCGCCGACCTGCGCGACGGCCGCCCGGCCCGCGCGAGCATGGTCGGCCCCGACGGTAAGAGCCGCGTCGTGGAGCTCTCGGCCAGCGTCCCTCCGCGCTTCAACCGCCTGCGCCTCGCCTGGGGCGCCGGCCCCTACGGCCTGTCATCGAGCGCCCGCTCCGGCAACGGCGCCGCCGCCTCCGCCATGCTCTACGGCAACTTCCGCCTGCGCACCGAGGACAACCTCTCGATCCGCGCCTTCGAAGCGGCCGTCGGCCAAAGCCCGCTGCACACGTCCTTCTTCAACAACCTGGGTCTCTACTTCGCCTACGACGCCGTGCGCGCGCTCGACACGCGTATGCGGCTGACCGTCCTGCTCGGCGCTCAGATCGTGACCTTCGCGCCCAACGGGCTCTCGCACTCGGCCTACAACGAGGTCATCGGTCCCCAAGGCTTCGAGGTTTCCTATCCGGACGCCTTCGGCTTTAAGAACAAGACCTTGTCCGGCGGCCTGTTCCTCCAGCCGGGCACCTCGAAACGCTACCAGAACCTGTGGGTGCGTTACGGCGGACGCTGGTTCGGCGAGCTGAACTACATCTCCTGGCGCGACAACGACCGCTTCGCCAAGATGTGGGGCTTTTCCGTCGGCGCGCCGCTCGCCGCTTTCTTCTAGAATGACGACTTGACGCCCCGTCCCGTACCTGTTATAAACAAGAGGTCGTCTACCCGGAACGCCGAGCTGGGGCGCTTCCGGCTTTTTATTTTATAGGAACCAATGTCGCTCGACCAAATCAAAACCGCTGAACTGATCACCGCCAAGGAGCACCTCGAAGAGGTGTGCGTGGAGCTCGCCAAGTGCGACCGCCTGGCCTTCGACACCGAGTCCAACGGCTTCTACGCTCACACCGAGAAGGTCTGCCTCATCCAAATCTCCACGGCGACCGAAGACTACATCGTCGATCCGATCGCGTTCAAAGACATCTCCGCGCTCGGCCCGTTGTTCGCCGATCCCAAGATCGAGATCCTCTTCCACGCGGGCGAGTACGACGTGCTCTGCCTCAAGCGCGACTACGGTTTCACCTTCACCAATCTTTACGACACCATGATCGCCGCCCGCATCCTCGGCACCAAGGAGCTGGGCCTGGCCGCCGCCATCGAGCGCCACTTCGGCCTCGTGATCTCCAAGAAGCTGCAGCGCGCCGACTGGGGCAAGCGGCCTCTGACACATGAGATGATCCGCTACGCGCAGGGCGACACCCACTTCCTGATGCGCCTGGCCGACATCCAGAAGAAGATGCTCATCGAGAAGGGCCGCATGGACGACGCGAAGGAGGCCTTCGCCGACCTCGCCGACCTCGAGCCGAACCTCAAGACTTTCGACCAGGACGGCTTCTGGAAGCTCGTCGGCCGGGACGAAATCGGCGGCCAGCAGATGGCCGTGCTCAAAGAGATCTGGCTGTACCGCGAGCAGCAGGCCCAGTCGCGCGATCGTGCGCCCTTCCGCGTGATGCCTGAAGACCTCATGGTGCGCATGGCCCAGGCCATGCCCGAGACCAAGGAGGCCCTGGCCGCGGTGCGCGGCATGTCCCCCTACATTCTGGAGCGCTTCGCCGCCGGACTGCTCGCCGCCGTCGAGAAGGGCAAGTCCGCGACGCCGCTTACGCGCCCGCCGTCCGCGCCCGCCGAGCGCAAGCGCATGTCCGACCTCGAGTGGCGCACCTTCGAAGCCCTGCGCGCCTGGCGCAAGAGCCGTTCTGAGAAAGACGGCGTCGAACCCGTCGTCATCATGACGACCGAGAATCTGCGCACGCTGTCTCTGCACGCCTGCGGCGCCGGCGCCGCCGATCCTCTCAGCCCCCTGTCCGATCTTAAGAAAACCCGTTACGGCGACGACATTCTTAAGGTCATGGCGACCGTCCGCGCCAACGGCAAAGCCGCTTAGGTCCTAAGTCCCCTTTAGGGCTGGGCTAGGTGCCGCCTTCCTAATACCCTCTCGTACCGCGTGCGCCTTCCCCGCGAACGATAGAATCTACTCGTGAACACGTTGTCGCGCGTCCTGGCCGTCGCCCTCTCGCTGTCGCTCGCCGCGTCGGCCCCCAGCCAGGCCTTCGGTCAGACCATGGCCGCCCGCTCCGCTCCCTCGGCCTCCGCCGGCGCGACGGGCGCCGCCGTTCATGCCTTGGGCGGCCTGACTTTGACGTTGCCGGCCGCGAGCCTCCAGACGGGGCTGACCCCGTCCCTCATCCCGACGCTCGCGCTCGCGCCTGTCTTGTCCGCGCCGTCCGTCGCCGTCGCCGCCCCCGTCGCGGCTCAGCCGATCGTCGCTCCGGCCGCGGCCGTCTCGGAAACGAAAGCTCCCCCGCGCGCTCTCGCCCTCCTGCAAGGCGGCGGAACCGCGCTTTCCGCCGCGTCGAAAACCGGCGCGCCCGACTCGCCGCGCGTCGCCCTCGACGGGCTCTTCGAGGGTCTTGAGGCCAAGCCCGAAGCGCTCGCCGTTTCCGTGCTCTCCGCGCCTTCCGATGCGCCCCGCCTCGATCAGTCCACGCCCCGCGGTCCGCCCAAAGGCCCGCGCTGGGTCAAGACGCTCGCCCCGGATTCCGGCCCGCAAACATCGCTCAAGCGGACCTTCGCCGTCGGCTACCTCGCCGCTCTCGTTCCGATGATCATCACGTACGGCGCCTATTTCGTCGCCGCGCTGACGGGCTATGAATTCCATCCCAACTATCATGGACCAGCGACCGTCGCCGTCGACACGGTCGCGGGCGCGCTCGCGCTCTGGGTCGGCGCGGCCGTCATGGCGCCGGTCGCCGAGGAGGCGATGTTCCGCGGCTTCCTCCAGGGCCGCCTCGCCAAGCTCACCTCCTGGCTTCATCTCGGAAACTACATTCTTCCGGCCGCCGCGTCCTCTCTCCTCTTCGTCGGCCTTCACGAAACCTCCGATCCGGTGCTCATGGGCACGCGGCTGCTGCAGGCGCTCATCCTGAGCCGCGTCTACGCGAAGGAAGGCGTGCTCGCCTCGATGGCCGCGCACGGCTTCTTCAACGGCCTGTTCGGCCTTTCGATCGTCTTCGACGCGCTCGGCGCCCCGTGGCTGGGCACCATCGCGATTCTTCCCGGTCTCTGGTACGCGTATAAATCCGTGAAATTGCTCCGCGCCCAACGCGAGGCGCGGAAATCCGGCGAACTGACGCCGAAGCGCCTGTCCGGCGCTCTCGCCATAGCGTTCTCCGCCATGCTGGTCCTCGCCTATCTCATGCTCATGCCGAATCTTTACTGGGTGGCCGGAGCCGCCGTCCTCTTCGTCGGCGGCGCGATCAAGCTGAGGAACGAAAAATAATGCGTCTGATCCGCGCGACCCTCGTTCTCTCCCTTCTTGCCTCGTGCTTACCCATGGAGGCCGCGGCTCAGCTCCGTGCCGTTCGTCCCGTACCGGTACTCACCAACTCCGTCATATCGATCACGAGTTCCGGTCTAACTCCGAACTTCTCCACTCCGTCGCCGTTAATGTCGTTGCCGTTGGCTCCCGCATTAACGCCCTCTCCGTTATCGCCCCAGCCGGTCCTCCAGGCCGTCATTTCGCCGGCGGCCGCTCAGCCGTTGCCGTCGTCGTTACCGTTGCCCGCGCGCATCCTCTCCGCTCAAGCCGTCGCTCAATCCCTGCCCGAAATCCCCACCGCCGCCGCCCCCCAAGCCGCCGCGAAATCCTTCGCCTTGCTCACCGGCGACGCCCCCGCTCTCCGTTTCGACGAGTCCTCTCCCGTCTCCGCCGCCGCCGCGACCCCGG
>CALRXP010000181.1:0-6080 GCA_943372155.1 Candidatus Endomicrobiellum trichonymphae | reverse complement strand
AGAGTTCGAGCGCGAGTAGTTATTGTTGAAATCGGAGTCGGACTGCCGCTGCAGTCGTCCCTGGAAGGAGATCGAAGAGGAAAGGGCCTGGTACTGCTGGCCCAGCAAGGCCCAGCGCCGGTCGCCGGTCGAGGTTTCCTTGATGGTGTAGCCGAACAACGCGCCGCGGGAGTCCTCGCCGTCCCGGCGATGCAATTCGCCGCCGAGGCCGGTGCCCTGCTTGGCGTAATAGTCGGCGTACAATTTGCTGTACACGGTGTCCCCGTGATCGGTGGTCAGCGTGTTTTTGATGAAGGGGCCGTTTCGGCGGTCGAATCCGGGCTGGCTTTTCCAGCGCAGGTAGTGCCTCGGGGACAGGGACTTGTAGAGAAACGGGAGATAGAAGACCGGCACGTCGCCGAGATAAAACAGCACGTTGCGCGCGATCATGCTCTTCTTCGGCCTGACGGTGATGCTCGAGGCCCGGAAGTGGTAGTGCGGGGGCTTGGCGCCGCAGCTGGTGAAATCGCCTCCGAGATAATCCAGGCGCCGGTTCTCGCCGACCTTCGCCTCCTTGGCGTGGATGCGCCAGTCGGCGTGGCCCGCGCTCGTGCGCTTCAGGCGGCCGGTGTGCTTGGCGAAGTCGAATTCGCCGGACTCGCCGTACACCGCGGAGATCCCGTCTTCAACGAGAAGCGGTCCCTCGGAACGGCCGCGGCGGTGTTCGGTGTCGATCCAGAGCTCCTTGCCCTTCACCGTCCACGTCGATTCGTGAAGCACGACCTGGCCCTGAAGATGAAGCTGCTGCCGGTCAGCGTCGAACTCGACCTCGTCGGCCTCGTAATCCAGGCGCGGGCCGGGCGGCGGCGCCGGCAAGGTGTAGTCCTCGGCGCGCGCGGCTCCTCCCAGGAGCAGGACGAGGAGCGCGGCGCGGATCAACCGCGTCGCTCCCGGGACAGCAGCGCCGCGCCCACCACGCCCCAGTCCCGGTCGGCCGGGGTCGAGAGCACCACGCTCTTGAAGGGCGCGCGGAAAGGCTGGGCCGCGAAGACTCGGCGGACCGGATCGAGCACGAGACGGCCCGCGCGGGCGACGCCGCCGAGCAGGAGAACCGCGTCGGGGTTGAGCACGAGGATGAGGCTCGCCAGGCCCTGGCCGAGGCGCGTGCCCGCGACGTCCCAGACCTTGCGGGCGCCCGCGTCGCCCGCTTGGGCGGCGTCGGCGATCGCCTTGGGCGTCAACGGCGAGGGAAGGCGGCGCATGTGCGCGCGAGCGAGCCTCTGCAGGCCGTACGTGCCGGCGTAGGCCTCAAGGCAGCCCTTGCGGCCGCAGTGGCAGCGCGGGCCGTCGAGCTCGAGGGTCAGGTGGCCGATTTCACCGGCCGAACCGGTGGCGCCGCGGTGCAGGCGGCCGTCGATGACGAGGCCGCCTCCGACGCCCGTGCCCAACGTGACGCCGACCACGGTGCGGTATTTCTTTTTGAGGGCGACGACGTAGCCGCCCCAGACGGCGACGTTCGCGTCGTTGTCGACAACAACGGATACGCCCAACGACTTCGAAAAAGCTTTTTTGAACGAAAAGCCGGTCCAGCCCTTTAAATTAGGAACGAACAGAAGGGTGCCGGTCTTCGCATCCACGCCCCCCGCCAAGCCTAACCCGACGGACTTGAAAGACCATGGCTTGACGATCGCCGCTACGCGGCGGACGAACGGCTGGGGGCCTTTGGACGGATCGGTGGGGATCTGAACCGAACGGATGATTTCGCCTTCGGCGTTAACCAAACCGATCTTGGTAAAGGTCCCACCGACGTCAATACCAACTGAAAGGGAACTCATTTGCGCCCCACGGCCTTCAACGCGGCTCCGGCCAAGTATAACGATCCGGCGCAAACGGCGACGCGCGGAGCGCGTTTGTCCTTGAGCCAAGTTTTGATCGCCATGGCGGGATCGCGTTCAACTGTTATTCGCGCCTTCGGCGCGGCTTTACGGATATATTCTGCGAATTCGAGAGGTTCCATCGCGCGCGGGCTCGGAGGACGGACGAGCACGACGTCGCGAAGCTGCGAAGCGATCGGGCCCATGACACGGGCGACATCTTTATCTTTCATGATCCCGAGAATCCAGCGCGCGGGCTTTTTCGACAACGGAGAAATCTTCCACGTCTCGGCCAACGCCCGCGCCGCCTCAGGATTATGGGCGCCGTCGACGATCAATGTCTTGCCGCCGAGCTTGATCGCCTCGAAGCGACCGGGCCAGGACACGGTCGAAAGGCCCGCGCGCCAGGCGGGTTCGGAGACCCGCAGACCGGAGGCGTCCACGGCGGCCTTCGCCAGGGCGGCGTTGCGGCCCTGACGGGTGCCGAGCAAGGAAAGCGTGTAACGCCGGCCCGACGGCGCGCGCAGCACCTGACGGCCGCGCGCCCAATCCACGGACACCGTCTTCCAGGCGGCGCGCACCACGACGGGGCGGCCGCGCAAGGAGGCGCCGCGAAGAACGGGCAGATCGGGCCGCACCGCGGGGCGGCCCGCCTTGAAGATTCCGGTTTTCTGCCGGGCGATGGCCGTCAACGTACGGCCGAGGAAGGCCTGATGATCGTAATCGATCGAAGTCACGATCGCGGCCAGCGGCGAAGGAACCACGTTGGTCGCATCGAGGCGCCCGCCCAGGCCGGTCTCGAGCACCATCGCCGCGCATTTCTTCGCGGCGAAATGCTGGAACGCGATCGAGGTCAGGAGCTCGAAATAGGTCAGGCTTTTCTTCTTATCCGCGGCCAGCGCTCGCGCCATCGCCCGGGCAAACTCCCCCTCGGAGATCGCGCGCCCGTCCACCGTGATCCGCTCGCGCACCGACAACAGGTGCGGCGAGACGTACAATCCCGTCCGGCGTCCGGAGGCCGTGAGGACCGACGCGAGCATCGCGCACGTCGAGCCCTTTCCGTTGGTGCCGGCGACATGAAACGCGGGAACCTTCAGGTGCGGATCGCCGAGGGCCGCCAGGTGCGCGCGAACGCGGTCCAAGCCCAGCACGATCTTCGTTTCCTGGCGCTCCTCGAGAACGGCGAGCGCGGAGGCGTAGGTCATTTCTGGCGTTCGACGCGAGCGCCGACACCGGCCAGCTTCTTCTCGACGAACTCGTAGCCGCGGTCGATGTGATAGACGCGCTGGATCACGGTCTTGCCCTTGGCCGCGACGCCCGCGACGAGCAGGGCCGCGCCGGCGCGGATATCGGAGGCCATGATCGGCGCACCCGAGAGGCGCTCCTGGCCCGCGACGACGGCGACGCGGCCCGACACCGCGATCTGCGCGCCCATACGCCCGAGCTCGGCGACGTGCAGGAAGCGGTTCTCGAACACGGTCTCCGTCACCTTCGCGAAGCCTGTGCACAACGTCATGAGCGCCATCCACGGGGCCTGCAGGTCGGTCGCGAAGCCGGGGTGGGGCCGGGTGACGATCGACACGGCCTTCGGGCGGCGATCCATCGAGAGTTCGATCCAGCCTCTTCCGCTCTTGATCTTGGCGCCCGTCTTCTTGAGAGCGGCGAGGACCGCGGTCAGGTGCGAGGCCTCGGCCCCGAGGAGCTTCACGCGCCCGCGCGCCGCGGCGCAGGCGAGCAGGAAGGTCCCCGCCTCGATCCTGTCGGGGATGACGCGGTGCTTGGCGCCGTGGAGCTTCGTCTTACCTTCAACGGTCACCGTCGCCGTGCCGGCGCCGTGGATCGTCGCGCCGAGGGACGCGAGAAATTTCCCCAGGTCCTCCATCTCCGGCTCCCGCGCCGCGTTGTTGATCACGGTCTTGCCGGTCGTCGCGGCGGCGGCCATCATGAGATTCTGGGTGGCGCCCACGCTCGGAAACCGGAGCTTAATGGTCGTCGCCTTCAGCCGCGGCGCCGACATGATGATGTCGCCCTGGTCGGCGATGCGGCGCGCGCCCATGGCCTCGAAGCCCTTGAGGTGGATGTCGATGGGCCGCAGGCCGATCGAGCAACCTCCGGGAATCGGCACGCGAACCAGTCCGAAGCGGGCGAGCAAGGGGCCGGCGGCCAGAACCGAGGCGCGCATCTGCTTGACGATGTCGTAGGGCGCTTGGGTCTTGAGCGATCCCGTGGATAGAACTTTGACCGTAGAACCGTCGACGACCACTTTTTTGCCCAGGCTCTCGAGAAGTCGGAAGGTGGTGCGCAGGTCGCGCAAGGTCGACGGAACGTTCTCGATCACGCAGGGCTCGTCCGTCAGGAGCGTAGCGATCAGGATGGGAAGCGCGGCGTTCTTGGCGCCGCTGACCTTGATGGTGCCGTTAAGGGGTTTGCCGCCCTCGATGACGAGCTTATCCATGGGAATGTGAATTTACCATTTTTCACGTCTGGAGCTTACGCTCGTCGGGAGGGGCTGGGAGCGTCTCGATTATGGTTCGTTGCTTTAAAGCAACGAACCAAAAACGAAGGGGTTCCCCCTCCGCCCGCTAGGCCGGAAGCGACCCGATCGCGAAGCGTTCGAGTCCCTGTGCGTCCTTCTTCACGTGCACGCCCTCCAGGCCCGCCGCGGCGAACAGCTTGGAGACGGCGGGCCCTTGCTTGGAGCCGATTTCCATCGCGAGCCAGCCGCCCGGCTTGAGCATCTTGGGCGCCATCGCAGTGATGGCGCGGATGGCGTCGAGGCCGTCCGTGCCGCCGTCGAGGGCCATGCGCGGCTCCTTCAACACCTCGGGCTCCAAACCGTCCAGGTCCTTCGTCGGGATGTAGGGCGGGTTCGACACCATCAGGTCGGCCCAGCCGCGCAGGCCCTGCTTATCGGAGAACAAGTCCTCGCGCACGAAGCGGATGCGGTTGCCGACGTGGTGGGCGATCGCGTTTTTCTGGGCGAGGTCGAGCGCCTGCTTCGAGAGATCGGTCGCGAACACCGTCGCCGCCGGCACGAGCTGGGCCAAGGCGATGGCGATGCAGCCCGTTCCGGTTCCGATCTCGAGAATTTTGGGAGCCGTGGCCTTGGACAGCTTGATCAACCGCTCGCACTCGATGACCAGCTCCTCGGTTTCCGGCCGCGGCACGAGCGAATCGCGCGTGACCTCGATCTTGATCCCCAAAAAAGGCTGGTAGCCGACGATGTACGCGAACGGAATCCGCTTGCCGCGCCACTTAAGCCAGTCCTGAAATTGATGCGTCTCCTTGGCCGTCAACGCGCGCGTGCCCTGGGAGACCGCCGTCAGCCGCCCGACGCCCAGCATCTCGGCCATCAGGAACTCGGCGTTGGCCTTCGCCTCGGGGACCCCGCGATCGTTCAGGTACGCCTCGCCTTTTTTCAGGCACTCCGCGACGTTCATTTCGCTTCGGCCATGAGCAGACGGCGCTGCTCGTCGCGCAAAGCCTCGAACACCTGGCCGAGCTCGCCTTCCATGATGCCGGCGAGGTTGTGCCAGGAGCGCTCGATGCGGTGATCGGTCACGCGCGACTGCGGAAAATTGTAGGTGCGGATCTTCTCCGAGCGGTCGCCGGTCCCGACCTGGGACTTGCGCGTCTCCGCGTTCGACGCGGCGGCCTTGATGCGCTCGGCGTCGGCCAGCATCGCGTACAGGCGCTTCATTGCCTTATCGCGGTTTCGGCCCTGGGAGCGCTCTTCCTGGCACTCGACGATGAACCCCGTCGGCAAATGGGTGATGCGCACCGCGGTCTCGACCTTATTGACGTTCTGGCCGCCGGCGCCGCCCGCGCGGTAGGTGTCCACCTTCAGCTCGTCGGGCCGGATGACGATCTCGGCGGACTCCTCGACCTCGGGCATGACGGCGACGGTGACGGTCGACGTGTGGATGCGCCCCGCGGCCTCGGTCGCCGGCACGCGCTGGACGCGGTGCACGCCGCCCTCGTAGCGCAGCCACGAATACACTTCCTTGCCCGAGACGAAAATCACGGCGCCTTTGACGCCCTTGCCGGCCGAGGACATCTCCTGGACTTCGACGGTCCAGCGCTTGGTCTCGCAGTAACGCATGTACGCGCGCAGAAGCTCGCCCGCGAACAGCCCCGCCTCGTCGCCGCCCGCACCGGCGCGGATCTCGAGATAGCA
This sequence comes from Candidatus Endomicrobiellum trichonymphae, assembly GCA_943372155.1. Classification (GTDB taxonomy): domain Bacteria; phylum Elusimicrobiota; class Elusimicrobia; order UBA1565; family UBA9628; genus GWA2-66-18. The sequence goes on along the minus strand of CALRXP010000181.1, from coordinate 50 downwards.
GTTCTTGACGTCGTTGGGATCCTTCGGCAAAAGATCGGCGGCGATATCCG
>CALRXP010000180.1:0-6107 GCA_943372155.1 Candidatus Endomicrobiellum trichonymphae | reverse complement strand
CTTCATGGCGCCGAGCTGGCGGGTGAACCGCTCGTTGACGCCGTCGGAGATGAAGGCTCGCGCCGTCGCCATGTCCCCGGCGCTCCAGGCCTCTTGGATTTTCCGGAACGCGTTGCCCGCTCTTAGAAGAAACGCGGCCTTTCCGAATCCGGGGTCGCGCGCGGTCAGCCGCCCGATCTCGGCAGCCATCCGGGACGCGATTTGCCCAATGATGACGTTATCGTCCGGGCCCGCCGAAGGCAATGAGCCGGAGGAGGGAACCGCGCCGTTCACGACGGCGAACATGTACAAAAGGAGGATCGTAAACGGAATGCCGACCAGGGGATGAAGGAAGACGAACGCGATATAAGCGTCGACCAATCCGAAGTTGCTGGAGCGCCGATAGCCGTAGGAAGAAGAGGAGGACCCGGAATAGCTCGAGTGGGACGAATAGGAGTGAGAGGAGGAGTGAGAACCGCCGGAGTAGCTGTGCCCCCCGCCCGCGCGGGCCGCCGCGTGAACGGCTAAGGCCGCGACAAAGGAGAGGACGAAGAGGAGGCGCCGCATCAGCGGAAGTTTAGCCCCGGAAACGCGCCGCGTCAACCACCCAGACCCGGCCTTGATGGACCGTCAGCACGGCGCGACCGGAGGCGCGGTTGCCTAGGCCCCGGCTGCCGCGGCGTAAGAGCTCCTTCTTGAGGAGAAAGCGCGCCCCCGTCAGGCTCAGGCTCGCCCGGGGCGCCGCGAGCAGGGAGAACCGCGCTCCATTTTTCAACGGGAGCGCGTGGCGGCCCGGTCCGAGAAGGCGGGCGACGCCACCGTCAATGACGGCCAGGTCGAGGCCGGCCGCGCTTTCCTCGAGCGCGGCGAAGTTCACGAGCTCGTGATCGAGGCCTCCGCCCAGGACCCCGGCGATCAGCACCGCCCTCGCTCCGAGGGAGCGCGCGAAATCGAGCGCCTTATCCAGGTCGGAGCGTTCCGGATCGAAGTCGCACCAATACAGTGTCTTCTTCCACGTCTTGGGCAGGGACTTCGGCAAGGAATCCATATCGCCGACGACGTAGTCCGGACGCAGGCCGAGCGCCACGGCGTGCCGCGCCCCGCCGTCGGCGCAGATCACGGCCCCGGCGTGACGGGCCGCGGCGCGCGCCGACTTCGGATCGCGCATCTCGCCGTTGAGCAGGATGAGAGCGGTATTCGACGCCGACGGCATCAGGCGTCCTCGCCCTTTTCGATTTGCAAGGTCACGTGCGTGATGTGAAAGCGGTCGGCCATGAGCGCCTTGCCCGCCGCGAGCGCCTCGGCGTGGTCGCGGCCCGCCGTGAGCACGAGGTGGCCGCTCATCGCCTCCTTGCCCTGGGTGAGCGACCACAGGTGGAGGTCATGGACGTCGGTGACCCCGGGAATCTCGGTCAGCGCGGCGCGGATCTCATCGAGGTCGAGATGGGCCGGCGCCCCTTCGAGCAGGATGTGCACCGAGTCCCGCAGGAGCCAGAAGGCGGTGAGCACGATGCCGCCGCAGATCAGGACGGTGACGATGGCGTCGGCCTGGTACCAGCGCGTCTTGAGCACGATCACGCCCGCGAGCAAGGCGCCGACCGAGCCCGCGCCGTCGGAGAGCACGTGCATCAGCGCGCCGCGCATGTTGATGTTCGTCTTGCTCGCCTTCCATAGCATGGCGGCGGACACCAAATTACAGAGAAAGCCGATGAGTGCGACGACGATCATCGGCCCGGCGGCGATCGCCGTCGGGAAGGTGAAGCGCGCCCACGCCTCGCGCATCAAAAACCCCGTGGCGACCATGAGCGCGATGGCGTTGCCGAGGGCGGCCAGCACCTCGACGCGGCGGTAGCCGAACGTGCGCTTGGGGTCTGCCGGTAGCCGTGCCAACATGGAGGCGGCCAAGGTCAGGCTCAAGCCCAGCAGGTCGACCGCCATGTGCGCCGCGTCGGCGATCAGGGCCAGGCTGCCGCTCCACCAGCCGCCCGCGATCTCGACGAAGAAGATGACGCCCGTCAGCGCGATGACGCCGTACAGCCGGCGCTCGCCCCCCTCCTCGTCGTGATGATGCGAGTGGTCGTGGCCCATCAGGCGGGCTTGGCTTTCCGGTTCTGGCGGGCGATCTCGTAGAGCAGGGCGGTGGCCGCGCACGAGGCGTTGAGGCTGCCGACGCCGTGCTCGGTCTGAGGCACGCGCATCAACTCATCGCACGAGGCACGCACGAGCGGCCGCATGCCGTAGCCTTCGGAACCGATCACCAGCACGCACGGCGTGTTGACCGTGGTGTCCCACGCGTCCTTGCCCGCCGCGTCCGCGCCGTACACCCAGAAGCCGTGCTTCTTGCACAGGTCGAGGGTCTGCGCGATGTTGACCACGCGGTGGACCGGGATCTTGAGCGCGGCGCCGGCCGACGCCTGGATGACCGCGGGCGTCACCGGAGCCGAGCGGCGCTCCGGGATCACCACGCAGCGCGCGAACAGCTGCAGAGCCGAGCGCGTGATGGCTCCCAGGTTGTGCGGGTCCTGAATCTGGTCGAGCACGACGACGACGAGGCCCTTCTTGCGCTCGTCATCGAGGCTCTGCACCCACTCGGAGAAGGTGCCGGCCGGATCGTACGAGGCGCGGATGGCGACGCCGCTGTGCTTGCCGCCGTTCACCGCGCGGTCGAGCTCGGGGCGAGACATATAACGCACGATCACGCCGAGGTCCTTGGCCTGCTTGGTCAAGGTCCCGATATTCGGGTGAGTCAGCTCGTGCTCGATCCACATCTCGCGGCAATCGTAGGGCGTCTTCGCCAGCGCGTTCGCCACGGCCTCGAAGCCGCCGAGCCAGCGCGTCTCGGCGTTGGCCGGACGATCCTCCTCATGCTTGAGCTGCTCCCGCTCACGCTCGAGACGGCGCTTCTTATCGAAAAATTTGTCGCGGTTCCACTTGCCCTGGTTCGGCGTCACGTGACCCGGCTTTCCCTGACCCGGCTTCCCGGGCTTACCGCCGGGGCGGTCGGGGCGGCGATTGAATTTCTTGTTGTTCATTTTTTAACCGCCTTGGCGCCGTCTTTGCCGTCCTTGACCAGGTAACCCATGTCTTCGATCTGTTTGCGGATCCGGTCCGATTCCGCGAAATTCTTATTGGCCTTGGCGTCGGCGCGGCTCTTAAGCAGCGCGGTGATCTCGGCGGGCACGTCCGCGACGGCGTCGACGCCGAACAGGTCGAGCGCGAGCGTCGCGTCCGCCTCCTGCAAAAAGGCCTTCTTCGCCCCTGCCGGAAGGTCGCTCTTAAGCGCGTCCCACACCACGGCGAGCGCCATCGGCGCGTTGAGGTCATCGGCCAGCGCATCCTTGAAGCGGGCCGAGAACTCGGCACAGTTCGGCTTCGGCTCGGCGGCGGCGACGAGGGCAGCGGCCTCCTTCAGCCGGCGGCGCGCGGTCTTCGAGCCCTCGAGGGACTCCCAGGTGAAATCGAGCTGCTTGCGGTAATGCGCCGTCAGGCAGTGGTACTTGTAGTCGAGCGGCGAGAAGCCCTTCTCCTTCAGGTCGGCGAGCTTCACGAAGCCGCCGGAGGACTTGGCCATCTTCGCGTTGTTCATCAGCAGGAACTCGGCGTGCATCCAGACCTTGGCGAACGGCCGGCCGGTCGCGCCCTCGGACTGGGCGATCTCGTTGGTGTGATGGACGGGCACGTGGTCGATCCCGCCGCAGTGGATATCCAAGGTCTCGCCCAAAAAGCGCATGGCCATGGCGGAGCACTCGATGTGCCAGCCGGGGAAGCCCTTGCCCCACGGCGACTCCCACTCCATCTGGCGCTTGGCGCCTTCCCCGGAGAATTTCCAGAGCGCAAAATCGGTGATGTGGCGCTTCTCGGCGTTGGCCTCGACGCGGGCGCCGGACTTGAGGCCCTCGAGGTGCTCCTTCGTCATCAGCTTGCCATAATCGGACAATTTCGCCGTATCGAAATACAGGCCGTCGGCGGTCTTATAGACGAAGCCCTTGGCCTCTAGCTTCTGGACGAGGGCGATTTGCTCCGGGATATAGTCCGTGGCCTTGCACAGCACGTCGGCCGGCAGCAGCTTGAGCTCGGCGAAATCGGCGAGGAAGGCCTCGGTGTAGAACTTGGCGATATCCCAGGCGCTCTTGCCCTCGCGGGCGGCGCCGACCTCCATCTTGTCCTCGCCCTCGTCGCCCTGGCTCGTGAGGTGACCCACGTCGGTGATGTTCATGACGCGGTACGGGGCGTAGCCGAGGAGCTTGAGGGTGCGGACGAGGAGGTCCTCGAAGACGTAGGTGCGGTAGTTGCCCACGTGCTGGTAGTTGTACACGGTGGGCCCGCAGGTGTAGAGAGAAACCTTGGGCGGGGCGTTGGGGACGAGGTCGTCCTTGGCGCGGGTCAGGCTGTTATAGAGACGCAGGGCCACGGGTCTATTCTAGGAAATCCCGGGGCGTCCGGCTCATCCGAGCAGATGACCGTAATTTAAGGACAACGTGTGATATAAATGACGGGCGCCGACCAGCCGCGCGGTCATAAACCCCAAAAGGGCCCCGAGCATGATCGGCAACAGCATCTGATGGTGGCCGGTCATCTCGAAGATGATGACAAAGGCGGTGATCGGCGCCTGGATTGTCCCGGACAGGAAAGCGGCCATGCCCACGAGCGCGCAACCCGCGACGGGAACGGAGAGCCAACTGCCGACGTCTGAGCCGACGGCTGCGCCGATTCCCAAGCATGGGGCGAAGATCCCCCCGGCGAGCCCCGCCCAATAGGTCAGCAACGTCGCAATCATTTTCTCGAATGGGAATCGCCAGGCCCACGCGCCGAATTCGCCGCGCACGAGCGCCTGCGCTGCCGAATTACCCGGACCGCTGACATCCGAGACGGCGATGCGTGAGAAAGCGACGAATGCCAAAGCCAGAAGCGCGGGAACAGCGTATCGATGTGCGCGATGACGCGCGGCAAGCGCCTCCTGACCTCTAAGCAACGCCGTCGAGAATAGGGCGCCAAGCAAGCCGCCGAGGACGCCGATGAGAAGGATCGCGGACAATGGCACGGCCGGCGGCTCCACGAGCTTGCCGAAATAAGTGTACTCGCCGGTCAATGCTTTCGCGGTGATCGCGGCGACGATGATCGCGACAATTACGAAGTCTTTGATGCTGCCGAAGGACTCCGCAGTCAGTTCTTCGATCGCAAAGGTGACACCGGCGAGCGGCGTATTAAACGCCGCCGCGAGCCCCGCAGCGCCGCCGGCGATCACCGCCGATCGGAGGTCCACCTTAATTCCGGTAATCCGCCGCACGAGTACGACGATCCCGACGAAGATGCAAGTCGCGACGTGCACGGTCGGGCCCTCGCGACCAGTCGAAGCTCCGACCCAAAGCCCGAGATAGAGGGCAAGAACTTTGACCGTCAGCGTCACCGGGGAGGTCAGCGGCGTCAGCCGCTCTTCCGTCTCAGTTGAAACATGGTGTGCCGCGTAAATCGCTTGCGGGATGCCGGTACCCGCCGCGCACGGCGCAAAACGGCGGATCAGATCGACGGAGAGAATGAAAAGCGCGGGGGTCGCGACCCAAAGAACGCTTCCGGTGAGGCGGCGGCCGTAGACCCAATCGAAGCCCCACATAAACCAGACGCACGCGACGCCGGTGAGCGCCGCGGCTACAATGAAGGTGAGGAGTAGGAAGCCGTAACGATGCTCGAGAATCTGCCGGGAAAGCCGCTTCACGATGACGGCGGCGTCGTTCATGCCCGGCTCGCCAGGGCGATCGCCTCGCGCACGGCCGGATCGACCGATTCCTGAGCGGGAGCGATCACCCAGACTTCATGATGCAAGCCCGTCACGACCGGGCCGATCCGGACCAACGCTCCGGTGTCGAGATCGCGCTTGGCCGAGGTCCGGTGCAGCGCCGCCACGCCGCGGCCTTGGCGGGCGAGAGTCTGCAGGATATCCGCGTCCTCGCTTTCGGCCACGGTCACCGGTATGACGCCCCGGTCGCGGAGAAACCTCTCAACTTCGAGACGAGGCGCATAGTCCGTGGTGCGAAACAACATCGGAACCTCCTGCCCCTTCCGCGGAAAACCTTCGAGCGAACGCGCCAGCGCCGGAGCGGCCACGAAATTCAACGGCAGCGTGTCGACGC
>CALRXP010000179.1:0-6110 GCA_943372155.1 Candidatus Endomicrobiellum trichonymphae | reverse complement strand
TCAAGCGCGGGCGCCGATGAGCCGAAGCCGGGAGACGCCGCCGTCCGGGTAGATGTTCAGGCGCACATGGGTGATGGGCCCGTGCGGCACGATCTCCTTCTGAAAATAATGGCGTTTGTGGGCGGCGAGCTTGATCTGCGGAAGCACCGGCACCCACGGCGTGAACTCATCGGAGAGCTCCGCACCCGTGCCGCCGGGCTTGTGCACGCCCTCGAGCATGCACGAGTCGGGATAATTGCCCTTGAAGAAATTGGTGTCCACCTCGATCTTCTTAATCGTGCCGGGCGCGCCGAGCTTGAGGATCGCCCAGTCCCAGCCAGGGCCGCGGCGGCGCTTGGTCTCCCAGCCGTCGCCCATATTAACCGATCTGCCGGGCATGATCAGGTTCTGAGGGTGCGAGTAGTGGACGTCGCTCGCGAGCAAGGGTACTCCGCCGTTTTCGACCGCGACGAGATCAAGAAGGGATTTTTTCGGGAGCTTGCTCCAGTTCGGCACGACCTCGCCGTAGACCCGCAGGCGGGCGACGCCGCCGTCCGGGAAGATATTTAGCCGTACATGGTCGTACGGCTTGTCGGTCTTCACGGGGATGAGGTTATCTCCGTTTCCTTTCAATTCCGTCTTAGGCAGAATCTCGATCCACGGTCCCTTCCCGTCGCGGGCGTCAAGGCTCGCGTGGGACGGGAAATTACCGGTGAAGTAGGAGGTGTCGACGTTGATTCCCTTGATCAGGCCGCGCAGGCCGAGCTTGATGACGCACCAATCGTGGCCCGGCGTGCGGCGGCGGCGGGACTCCCAGCCGTCCATCCATTTACCTTTGACCGTGTACTTATCCGCGAGCCAGATCGCCTTCGCAGGCTTGAGAAGGTTTTCCTTCGGCGCGAAGAACTCGTCGTTCGTCTCGAGGGCCTTTCCCCCGACGCGCGCGGACGCCAAATCGATCAAGCCGGTGAAGTCCATGTCTCGCTCCTTTTAAGAAGAGGGCGCCCCCGCCTGCCGGCCGGGAACTCCCCGTTATTGTAAATCACCTCGCCGCGGTGATACTGCGCGAGGACCGCGCCCTGAAGACGCAGGCCCAGATAAGCCGTGACCTTATGCCGGTGCAGGACGTCAGCCTGCTGGACCTCGAACAGCGCGGCGTCGTCGAAAATCACGAGGTCCGCGTCGCGGCCCTTCTCGAGCCGCCCTTTGCTCTTGAGCCCCGTAAAATCCGCCGTCCGCTCCGCCGTCCACCGCACCACGTCCTCGAGCTGATAGCCACGGCGCTTGGCCCCGCTCCACACCGCGGGCAAGGTGAACTGCAGGCCCGCGATCCCGCCCCACGCGGCCATGAAGTCCCCCGCGTCGAACTTCTTGAGCTCGGGTGAGCACGGCGAATGGTCCGACACGACGAAGTCGATCACCCCGCGTCCGAGCGCGCGCCAGAGCTCCTCACGGTTTTCCGCCGAGCGGATCGGCGGGGCGCACTTGAACTGCGTGGCGCCGTCGGGAATGCCGTCGTCGGCGAAGGTCAGATAATGAGGGCACGTCTCCACTGAGAACGGGAGTCCATCAGATTTCGCCTTCTCGATGTCGGGCAGAGCCTCCGCCGCCGAGAGATGCACCACGTGCGTGCGGCACCCCGTCTTGCGGCACAGGTCGATGAGCAGGCGAATCGCGCGGACCTCCATCGAAGCGGGGCGCGAGGCGAGATACGAAGAGAATTTTCTCAGGTCCTTGCCCGCGTCCTCGCAGGGGTCAAGCTCGGCATGAGCGATCAGAGGCAGCCCCAGGCCGGCGATGACCGTCATCGCCGCTTCGAGCTCCGCCGGGCTCACGTTCGGGAATTCATCCAGGCCGCTGTGGGTCAGGAAACATTTGAACCCGACGACTCCATCCTCGGCCAAAGGCTTCAGCTCGGCGAGGTTGCCCGGCACCACCCCGCCCCAGAACGCCGCGTCCACGGCCAGCTTCCCCTTGATCGCGTCGAGCTTCGCCTTCAGCGCGCGGCGCGTCGTGGTGACGGGCGAGCAGTTGAGCGGCATATCCACGATCGTCCCCACTCCGCCCGCCGCCGCCGCCTTCGTCGCGGTCAGATAGCCTTCCCATTCCGTCCGGCCGGGCTCGTTCACATGTACATGGCAGTCCACCAGCGAGGGCAGGACAGCAAGGTCACCCACGTCGTTGATCTTGACGCCGTTCGGTATGTCGTTCAACCCGACGATGTCGGCGATCAAACCGTTCTCGATCAGGATCGCTCCCGCGCGGGGCCCCTCGGGGCAGTAGATACGAGTGCCCTTGATCGCCTGCTCGATCATTTGGGGGCCTCGTTCAGATTGGCCAGAATCACGTCGGTCGACACGGGCACTTCCGCGACCTTCCGCGATCGCAAAAAGACGTCCAGCCGGTCCGTCTTCGGATCAAGTCGCGTCACCGCGTCGAGCGTGTCCGCCGTCAAAAACACCGGGTGCCCGCGCCGCCCCTCGTGCGCGGGCGCCGCGTCGCCGCCCGCGCTCTCGAGCGCGCGCCACACGCGCAGATCGAACACCGGCATGTCCACATGCAGTATGAAGGAATTCCCGCGCGGCGTCGCGGCGATCAGGGTCTGAAGTGAGGCCAGCGGCGAAGCGTCGGGATCGGCCGCGATCCAGTTGACGCGCGGCGACAGCGCGCGGCAGCGCTCGAGCCAGTCCTTCTGGATCGCGATATCGATGTTCTCCGCCGCCGTCACCGTCGACAGAAAGCCGAGCTGGGCCTCGAGCAAGGTCTTGCCCGCGTAAGGGCCCCAAGCCTTCGGCCCGCCGGCGCGCTTGCCGTGGCCCGCCGCGAGAAGCCGTACGCGCGGCGCGCTCATGAATTCACCGCGGCCTTCCGCGGCGCCGTTTTCACGTAGACCCATTTTTCCAGAAGCTCGGCGGCCATCGCGACCGCGATCGCTTTGGGATTCTTCGAGGACGTCTTCTTGCCGATCGGGCACCGCACCGCCGCGTCCCACAGCGCACGGCGCGGCGCGGGCAGGCGCGCGCGGAAGACGCGAGATTTATGAAGGGAGCCGATAACGCCGAGGTAGCCGAGCGGCTTGTCGAGCAGGGCGTCCACCAAGGCCAGGTCCAGATCGTGATCGTAGGTCATCACCAAGGCCGCGTCGAGCGACCCGTAGCCGGCGGCCGCCGCCAGAGGCAACGGCTCCGCCTTCAGCAGGCGCGTCGATTTCGGGAAGGCCGCGGGGTCTGCCCACTCGGGCCGGGAATCATACACCGCGACCTCGATATCGAGCCCGTCGAGCACGGAGGCGAGCGCGCGCGACACGTGGCCGGCGCCGAAGATATGCACGGCCTTGCGCCGCTCCAGGGGCTCGAAGAACACGGTGACCTTGCCTCCGCAGCACTGGCCCATTTCCCGACAGAGAACGTATTCCTTCAGGAAGGCTTCCGGCCGGGAACCATCGAGCAAGCGGCGGGCTTCGGCCAACGCCTCCGCCTCGAACTTGCCGCCGCCGATCGTGCCTTGAAATCCGTCCTTCCAGACGTACATCTTAGCGCCGGGCGCTTGAGGCGCGGAGCCGATGACCTTGGCCAGCGTGCACAACACGCCCGGGCGCGGCAGGTCCCCCGCGAGCTCGGAAAGTCGGAGCGGCTCCATCCCCGAATTCTACTTAATTGCTAGACTCTCGTCGTGCGCCCCCCACTCCTCATTAAAAACGCCCTGCGCGTGGCGACGATGGACGACGCCGGCACCGAACTCGCCGACGCCGACATCCTCATCAAGGGCCGCGTCATCCTCGCCGTCGGCAAGGACCTCGACGCTCCGGACGACGCGCTGGTCCTCGACGCGCGCGGCTGCGTCGTCATCCCGGGCATGGTGAATACGCACCATCACCTCTGCCAGACGCTCACCCGCGCCACCCCCGCCGCCCAGGACGCCAAGCTCTTCGACTGGCTCGTCTATCACTACCAGGTGTGGCGCCATCTCACGCCCGAATACGCGGCCCTCGGCGCCCAGGTCGGCCTCGGCGAACTCCTGCTCACCGGCTGCACGACGTCCACCGACCACACTTACCTTTATCCCCGCGGCCTCACCGGTCTCGTGGACGCGCAGATCGAGGCCGCCCGCTCGCTCGGCATCCGCTTCTCCCCCACGCGCGGCTCGATGTCGGTCGGCGTGTCGAAGGGCGGCCTGCCGCCGGACGATTGCACCGAATCCGAAGAGGAAATCCTGCGCGACGGCGAGCGCCTCGTCAAAGAGCATCATGACAAAGGCCCGTACGGCATGATCCAGATCGGCCTCGCCCCGTGCGCGCCGTTCTCGGTGTCCACCAACCTCATGAAGGAAACGGCGGCGCAGGCCAAGAAGTGGGGCGTGCGCATGCACACTCATCTTTGCGAGACGCTCGATGAAGAGGCGTACTGTCTCGAGAAGTACAAGCTCCGCCCCATCGACTTCCTCGAGTCTCTCGGCTGGATGGACTCCAACGTTTGGCTCGCGCACATGGTCCACGTCAACGACGACGAGATCAAGCGCCTGGCGAAAGCCAAAGTCGGGATCGCTCATTGCCCGTCCTCGAATCTTCGCCTGGGCTCCGGCGTGCCGCCCGTCCGCAAGTATCTCGACGCGGGCGTGAACGTCGGTCTCGCCGTCGACGGCTCCGCCTCCAACGACACCTCCGACATGCTGGCCGAGGCCCGTCAAGCCATGCTCGTGCACCGCGTGAAGTCCGGCGTGGCCTCCATGCCCGCGCGCGAGGCTCTGCGCATGGCCACTCGCGGCGGCGCCGCCGTCGTCGGCCGCGACGACATCGGCCAAATCGCCGCCGGCAAGGCCGCCGACCTCGCGATCTTCGACGTCAACCGCCTCGACTACGCCGGCTCCGCCGGCGATCCGATCGCTTCGCTCTTGTTCTGCGGCGCGGGCCACCGCACGAAGTGGACGATCGTCAACGGCCACATCGTCGTCGAGAACGGCGTCCTCAAGAACCTCGACGAAGGCGAAACCACGCGCAAGGCCAACGCCGCCTGCCTCGATCTGCTCAAGAAGGCCGGCGCGATCGCCTAACGTGAAAGAAGTTCGCGTCTCGCCCGCCAAGTTCCGTCTCATGGCCGACGCCGAGTTCGCGCGCATTCCCGCCGAGCTGCGCGCCCTTCTCGTCAACGTGACGATCGAGGTCCGCGAGTCGCCCGGCGAAGAGGCCGACGATCTCGAAGACGGCGACGAGAACGACGCCACCGATCTTCTGGGGCTTTACTGCGGCCCCGAGCGCGAGGATTTTCTCAGCGGCCACGCTCACGGCGAGTTGCCCGCCCAGGTTTTCCTCTATCAGTGGAACCTCGAGGACGCGGTCGAGAGCATCGAGGAGCTTCAGAAAGAAATCCGCCTCACGTTGCGTCACGAGCTCGCCCACCACTTCGGCTTCGACGACGAAGAGCTCGAGCGCGTCTGGCCCGAAGGCGCCTGACGCCCTCTTCAACCCTGGCACGAACGTTGCTAACACGTGTTGACGGCTCGACGACTAAGAGTTATTCTTGTCGTCGACGCTGAACCCTCGGAGGATTTGAACATGGCCGCCCCCACCCCCGCCGCTCCCGCCGCTTCCGTCGTCAAAGCCGGTCTCGAAGGCGTCGTCGCGACCGAGACGAAGCTCTCCATGGTGGACGGCCAGAACGGCGTGCTCGTCATCGCCGGCTACCCGATCGAGGAGATCGCGGGCAAGGTGTCGATCGAGGAGCTCGCGATGCTCCTGTGGACCGGCCACCTTCCGTCGAAGGAAGAGACCGAGGGCATCCAGCACGACCTGTCCGGCTACCGCGCCCTGCGCCCCGAGACGCTCGAGATCATCAAGACCGCCCGCAACGCCCCGCCGATCGACGCCCTGCGCATGGCCTGCGCCACGCTCTCGCTCGACGTGTCCAACCCGAACGACATCTCGCCCGCCGGCGACCTGGCGCTCGCCAAGCGCCTGCTGTCCCGCTTCCCGACCGTGATCGCGGCGCACTCGCGCCTGCGCCAGGGACTCGAGCCCATCCAGCCCCGCGCCGACCTGTCGCTCGCCGCGAACTTCCTCTACATGACCTTCGGCACCGAGCCCGATCCCATGGCCGCGAAGGCGCTCGAGACGTACTGGGTCACGGTGTCCGACC
>CALRXP010000178.1:0-6129 GCA_943372155.1 Candidatus Endomicrobiellum trichonymphae | reverse complement strand
GACACGGTGATGCGGTGCTGATCGGTCAGCGTCTTGCCTAAGCCCCAGGCGTAATCGAGGAGGAAACGACCCTTCCAGCGGTAGCCGAAGCCCATCGTGAGGCCGGCGTCTTCCCGGTGAATCTGATAACCGATACGCACGCCGTAGGTTTTCACCCAAAAATATTCGAGGCCCAAGTTGGCGTGCCACTCACGCTCATCAAGCAGGTAGTCTCCGTCGAGCGAGGCGATCATGCTGTGAACGGAGGGTACTCCCCCCTGCCAGGCGAAGCCGCCGCGGAAGGTCGCCGGCAAGGGCTCCTTCTCCTCGGAGTATTTGATCTTTCCGCCGAGGTTCAGCGCCGAAGCGCCGAAGCTCCAGCCTGCCTCCGGCGAGTGCACGAGATAGCCGATGTCCGCGGCCAAGGCGCTGCCCGTGACGCTGACGACCGTCGAGCGGACGTATTTCCCGCCCACGCCGAGATAGTGATCGATCTGATAAGTCGAGTCGCGTAGCTCGAGCGGTGTCATCCCGACACGCTCGGCGTAAGCGCCGGACAGGATCATGTCCGAGCCCGCGCTCACGCTCTCCGCCGAGGACAGAGAGCCGTTGGCCGCGAGCCGGTTGACCTCGATGGTGCCGCTCTGAGAATACAGCAGATTGGCGCCGACGCTGGTGTAGCCGTTGCCGGAGATCCCGGTGAACGGAGTGGGTCCGGCGTAGGCGAAGTTTTGAATCGACGTCTCTCCCTGCCCCGAAGCGAAGCTGAAATCGAGCTCGTGGGCATTCAGACGGGCGAGGCCCGCGGGATTGTAGAACAGCGCTGAAGCGTCGCTCGCCACGGCGGTAAAGGAGGTGCCCATTCCCGCGGCGCGCGCGGACATCGGTATCTGGAGGACGGGCACGGCGGTCGTGCCGGGTCCCTCGGCGCGTGCGCGGGCCGCGAGGGACAGCGACGCCAGGACGATGAGGGCTTTCGTCCTCATTTGACGATCGCGACCTTCTGTGTCTTATGGATTCCGGGGGCGTCGATTCGGAGCAGGTAAACTCCGCTCGCGACGACCGCGCCCGCGACGTTGCGCCCGTCCCAGTCCAAGGTGCCCCGGCCCGCCGGCATATCCGCGTCGAGCACCGTCGCGACGAACGTTCCGGTCACGGTGAAGAGCTTGATCACGACGCGCCCCGGAGTCAGGGTCGCGTACTTGATCGTCGTCTTCTGTCCTCGCGCGGGGTTGAAAACGTTATTGAATGCGGTCAGCTCCGCCGCCGTCGCGGTGAGGTTGAGCGGATTCGAGAGGCCGAGGGAGGAGGTGCTCCCGTGCACGTTGTAGCCGAAAATCTCGAGATAGACCGTTCCGGACCCGGGATAACGGGCCGCGAAGCCCGGCGCGAGCTTAACCGTGCCGCTGATTTGCCCGAGGGCGTTGCGCGAAGACAGGAACGTCAGGAAGTCGCCTGCGACAGGCGGGAAATTAAGCGCGGTGTTGCTCAGCGGCGTGAAGGCGTGGTCGCGGAGCTGTGCGGAGGAGAAGCGCCAGTCCTGGTTGCTCACCCAGGTCGTGACGTCGACGCTGAAAGAGATTGTGTCGTTGTCGAAGCTGGCCGAGACGATGGAGCCCGAGAGCGCTCCGGACTTGGCGAAGCCGAATTCGAGGGCGTACGGCGTCGTGGATTGTACGCCGCTGGCCGAGCCGTTGATCGAGTCTCCCCCCGCCACCTGAACGTAGAACTGCCCGGCCGTGGGATTGTTGTAGTCGAGCCGGACATCGGAGGCGCTGGTGTTGCAGTCGAAGGTCTCGCAAATGCCGTCGACGGTGTTGAGGCCGTCGAAGGCCGGCGCCGCGGCGGCGACCTGATGGTGCGTGCGGTCGAAAAGCCGTAGCTGATAGCCTTTGTGGTAGCCGCCGGAGGCCGGCAGCTGCAGCTTGATCTGCATGAGCCCGGGGCCGGCGCCGAACGAATAGAAATCTGCGTCGCCCGTCGGGAAGATCGTGGCGGAAATCGAGGCGCGGGTGCTCACATCGGTGGCGGTTTCGAAACCGTCGTTGCGTTCGAGCGCGTCGCCGGAGCCGAGAATCAGGCCGTGCGAGGCGAAGGCGGTGTTGATCGCGGCCTGCACCGTGCCCGCGCCGCCGCAGGCCGCCACGCGGCCTTCCGCGTCGACTCTGCGCATGGCGTCGTAAAACTCCCCGAAGCTTTCCGGGAAGAAGAGCAAGGATTGGAAGACGAGCCCGTCAGCGCAGGACCGTCCTGTGGTGAAGCCGAGGGACGTGATGCGGTCGCGCCTTATGTCCCAAAGCGCCTGCGACAGATAGATGCTGTCGTCGTGGATTTCGCCGACCCACGTCAGATTGCTGAGGACCTTGCACGTGATCCCGGGCAGCTGGCAGTCCAGGTCGCGCAAGGAGCCGGTGCCGCCGATCGAGCCGACGACGGAGGCGCCGATCGAAGGATCGTTGAGCGAGGAGCCGGAGAAGTAGTCCGCGATGCCTTCGGAGATCGCGCCGGCCTGGCCGAAGTTTTGAATGGACCAGATCTTCTCCACGATGTAGTGCATGTACTCGTGGTGGGTGACGGTCGCGTCGTCGGTGAAGCCGTCCTGCGGCGCGGTCGTGTCGATGTCGCCGAACATGAGGTTGTCGTAATCCGGGTTATAGAAGGCGTTGGACATGTTCGGCCCGACATGGGCCATCGCCACCACCGGCCGGGCAACGGGGGCCGCGCTCGAGCGGTTAACGTCGCCGAAGAGGTAGTCGTGCATCAGGTTGAGGTGATAGAACAGGTTCAGCTCACCATGGAGGTTGATGGGCGAGTCGGCCGCGGTCCAGACGTGGCTCGAGGTGTTCGGCGCGCCGAAGGTGAACGGGCTCGTCAGGGTGAGGTAGCTCGAGAGCGAGACGTCGTAGCCGTCCTGCGTCTGACTGTCGTTGGACTTGAGCGTCAGGCGCATGATCTTGCCCGCGACGGCGGCGCCGTTAAAGGCCCCGCGATTGCCGATGAAGGAGGCGACCTGATCGCCGTTGCCGTCGCTGATGCTGAGCTGGTCGTCATCGGCGATGCCGCCGCCATTGGTGTCGGACGTGTCCGCGCCGGTGAATTCGCCGACCTTGAACGCGCTGAACACGGGCAAGAATTTCACCGCGTTAGGCGCCGCCAAGGTCAGGTTGATCGTAGACGTCTGGTTCGACGAGTTCGCGTAGGGATGCGCCGAGGAGACCGGGGTGGCCAAGGTCGACCAGACGCCGTTGCCGTTGTCGTAGTGCGCGCTGGGGCCGCGGAAGTTGGCCACGTTCACGTACGGGCCCTGGAAGCCCATGCTGACCTTGCCGGTCGCGCCGCCGCAAAAGAAACCGTGGCCGAAGACGGGGTCGCCGCCGGTCAGCGCGCGCGTGGACGCGTCGGCGATGTAGACCCACTGGTTGTCGATCGGCCGGTTCTTCGCGGGCGTGCTGGTCGGATCGATGTCGTAGACGGAACCCTGAATCACGCCCGACGTCAGGCAGACCGCGAAGCGCAGATTGTTGAAGCGGAAGAGGATTTGACCCGTGCGCGCGTCGACGTAGTAACGCCACGACGCCTGGGTCGCCTTGATCTTGACCTTCCAAGCCAGGTGGGCGCGACCCGTGGATTCCATCGGCAGGATGACGAGCGTCGGCGCGCCGTCGGCCGTCCCGCGCGAATCCGCCTCGGCGGCGCGAACGGCGTCGGCCGCGGAGACGGCGGGGTTTACGTTGACGTTCAGGTCCGGCTCGAAGGTCGAGTTGGAACCGATCACCGAGCCGTTGTCGTCAAGATGGACCTTCACGCGGGCAAATTCAACCGGGATTCCGCGGTACTTCTGGCGATACATCACGTGACGATGGCCATTCCCCTTGCTTTCCTTTTCTACCTCGAGAGCGTTCGGGTCCACTCCGAGCAAGGACCCCTCCTCCTGAAGGAATTGACGCGCTACGGCGGACGGGGCTCCGGATCGCGGCGCGGTCCGGCCTTCGCTCAGGGTTTCGGGCGCGCCGGTGCGAGCGTCGAAACGGATCTTCCAGCGCCCTTCGTGCCTGGAGTTGAAACGATTGAATTCGTCCTTGACGGCCTGCTTCGGCGCCCGGCGCTGCTTTCGTTCGAGCTTGTCGAGGCCGAAGCGGCGGGCCTCTTCCTTCGCCCGGCCGGAAGGGCGCACCGCCCCTGCCGGCAGGGCCGAGGAGGCGAGCAGGACGGCGGCGAGGAGAAAATATTTCATCGGACGGGGTCGACCTTCCGGAGGCGGATGACGATGCCGGCGGCGGCTTCCACTCGGATGCGGCGCGAGGCGTCGGCCCGCATGGCCTTGGCGAGCAGCTCCAGGGCCTCGGGCTTGCGGGAGAGGGAAAGGACCTTAACGGCCAGGGACTTCAGCTCCGGGTCGCCCTGACCCAAGGTCAGATCCGCGAGGCCCAGTTCCATCTCCTCCCCCCGCTCGGCCAGCCCGGCTTGAGCGACGAGAGCGAGCTCGGGCGGCGGGGCCTTCTCGATAAGTAGCTTGAGCGCCACGGTCGCGGCCGATTCGGTGCGGCGGCCGAGGGCGCGGGCGGCGGCAAGCTTGACGCGGCCGCTTTTGTCCTTGAGCGCGGCCGCGAGCACGGCGGTCGAGGCAGGATCGTCGAAGGAGCCCAACGCCGCGCAAGCCTCGGCCCGGACGGAAACGGAGACGTCGGTCGCCGCCAGTTTCACGAGCGTGTCGAGGCCTTCGCGGCCGATGAGGCCGAGCGAGTGGGCCGCGGAGGCGCGGACCGCCTCATCCTGATCCGTAACGGCGCTTAAAAAGGGCTCTGACATGCCGGCGTCTCCGAGGCGGGCCAGGGCGATGGCCGCCGCGTCGCGGACCTCGCCTTGCGGGTCGGTCTGGGCGGTCTTCAGCGCCGCGCGCGCATTCTCCCCGGCGACCTCTCCGAGCTTGAGCACGGCGCGCGCGCGCGCCGCGTCTCGCGCCATGCGCCGCAGCTCCTGCGCGGGGGTGGTGGGCGGCGCGCCGCCGCTGGTTTTGGTCTCGTCGATGAGGGTGGTCAGGCCGTCCACCTCGCCAAGCTTGTACAGGCTCGCGGCAGCGGCGATGCGCACGTCGGGATTGGCGTCGGCCAGGGCCTTCTTGAGAAAGGGCACCGCGGCGCGGTTTCCGAGCAGGCCCCAAGTGACGGCCACCGACGCGCGCACTTCGGGGTCGGGATCGGACCCGGATTGAGAGAGGAGGGCGACGGCTTCTCGCCCGAGTTCGGCGCGCGCCGCCGCCGTGGACTTCACGACGGCAGGCTTAGCGGCCTGGGCGGACAATGGGATAAACGCCGGGCTGGCGGCGAGGAGCAGCATGCCCCAGGATGTTATCAGGGAAGCGTTACGCTTATATTTCAACGCGGGGGGCGTTTAAGGGCAAATCTGGTGGGCCCGCCAGGAATCGAACCCGGATCACTTGGTTCGAAGCCAAGTACTCTATCCGTTGAGCTACAGGCCCACTCTAGGAAGTTTAGGACATTCTTTCCCCCCTCGCTAGGGGCAACAGCAACGGCTCGAACTCACGTTTCCAAATCAGCTCGAGGCCGAAGCGCCAAAACACGGTCCCTCGGGCCGAGCCGACCGCGAGACAGTCTCGCCAGCGGCGAAGATCGATGAGACTCAGTTGTAGAAGATAGGTCCGCCAGGCGCGTTCCAGCCGGCCGTTCCTGAGCCATTGATCGAGACGCCGTCTCGCCGTGACAGCGGAGCCGAAACGCTTCGGCAGATTTTTCCACGTCCCCCCACAGCGCAATCGCCAAAGGATCGCGTTAAGCGCGAGGCGGTCGTTTTTGCGCGGTCGGCCACCCTTTCGATGACGTTTCAGGAACGGCGTCGTTTTGAGCGGCGGAAATTCGCGCGCGACGGCGGGCCAAAACCATGGCTCGATTCCGTCCCACTCGTGGGGTCTCTTTCGGAAGTCCATGTATTCATACGATTGGGGCTCCCAAAAAGTTCCATCACCAGGTGCGGCCGGACATCTTCATTATTTCGATATTCATTCCTGAGTCGCGGGTTTTGATCGAAAAAATGATCAAAACCCCCCTCTCAAGAATCGAAACGTGAAAAAAAGAGGGTCGCTCCCCCCGGACCTATCCCGGGTGGTTTTGCGAGCGCCAATTCCCCGCGCGG
>CALRXP010000177.1:0-6139 GCA_943372155.1 Candidatus Endomicrobiellum trichonymphae | reverse complement strand
TTCTTTTTCTCGAGCGCGGCCCGGAACATCTCGGCCATCGGGCTCACCGGCGCCTCGCTTTCCTGGCGCTTGAGCCATTCGTCGGCGTCCTTGTCCTGCGGGAGATCGAGCGAAATCCGCCGTTCGCCGAGCTTAACCTCGCCGACCTGCACGGAGATCACATTGCCGACCTTCTGCCGGTCGAACTCGAAGTCCGCGCGGTCGCTGGTCTTGGACTGGTGCAGGAGACCGACGACGCCGGGTTCGAGCTGCACGAAGAGACCGTAGGGCTCCTTGCGCGTGATCTTCCCCTCCACGACCTGGCCGACGGTGTACTTGCTCCACGGGTCCTGGACCGCCGGAGCGGCGGGGGTCGCGGGGCGCTCGGTCACCTGCTTGAGCGACAGGGAGAGCTTCAGGCGGCCCTCGACGGTCTCGCGCTTGAGTATCTTGACGGAAATCGACTGACCGATCTTGAGGATGTCGGCGGGCGACTCGACGCGTGACCAGGCGACCTCGGAGACATGCAGCAGGCCCTCGACGCCGGGAACCAAGGCCACGAAGGCGCCGAACTTCTCGATGCGCGTGACGGTGCCGGTGACGACGGCGCCGTCGGCGTTGGCCGCGAGGAAAGCGGCCGAGGCGCGGCCCTGCTCTTCTTCGAGGAGCTTCCGGCGCGAAACGATCACATTGCGGCCGTCCTCGCCGAACTCGGTGAGGACGAAGGTGAAGGTCTTGCCGACGAACTCGGCGCCCGTCTCGGTGCGCTTCACGTCGATCTGGCTGATGGGGCAGAAGGCGGACTTGCCTTTGACGCTGACCCGGAAGCCGCCCTTGCACAACTCGACGACGCGGCCCTCGACCGGGCGCTTGAGCTCGAACGCCTCCTTGAGGTCGGCGGCGATGTTCTTGTCGGTGGGATTCTTGGAGAGGCGGACCTGGCCGTTGCGGACCGACGTCACGTACAGATCGAGCACGTCCCCCGCGCGGACGGACACGACGCCCGCCTCGTCGCGGAAATCGGCGGTGGCGACGACGCCTTCGCGGCCGGGACCGATGGCCACCTGGGAGTCCTCGCGGCCGACCGAAAGCAGCTCGCCGCGGATCTTATCGCCGGGCTCGAAGGTTTTCTCCGCCGCTTCCAGGGACGCCCCGAGCATGGCCGAGAAGTCTTCCGTCGGTTCTTCGTGATTCATACCCACAGATTAGCCAAATTATGCTATACTGACAATGTTGATTTCGAACCCGTAACGAGAAATGTCGGGACCGACCCTGAGGCGAAGGCCTCGGGGTTTTGTGTTTTAGGAGACACCATGAAAATCCACATGTACGAGTTCCGCTCCGATAAGAAGAAGCTCAAGTGCAGCTGCGGCTGGGAGCGCACCCTCAAGTCCTCCGACGCCAAGCTGATCTCGAAGACGTTCTCCCTCCACACCGCCGACGCGGCCGCCAAAGCCCTCTAGACCGAAGGCCCACCCCAACGGGACCGGAAGGCTCAGGACGAGAGCCAGGCCTCCATCCATACTATCCCCGTGAAGCCCCGTTGGGTCGTTTTCGCCCTGCTCCTCTGGTCCGTCGCGTCCGCCCAGGCGGCGATCGTCACCGAGGTCCGCGCCGTCCCCCCCGGGATCGGCGCCGCGACGCTTTCCGCCGCCGCGCCGCTGCGCCTGCCCGACCCCGGGACGTCGCTCACGGCCTTCACCCTCGCGCATTCGCTCACGAGCCCCTTGCTCGACACGCCCTCTCCCCTGCGCGCGCAGACCATACTCGATCTCGGCGCCGGCCATAACGCAGCCCTCGCCCGTCATCTCATCGCGGTCGAGGGCTTCGACCCGGCCAAGGTCCACGCCGCCGATCCCGCCGTGCGCCCCGACGCGGTCCACCCGTTGCGCCCGGAGAACGTCCGGCGCGTCAAGGCGGAAGACCTCGCGTCCGATTGGGCCTGGAAATTCGACACCGTGTTTTCCTTTTTCACGTTCAACCCCGAGATCGTCCACGGGCATACGCCAGGCATGGGCGACGGCATCGACGTCGAGTACGCGGCCGAGGCGATCCATGCGGTGCTCAAGCCCGGCGGACGAGCGGTGATCGTCACGGGCGGCGCCAACGGCCTTGATCCGGCCGCCGAGCGCGCGTTCCTGAGCCGGATGAGGCTCGTCAAGCAGCTCCGCGACAGCTTCCACGTCTTCGAAAAAGCCGGACGCTGAGCATGCCGGAGAAATGGAAGCTGTTCGTCGCGGCGACGATCGTGATCGCGGCCACACCCGGCCCCAACATGCTGCTCGTGATGACGACCAGCGTGCGCCATGGTCTGCGTCGCACGCTCGCCGTGATGGCGGGGTGCCTGACCGGCGTCATCGGCATGATGGCTTTGTCTGCGGCGGGGCTCGGAGCGCTTCTGCAGGCGGCGCCGCGGGCCTTCGGGGCGTTGAAGCTCGGTGGCGCGGCCTATCTCGTCTACCTCGGCGTCCGGATGTGGCTTGATGAGGAGGACGGCCCGCGCGTCGAGGCCCCGAAAAGCGGGCTCTACCGGCGGGGTTTTCTCGTCTCAGTCAGCAATCCGAAGGCGATTCTCTTCGCGGCCGCGTTCCTGCCGCAGTTTCTCGACGCCGACAAGCCGCGCGGGACGCAGTTCGCCGTCCTAGTGGCGCTGTTCGCGGTGATCGAGGTGTCGTGCTACTTCGCCTACGCTCTGAGCGGCCGCCAAGCCGCCGTCCTGCTGGCGAGGCCCCGCGTGCGCCGGTTGTTCGACCGCGGCGCCGGCGCGCTGTTCATCGGCTTCGCGCTGGCCCTGACGTTCGGTTAGTAAGGGCGAGTGTCGCCGTAGCAGTCGCCGCTGAAATCGTAGCGGGTCACGTACGGGAAATTCGCCTCACGACCGTATTGGATGCACTCCTCGATGTCGTTGGAGTAACCCAGATACAGAGTGAAGTGAGTGGGGCGCCAGACGTGGACGGTATTCCCGTAGCCCTGATGCCACCGTCCGAGACGCGGCCGGGAAGGCTCGGGCGCGCGGGGAATCTCGCGGTTGCGGGGCTCGCGCGGCTCGTACTCGCGGGGAGAGGGTTGGACGGGAGCGGGAGGCTTCGGACGGTCGTAGTCGCGCCAGCGCTCCCGGCGCTCGCGTTCCAATCGCCGATCATCTCGCCCGCGTTCGTGATCGCCCCGACGGTCGCCTCCGCGGCGGTCGTGGTCGTGGCGGTCGCGTTCCCCGACGAGGCGAAGGCCCGCGGCGACCTGGGCGTCGAAGTTGTCGGCGAGCGCGGTCGCGGCGAAGAGCGCGGCGAGCGGCAGAAGGAGAAGGGGTCGAAGAGCCATAAGGATATTCTACACTAGCCCCCGCGGATATGAGCCATCGACTTCCGGACGCTCCCGTCGACCGCTGGACGACGCTCGGCCTGGCTTTGGCGGGCGCGGGCGTGCCGCTCGCCTGGTGCCGGCTGGTGAGCGACGAGTACATCACCCCCGAGCTCGTCGTCCTGTGCGTGGGGGTGATGATCGCGGCTTTCGCGGCCGCGCGGCGCAAGACGGCCCCCTCCCTTTCGACGCCCCTCGATCGCCCGCTGGCGGCGGTCCTCCTCGCCTGGGGCTTGGCGGCGATGTTCTCGCTCGATCCGCGCGTGAGCCTGGCGGGGACGTACGGAAGCTACACCTACGGCCTCTGGCAGGTCGCCGCGTGCGCGCTCCTGCTCCATTTGACGGCCTGCCTCACCGGCGATGCGGATCGGCGCCTCCTAATGAAGACGGCGCTCGGCGCGGCGGCGCTGGCCTCCGCCTATGCCGTCGTCCAGGCGGCGGGGCTCGATCCGTTCGTGCCCGCCGGGAACTTGTCCTACGGACGCGCGATGTCCACGCTCGCGAGCCCCGTCTTCCTCGGAGCCTACCTGACGCTGTGGCTGCCGGTCGCCTTGCATTGGGCGCTCAGCGAGCCGGGCGACGAACGCTTCGGCCGGACGGCGTTGGCCTTGATCGCGGCGGGGCTTCTCGCGACGGTCTCGCGCGGGGCCTGGCTCGCCGCGGCGCTCGGCGCCGTGGTCTATCTCCGGCTCACCGGCCGTCTGCGCGCGCCGGGCTGGTCCTGGCGACGCTGGGCGGCCCTCGCCGCCGTCGCGGCCCTCGCCGCCGCCTGGGCGGCGGGAGCGCTGGCCCGGCGCGGGGCCGCGGACTTCGGCCGCGAGGGCGAGCGCCTCGCCATCTGGGGCGTGGCCTTCGACCTGTTCCGCGCGCATCCTTGGCTCGGCGTGGGTCCGGACGCGTTCGAGCTGGGCCTGCGGCAGGCGCGGACGGAGAGCGTCATTCATGTCTTAGGCCAAGGCCTGCGATTGGGTCACGCGCACAACGATCTTCTTCAAATCGCGGCGACGACCGGCCTGCTCGGGCTGGGCGCGTACCTTTGGCTGCTTGCCGCTCTCGTCTTGGAGGCGAAGCGGTTCTTGGCCGCGGAAAAGGACCGGGCCCGCGCCGCCTCGCTCGTCGCGGGCCTGACCGCGCTCTTCGTCAATCTCCAGCTCAACATCGTCTCCTTGCCGGCCTATGTGTCTGCCGCGCTGGCGGCCGGACTGCTGGTTCGCCCGCGAGCCGCCGGTGCCCGGACGCTCAGGCTCGGCTTAGCGCTCGTCTTCGCCTCGGCCTCGGCGTTCTACGCGTTGAGATTGGCGGACGCCGACCGGGAATTCAAGCTCGCCGCTTCCGCCGGGCCGGCCGCCGCCGAGTTCCAGCATCGGGCGGCCCTCGCGCTCAACCCCTGCGAGCTGACCTACGACCTGGCCTACGTCAATCTCCTCTCCGCGCGCATCGGCAGAAGCGCCGACGCGGACCGGCTCGACGCGGCGGACCGCATCGCGTCTCTGGGCGAAAGCGCCGCGGCCTGCCACCCGAACGACGCGGTGGCGCATTACATCTTGGGCTCCGGCGCGTTGATGCAGGCGCTGACCGGACGCCCGGACAGGCTCAGCGTTGCCGAAGCCGAGCTCGACGCCGCGCTACGCCTCGATCCGTACCGACAGGATCTCCTCGACTGGCGCCGTCAGGCGGCGACGGCGCGCGGCGACAAGGCGCTCGAGCGCGAACTGCTCGACCGTCTCGCCCGCGTGCGGGCCCTGCGGCCGTGATCTACAAGCTTTTCCGCGCCGCGGAATGGGCCGCGACCAAAGACGCTGAGCGCTTCGCGGGCTCCGCGCTCGATCTCAAAGACGGGTTCATTCATTTCTCGACCGCGGCGCAGGCCGAGGAGACCGCCGCGCGCCATTTCCCGGGCGAGCGCGGCCTGGTGCTGGCCCAAATCGATCCGGCCTTGATCGGTTCGCCCGTGAAGTGGGAGCCGTCGCGCGGCGGCGCCCTGTTCCCCCATCTCTACGGCACCCTGCCGCTGAGCGCCGTCGTCCGGACGTGGACCTTGGAACCCGGCGCCGACGGGCGCCACTCCTTCCCTCCGGCTCTCGCCTAGGCCTCGTACACTTTCCCTTTCCCCGCATTTTACGAGTTGTTTCGTGGCCGATTTCCGGTCCCGGACCTACCCTATGCGCATGGCGATCACGAACTCCGCTGCGCGCAACGACGTCGAGCTTCAAGCGATCATCTCGGCCCTCGCCGTCTGCGATGGCGCCGCGCCGGCCTGGCTCCGCGCTGAGCTGTCCCCCGAACCGCCGGTTCGACCGACGGCCAAGCGCGATCCGGACGCCTACCGCGGCCACATGGCCGCCGCGCTCTCCTTCGGCGGCCTGCTGGTCGCCTTCCTGGCGTGCGCGGACCACGTGGGCGAGATCAATTTCGCGCCGCCGAAGGCCGCAGCCCGCGTCGCGGCCGTCGATCCCGACGGCCTCGACGCGATCGCGATGGTCCAGGACTGGCAGCCCGCGGGCGATGAGAAAACCGTGCTCGGTCGGCTCGCGGGGGCAGTGCGCAATCCCGCCTACCCCCGCGCGTGGAGCGCGGAGAAGACTGAGGACGACGGCTATCTCGTGATCTTCCGCGAGCCGGCGGGCTTTCCCGTCTACGCCTTCGAGGTCAACCTCGAAAGTGAATCCGTCCAGGCGACGCCCGAAGCGGTCGAGCGCCTGACCATGCTGCGCGTGCGCGAGGCGACGGAGTCCGGCGAGTCGCTCGTGGCGCGCGCGCCCTAATTCACGGCGGAGTTGTATACTGTCGCCGGTGAACGACT
>CALRXP010000176.1:0-6163 GCA_943372155.1 Candidatus Endomicrobiellum trichonymphae | reverse complement strand
GTTTGAAACGAGCGTGAGATTCTTGGCGCCGCTTTCGAGGAGCGCGGAGATGAGGTTTTCGGCGAGGCCGCAGACGCCGAATCCTCCCATGAGGATCGTCGCGCCGTCTTTGACGCGAGAGACCGCTTCAGCGGCGGTGGCGATGCTTTTGTTCATCGTGAGGGTGCGCTCCATGGAGCCGGATGTCGTAGACGGACAAGAGGCGCCGGCAGGCTTCGAAGGCGGAATAAAAGACGACGGCGAACGTCAGGTAGGGGAGAGACCCGTAGGTCAGCCAGAGCGGCACGCCGGCCCATTTGCAAACGGCGAGAAGAACGGCCACGATGAATTCGCCGATGAGCATGACCAACGCCTGGCGCCAGGTGAACGACCACCAAAGGCGCCAGGCGTCGGGCCGGGCGAGCGGAGTTCCGCTCAACGAATGATCCTTAAGCGACGGCGAGGGCTTTCTTCGCCTTCGCGCCCTTACCGAGGACTTCCTCGCGCAGAGCGTCCGCCTTGTCCGTCTTCTCCCACTCGAAACCCTTCTCGGTGCGGCCGAAGTGGCCGTACGAAGCGGTCTGGCGGTAGATCGGGCGGCGCAGCTTGAGCGTGTCGATGATGCCCTTCGGCGTCATGGGGAAAAGCTTGCGGACCGCGGCCTCGATGCGCGCCTCGTCGGCGACGCCCGTGCCGTGCGTGTCGAAGTACACGCCGACCGGCTCCGCGACGCCGATGGCGTACGCGAGCTGGACCGTGCACTCGTCGGCGAGACCGGCGGCCACCACGTTCTTGGCGATGTAGCGCGCCATGTAGCAGGCCGAGCGGTCGACCTTCGTCGGATCCTTACCGGAGAACGCGCCGCCGCCGTGCGGGGCGCGGCCGCCGTAGGTGTCCACGATGATCTTGCGGCCGGTGAGGCCGGTGTCGGAGGCGGGGCCGCCGACGACGAACTTACCGGTGGGGTTGATCAGGAAGCGCGTCTTGTCGTCGATGAGGCGCTTGCCGAGGACGGGGCGGATGACGACGTCGATGATCTCCTTGCGGGCCTTCTCGGTGATCTGGTCGCCGGACTTGTCGAGGATCTCGGGACCGTGCTGGGTCGAGAGAACGACGGTGTCGACGCGGACGGGGCGGCCGTCGAGGTACTCGACGGAAACCTGGGACTTGCCGTCGGGACCGAGGTAGGGGAGCGTGCCGTTCTTGCGGACCTCGGCGAGCTTCTTGACGAGCTTGTGGGCGAGCATGATCGGAAGGGGCATGAGCTCCTCCGTCTCGCGGCAGGCGTAGCCGAACATGATGCCCTGGTCGCCGGCGCCGCCCGTGTCCACGCCCTGGGCGATGTCGGGGGACTGGCGGCCGATGCCGTTGAGGATGGCGCAGGAGGCCGAGTCGAACGCGTACTCGGGGCGGGTGTAGCCGATCTCCTTGATGGTCTGGCGGACGATCTGGTCGATGTCGAGCATCGCCTTGGTGGTGATTTCGCCGCCGACGACCACGAGGCCGCGGCCGACGAAGGTCTCACAGGCGACGCGGCTCATGGGGTCGATGGCGAGCACGGCGTCGAGGACGGCGTCGGAAATCTGGTCGCAAACCTTGTCGGGGTGGCCTTCGCTCACCGACTCGGAGTTAAAGAAATACTTGCCTTTGCGCTGCATGTTCGTGAGTCCTCCAGGCCGTACTTTGGGCGGTTTCCGCCGACGGCCTTCAGCCCTCATTATACAAATTTTACGTCGAGAGAATCGGCGGCGGGATAGACCGCTTTGGCCGCATAAGGACCGCATGCGCCTTGCGCGTTCGGACTTCCGCTCTTATACTCATCTCATGAAACACCTGTTTGCCGCCCTGGTTCTTTCCCTGCTCCCGCTCGCCGCCTCGGCCGACCGCGACCCCTCAGAGCCAGCCGTCGTGAAGGCGACGGGCGACTTCCTGTCTTACATGGTGCAGATTAAGTTCGGCACCGCCGGGAAGGAATCTTCGGTTTGCAGCGGCGTGGTGATCGGCCAAAACGCCGTGCTGACGCTCGCATCCTGCCTGACGAATTCAACGGGGCCCCGCACGGTCGTGTTCATGGACGCCCCTTCCCGCGACGCCGTGCCTTGCACGGAAGGCGCCTGCGAGGTGTCCCCCGCCGGTACAGGAAGAAAAAATACTGGATTTGCCGTCATTTCTTTTGCGGGGCCGGCGTCGAAAGTACGCCCGGCGGCAGAGCCTATCTCCGGCGCGGAGGTGAAGCGGAAGTCGCCGCTCATATCGGCCACCCGGGATAAATCGGGACTATTGCCGGTCATGATGAAGATTGTTTCGCTCGAGGCCAAAAAAGACGCGCTTGCGGCCGTCCCGGAGAAAGCCTCGGAATCAGGCCCTTGCGGCTCCGAAATGGAAGGGGCGCCGGTGTTCATGATGAGAGAGAAGGGCGCCATGAGGCTGGCCGGCATCGTCGCTCGTCCGGGCTGCGCGAAGGAAACGGGCGTCTCGCTGTTCGCGTCCCCCGAACTCGGATCGTGGATTAAAGCGGCGGCCGCTCGAGTCGACGGAGCGGCAAAAAATTTCGCCGGAGGACCCGGCCAGGCGAAGATCAAGACGGCCTGCAGCGGCGGCAGCGGCTGGGGCTGCAAGTAAGCTCGCTCATAAATCCCATCTGAAATGTTAACATCGGCCCGTGGGTGCATTCGCTCGAACGCTGATTCGTCTCCGGCAGGACGCCGGCTTCAAGACCCCGTACGCCTATTATCACCGTAACGGCGGGCGGCGGGTGTTCCCGTTCACGTTCGCCTATTACCTGAAGCTCGAGCGCGGCAAGCATCTTCCTCGGGCCGAGTGGCTGCCCATCCTTCTCGGCATTCTCCGCATCCCGCCCACGGACGACGCGTACCATCTGTTCGTCACCGATTACCTGAAGGATCTCTTCGTCACCGAGGAGAACTACCGTTCCTTGGTCCTGCCGCTTCTGCGCGAGCAGTCCGGCGGCGACTCCGAACAACGCGCGAAGAAGCGCCTGATCACGGGCCAGGCTTACCATCTGACCGAGCCGCAGTGCCGCGTCCTCCTGTCCGATCCCGCGGCGTACTGGGCCTTTGAGTGCCTGGTCAATGATTTCGGCTCCTTCGACGCGGAAGAGCTCGCCAAGGTCCTCGCGCTTCCGGTCGCGTCCGTCAAGGCGGGCCTGGCGAAGCTCGTTTCTCTCAAGCTCGCCAAGAAGACGTCGGCCAACCGCTACAAGAGCCCGATTGCGGGCCGGTTCTACGTCCTGCCGATGGGCTTCCCCGGCTACGAGAAGCTGCGTCAGCGGATGGCGGGGCTGTATGAAGACATGATCTCCCGGCGCGGCTCCGTGCTGCACGAGTCGGGCGTCATCATCCGCACGGACGAGGGCGCTATGCGCCGAGCGATCTCCGCGTTCCGCGGCGTGCTCGAGGCGACGGCGGCTTACTCCGTCCACGACAAAGTCGAAGGCGGCGGGCTTTTCATCATCCAGACGCGCCTGCGCAAAGCCTTCGATTTCTGAAGCCGCGCGGTTACCTCCGGTTGACTAAACGCGGGACTCCCGTCCCGCGACCGAAATAGACCGATTGCCTTCGCGAATTAGGCCGCCGGCGCTCTCCTCCGCGCGTCGTTCAGAGCTATTCTTGATGGGACAGGACGAATTTCATCAAGGAGAGAAATCGAGCATGCGAACCTTAGCCGCCGTATTGATGTTGGCCGTGGCCCTCGCCGCCTCAGCTGTAGTTCCGGTTCGAGCGGAGGGGATCAAGGTGTGCGGGCTCTCGAGCGGAGCGTCTTTGCGGACTTACCAGGATTCCGTCGAGCATTCCGGGGTGAGCGGCCTCGTCGCCGCCGCGATGACCCAGGTGCTCACCTTCCCCGACGTTAAAGCCGTGCTTTCGGCGTTTCCCGGCAAGGTGTGCGTCAACGCCATTCCGCTGACCAAGAATATCTACCAGTACTACCGGCTGCTCGTCGTATTCTCGTTCGGGGAGGACGGTAAGGACGCGGTCACCCCGATGATATTCCAAGCCGCCTCGGTTCAGGCCTATGAAAACGTCGGGCAGAAGCCGTGGCTCGGATTCGGACGGGATCAGTTCTCGCGGAGCATGAACGAGCTCCTCGCCGAGGCGACTTTCCAGGAGGGAGCGTGGACCTACTCTTCCCCTGTCGAGGTCCTGCCGCAGATATTCCCCGGAAGCGAGGATAAGCTCGATCCCAGCAGCCGATCGTATATTCTGATTTCGGACGCCGATCCTGAGTGGACCACGTATCTGGTTTCGCAGCTACGCTTTTACAATACCGGCAATCCGTTCACATCCCAATACGTTCAAGATGCCGGCATCGTCCAGGTGAAGGAGCGCGAAGGGCGCATGCGCTGGGCGCCGATCGGAGGCTTCTTCAATCGCGCCTCGGCGTTCGAGGACGCTCAGTGGGAATCGAAGCCAGCCTCGGCCGCGCGGGCCGATCGGGCCGCGAAACTCGTCCAGCTGAGCTTGGGCGCGGCGCGCAGAGCGTCGTTTATTCGGCCGATTTTCGAGGCCGACGAAATGTCGGATCTCTGGAAATAACCGGCACGTTCTCAGGGGCTTGACGCTCGTGGGGGCTCGGGTTACACTCACCGTGAGCGCAGCCGCGCTTTGCGGTGAAGATCAAATCCCTCCTGTCCTGCTGTCTCGTCCTGGCCGCCCTATCGAGGGCGGCCGCCTTATTCGCCGAAGAGGTGAAGGAGAAGGATTTCGACGACGGCAACGGGGGCCATCAGACCGCGATCTGGGTCGACGGCCGGCCCATGTTCTACTCCGATTTCGTCAAAGAGCATCCGCCGAAAAAAGGCGTTCCGAAGACGCCGCCGCCTACGGATCCGGCCGCTCCGGTGCCTTCCGCCTCCGAAGAAGCACCCTCGTCGGGGGATAGGTCTCCCGCGGGTGAAGGCCCGAGCTCCGGCTCAGGCCCCGCCGCGGCTGCCGGCAAGGCGCAGGCGAGCGCGGCCGCGGCGGCGGGAGCGGGGCAGGCAAAGACTTCGGCCCGCGCTTCAAGCAGCATGAGCCGTATGGCGGACGCCATGAAGAGCATGCTCCCTAAGGATCCCGGTGCGCGGGCCGCGCCGGGTCCCAAGGGTGCGTCGGCAGACGTGAAAGGCGCGGGTCCCGTTGCCGGCGCGCGGTCCGCCGCCGGAGGGCCCTCCTTCGGCCGAGTGGCGCCGGAGTCGCGCACGTCGGTGGCGCCTTCGGCGCCGGCGACCGGCTCTCCGCGCGCGCTCGAACGGCGCCCGGACTTCTTCAAAGTGGTTTCGCCGGAAAAATACAACGAGCTCAAGAACGCCTATGTTCTGACCGGCGGTTCCGCCCAGCCGGGCTTCCAGGATATCGGCTCGACGGGACGCGATTTCGTGTGGACTAAATCGTGCACCAAGGGCCTTGAGCAGTGCAATCCGGAGGCCGCCGGGAAGGAGGAAATCCATTACGACAAAAACGCGATCGTCTCTCCCGAAACGCTGAAGAACATCGCCTCGGAGATCGAAAAGAAGCCGCCAGAAGAAGACCTCTCCACGGAGGAGGTCGCGAGGATCTACGCGGCGATGAGGGCGAAGGTGGCCGCGATGGAGGAGGCTGACTCCGAAGGTCAGGGAGTGTTGAAGGCGAAGGCGCCTGCGCCTCCTGCACCCCTTTCCTCGGGGGAGACGATGGAATTCGACACGGGTCGGCCTCCGTCCCGTCCGGTGGCGGAGGGGATCGGCCCGGTCGTGACGGCAGCCGAACGCCACGTGAATGTTACGAACGTGATCAAAGGGCTTTTCACCTCGGCGCCTCCGGAGGCGAACGGCGACATGGCCGGCACTTCCGGGCGCGGTACCGGCTGGGGCTACCTGTTGCTGGCCGCCGCGGCGACCGGGGCGCTCGTCCTCTTTGTTATCCGCCGCCAGGGGCGGAGGCAGCGCTCAGTGACCGTCGATCGCTGAGCCCGCGTTCGTCAGCGAGGCGCGCGTCGGCGAGATGGCCCACACGCCCGGCCGGTCCCGGTCGGTGACGGCGAACAGCAGGCGACCGTTCGCCGGATCGGCTCCGAGGAACTCCCCTCGGTGCGCCGTCCACGGCGTGCTCCAGCGTTGTCCGTCGCTTTGCCTGACGAGCAGGACGCGCGGAGCGAGAAAGTCTTTGCCGGTCGTGTTGCGCCGCGACGTGTCCTTGGCGACGGC